>CAZSQG010000027.1:20015-42138 GCA_964608615.1 uncultured Marinilabiliaceae bacterium
AGTTGTTCTTGTGCTATGCCGGTTATCTCGGCAATAGGCAGCTGTTCGCCTTCAATATATTCCTCAATAAACGACATATCCTCTAATTCCACTTCATCGGTCGGATTGGCTCCCGATTCCATCCATAGCTTGTGCGGTGGTTTCAGGTTCCAGGAGGCCTGATGAATATCGGCAATCAGTTGTTCGATGTAACGTTTCATAATGTTCTTGTTTAGCTGTAATACTGATAGAAGTAATCACTGGACCGTTCTTCAAATTCAGTGAGTAATCCCACTGAGTCAATATATAAAACCATCGCTTTACAACTCCAACCAATCATCCATATCTTTCCTGTTAAAATGTTCATCGTGCCCGGTTTTATAGTTTATTTCTCCATCGAACCAGTCGATAACTGCATTGCGTTGCAGTTTGGTGTTTTTTGGGGAGATACAGGAGAGATAGCTACTCCATGGATATTCAATGGGGTGTTTACAGAAACCATGGTGCACCGGATTGTTATGGATATAAAGAATAACCCGCCGCAGGTAATCTTCATTATCAATCCATTTCCGCCTGAAGGGGCGCTCGAACAGTGCTCCGCGGGTTTTGTGGTATTTGTTGTAGGCTTGCGCATAGGAATTAAAGAGTTTTGAAAGTTGTTGCGATGGGGTTCCAATTTTTAATTCGTTGTTGTTTTTACCGATTTTACCCCTGACAGGGTTTCGAACCCTGTCAGGGGTAAAATCGGTAAAAACGGTTATTCGAACCAATAAATGAAAATGGTTCGGCATCAGGCACCACGCATACGTTTCAGCTATTGGCGAAATGTATTTGTCGTACAGGCCAAGGAAATATTGGTAGTTTTCTGGTTGAAGGAATAAATCACGTCCGCCCACACCATGGTTATAGATGTGGTAATAACAACCTGCTGTCAGAGGTTCAAATATTTGCATGGTGTGGTTCCGATTTGTTTGTTATTTCTACCCTACCGAATCCGCTGATGCTTTTTGCGTTTGCTCCCGGACTGGTTAAAGCTTATTTTAAATCGCATAAGGGCCGGGTTTATTTTATGATAGATGTTACAAAATAGAAAAAGCCAGATTGCCAAATAGTGCCATAAGGAACAAGTTCGACTATTTGATTGTTTTCGACATAAAAAGATAAGGAAATGAAAATTAAAAATCAAATTTAATTAGTGGAAGAAAAGATAAAAGGGGCAGTGAGGTCTTAACGGATGAGTCAACTGGCAGCGGACAGAATTGTGGGAGAGAGTTACTAAGGATAGATAAAAAAAACATGGCCAAAGTCAGGTCATGTTTCTAATTAAGCGGATTATTGTTTTTTGTGGAGCTGCGGGGAATCGAACCCCGGTCCAAACAAGTAAGCCATAAGCTTTCTACATGTTTATTCTGCTATTAATTTTTGTGAGCCGTTTGGGAACAGACACCCTGACGTCTCCTTAGCCTCGTTTATTTCGCTATTGGACTGAGGCCCTCCGCAAGCTATTCCCGATTTATCAGCATTTCCGGTTCGGGCCGCTTCAGGAAGATGGCACCCGGGAAATGTCTCGTCCAAGCTCCTAGAGCAAGGATAATGCTAATCTACTATAATTCGATTAAGCAGCGAGAGCGTAATTATTTTCGCCAGTTATAGTTTTGAAATCCAGGATTAACGAGCTGTGATTTCAATGCTCGACATGCTTACATACCACTTTGCCTTGCTGTCAAATCCAGGTCAGCCCCATGATAATTCAAAGTACAAAGTTACGAATCTTTCATGGATGTACAATAACTGTTGAATAACAATTAAGTTATCATCAAATTTGACTACGTTGATTTAGGATTCGTTAATTTTTATCGCACAATAGCGAACTATGATGAAGAAAAGGTAGTTGGTCTTCTTTATTGAATATTTCGATTGTTATATTTTTTTTGTCAATTTTCTGAAAATGAGAAAGTGTGCTAAAAAGAAGCACACTTTCCTTGATACTTGTATGTATATTCTAACCATCGGTTTCGATATTGAATAATTATTTATTTCGATTGTTGGGCAAATGTCGATGGTTCTATTGTATCGGAATCAATAGTTAAATTTTGATGTTTCTTTGTTTCTCGTCCTTAATCAGTTTTCGCAATTCTTCAACTTTTTTCTCGTATTTCTTTTTTACATCAGCCATAATGTCTATTTTATCGCAATAGTCGATGGCACCCTCATAATCTCCTATAAAAGTTTTTGCTTCAATAATATTTGCAATTAGTGCCTGGGTTACTTCATCACTAATTCTTGCTTTTTTATCGGCAGGGTTCGACTCTTCAAGTTCTTTTCCCCATATTTCTATTGCGTCTTTAAGTTTTATGATAGCTTCATCCCTTTCAGTAAACAATTCTTCATAAGCTCTTTGTGCTTTTCTAAGTGCCAACAAGTGGGTTTCATAACTAAATTTTTTCCCGCTTCCCATAAAAATGGTCGTACCTCTGTTGATCTTAGAGTAACCAAACCTGTAGTTGATGGCTCCGTTAACATCCTGTGACAGCTTGGTGTAATAATCCATAAGTTTTAATCGCAGGAAAGCATCCCATTCCCCGCTAACGTATTTATTCCAGTCTTTCGACAAGATCTCATCTGATTTGATTACAAAATCGTTATTGGATGTCTTTAAAGTTTCGTTATAAATAACACTCCCATTTGGAGCTATTACTGAAAACTCAACAGGTTGCTTAATTGTTACAGAACGAACTTTTTTCACTACCTCGTTTTGAGTACTCTCTTTGTCAGTTGGAGCTCCTACATAAATGTCATGATATATTACTTTTATCAGAAAGGCGTTATCGCTCCCTAGCTCATAACCATCAAGGACAATGGCTGATTTAATGCTTTGTAAGTCGGGCTGTGGGATAATAGTGGGTTTATTAACACTTCTTTTTACCGGCTTGCTGTCTCCTAATAAAGCTCTTTCGGCCAACTTGGATCCAACCGTCTTGCTATTGTATTCTGCTAAAGCTTCATTATATTCCTCTTCTGCATTTTTCAGTTCCAATTGGTAATCTGTTTCTTTTTGTTTTTCTTTTTCGAGCCATGGCACCTCAGCTTCAACTATGTAGTTTTTAATAGAGGTATCTGTTTTTTCCAATGGGTTTCTCAAGTAATTGAAGGAAACTGACTCTTTGTCAACATTCTGTGCGTTTATACACAATGAAGAAATAACAGAGATTGAAAGGAGTAATTTTTTAGTCATGTTAAAAAAAATTAAATAAGGTTAGTTATAGTTGCTTAAAAAGGACTGTCGAATATAATAATAATTGTTCAATTTTGTATTTCGACATTAATTGTTCTGTAACTTTATTTTGATTATTTAAACGCATCGAGCGCTTTGGTAGGTTTGCCATTGTCATCAAAAGCACCCATTTGGTATCCTTTCCAACTATTATATGCTTGTGGTTCCCAGTAAAAAACTCCCAGACAGCCCTCAATTTCTTTACTTCTTGCTACCAGGTCGGATAGGAAATTATATGCGGTTTGGGATTCATTCCATGTCATACCTACTTCACAAATCATAACCTCTTTATTGTATTGGTTAATCATGTCGTTTATATTGTTAATGATATTATCGTTATATGTTTGCCAACTTTCTATTTCTGGGTATAGAGACATTCCAATAACATCATATTTACCGCCATTATTTTCCAGAATATTAAACAACCATGTAAAAGTACTGGTTTTCCATCCGTTTTGTACATGTACAATAACCTTTGCGTCAGGGAAAACGGCTTTTACAGCATCATATCCAGCGTTATTTAGCTTGGTGTATTGTAAGGGATTCGTGTCGGCTTTTCCATCATCCCACAACATGCCATTGCCCGTTTCATTTCCAACCTGAACCCATTCGGGGGTAATGTTCCAGTTTCTTAATGTTGTCAATACTTCAGTTGTATGATCCGAAACAGCAGTACACAAATCGTCGAATGAAAGATCTTTCCATTCTGCCGGTTTAGTCTGTTTACCGGGATCGGCCCATGAGTCGCTGTAATGAAAGTCAATCATTACGCGCATGTTTAAATCATGGGCTCGTTTGGCTTTAATGAGTAAGTCTGTTTTATTGCACCATCCTTCAGAAGGATTAACCCAAATACGCAGGCGAATAGAGTTCATCCCAAGCTTTTTCATTAATGTCATACATTCTGTTTTAGTGCCATTTGCATCGAAAAAATGCATGCCATTGCTTTCCATTTCTGTTATCCAGCTCACATCGGCACCTTTGGCGAAGCCATTCATATCTTTTTGTACTGGATTTTTTGGTTCAGATGAAGGGTCGTTATCGTTGCTACATGAAATAGAGTGAAAGCTCAGCATACACAACATTATAATGATATATCGGAATTTCATAGTTTGGTTTTAGTAAGTTAAAGATATGCAGATAATAGGATATTATATGCATAGATTAGCTCTTTAGTACTACTCTATTCTTTACTTGTGATAAGGATTTTGCCAAGCTCAAATTTGAATGTAAAATTCTTTTTATCTATTTATTCAACAGGAACAAATGAGCATGTATTATTGATAAAATCAACAGTCATATTATATGTTCCTGCAACAAGGCTTTTATCATCGGTAATGTTTGCGCCCAGATAGCTAAGCGAACTAAATTAACCTTCAAAATATCAATTCCATGATTGATCAATATGAATGGTAATACCATTCGCTGATGATGTTGTGATCACGGCTGTTTCTGTATAAACACCAGTAGAGGTTTTACTGATGACTACGCTGGTGAAGTCCCAAACATTATTTAATCTGAGAAGGTCGTTTTTTCGCTATGTTCCATAACCAACCACTATTACATCTCCCAAAGCCAGTGATAGTTCTTTTGTTTTATGGTTCACCAAATTATTTGGGGGTATTTCAATTGTGGCTGTTTTATAGCCTAAAAATGAATTCGGTTTTATCTTCGGGAACCTCAATGGAGAATAATCTGTTTGCATCGGTTATGGTACCAATTGTTGTTACAAACACCATAATGGTTACACCGATCATGGGGGCATTGCTTTGTCTATGATTTCCCCTGTTACATTACGTTCTTTTGTTTATTGGGCAATAGCTGTATCTGCCCAACAAAAAAGTGTCAGGCACAATTTTATGGTTATTGTGAGCAGACGTAGATTTGGTTTTTTACATATCATAGTATCTTTTTTTCATTATTGATTTGGATAAGGTTTTATTGGATTTGGATATTGGTTGTAGCCTTTTCAAGGCCTTTGGCGGTGGCGGTAATTGAGATGATTTCTGATGAAATACCGGTACGGATAACGGCGGTGGCGATTCCTGCCTGTGCCTGAACAGTTGAGGGACCAATCAACTGAGCGCCTTCCACTGTAAATGTTACTTGGCGGTTGTCGTTGACATTTGTGTTGCCATTGAGGTCGCATACCGTGGCATAAATAAATACAACATCGTTTCTGGTTGGGCTAATACCGTTTTTGTCGATAAATAAAGTCAGGCCTGCCGGATCAGAATATGTACTAATTGAATGTTCTCGGGCTGGTTTTCCATCAATATATCCTACTGCTTTTAGTATGCCCGGTTTATCGCATACTGCTTCGAAGGTAAAAGGAGGGTGTAATAAATTGGCGGTTAGCTTGTTGTTGTCGGGTTTCTGTCGTCCAAGCGATTGACCATCGAGAAACAATTCAACTTCATCGCAGTTGCTGTAAACTCTTGGGTTATGGCTTTCGCCAGGTTGCCAGAATGAAGCAATGAACACCACCGGAGGGGCAAAGGTGTTGTTGGCTGAAAAATTGCGTTGACTTTGAAAAAAGTAGTAGCTGAATTTTGGTAGCCTGAAAATATCCATGATTCCGGAGTATTCATGGTCGGGAGCCATGCCACGGTTGTAGTCGAACATTACCCAATAGGCATCGGCAAAGGCGTGTGTGGATAAATTGTCGTTATGAGCTTCCTGTATGTTGAGTGTTTGCTGCAACATGCGTTTCTCGCCCGAATGGCGGGGTTGACGGCTGTTTCGTTCTTCTTCGAGCAGATCTTTCCACTCTTGCTGGTTGAACCCTGCATTTTGGGCAAAGTATTCCCAGTCGCCATATTCACTCACTAATAGTGGCTTTTCAGGATAGAGGCCGTGACGATGCTGGCGGGCTTCAATGTAAATATCGTATGGTTTTTTTATCCATCCTGCCGAGTAGCTTCCATTATATGGGTATTCCTCATGGGCTATTATATTTGCGCTGTCGGTAAAAGAGGTGGGCATGCCGGTTTCGTTTATCGACAGTTCCCATGCCAATATGCAGGGGTGGTTGCGATCGCGGCGTATAAGTTCACGACACGAACGGAGAGCCAGTTTTTCAAATTCATTGTTGCCAAAGTATTGCCATCCCAAAATAGCATCGAGAACCATTATCCCCAATTCATCGCAGGCATCAAGAAAGGCTGGCGACATAGGATAATGCGAACTTCGTACAAAGTCGAAACCTGCCTGTTTTATCTTATAGGCATCACGATATTGAGCAGCATCACTAATTGCATAACCTACGTAGGGGTATTCCTGATGCCTGTTTACCCCACGCAGAAATGTTTTCTCTTCATTAACCCAAAGGCCTTCAGGAGTGATCCGGACTGTACGGAGTCCTACTTTGTTTGTCTGTTTATCGGTGAGTTTTCCATTTGCATACACCTGGGTAATAAGTTCGTAAAGATACGGCGAGTCAGGCGACCACAACTGAGGTGAATTTATACTTCCATCTTGAACAATCTCAGTTGCCTGCTGACCATCAACGGTTGTTTGTGATGATTCAAGCAAAGCAACCTCATTTCCTGATTGGTCGATAAGATGGTGTTTTATTGTTATGATTGCTTTTTTATCAGTTTGATTTTGAACGTGTGCTTTTATTTCAAAATGCGACTCGTTTTTATTGGCCATGGTGGTAGCAAAAAACAGCCCGCCACCAGCAACCACATCGGTTTGGATTGGGTTACTCAGGTGAATTTTTTCCTTCACTATGAGGTTTACATTGCGATATAGTCCGCCATACATATTAAAATCCAGGATTTTAAGAGGTTTGGGACCCGTAACAGGATTATCGCGGTTGTCGAGCATCACCAGCACAGTATTGATGGAGTCCAGGCGAACCACATCATTTAAATCGATTACGAAAGGCAGGTATCCTCCCATATGTAGGGCCATCTTTTTTCCGTTTACCCACACTTCGGCCACATTCATGGCTGCATCAAATTGGAGTGATAGTAATTTGTTACGATAAGTTTTGTTGATATTAAAGCTCTTTTGGTAAAAGCAGATACCCTGCCACTGGTTGTTTACCGTTAAGGGCTCAAGGTGTGGGGTGTGTGGCAAATCGACTGTTTCCCAAACTGCGTCTGCGGGAGGAGTTTTCAGTGTGTCACTACTTCTATAAAACTGCCAGCCGTAATTAAAGTTTTCTGTTAATGAGACCATCGTGTTTTTTTTACATGCCTGGATGCTGATACATGCAATGGACAGTAGAAGAATAAATTTGTGTTTGTTCATTGTTATTTTGTTTTTTAATGCTTTACTTATTTTGTCTATATTTTTTCTTTCTATTATTCCAGCCATATCTTTTCTATGTTAAGATTAACTTTTGTTTGTTTGCCCGGTTTAACCTCTAATTGAACTTTTTCTATTGCTGACCAATCAAATAGCTCTTTATCAGATTGAACCTAATATGGCAAAAAATCGGGGAATGGTTGGGGTATTACCACAAATATTTGTTTATCTCTGGAAACTTATCTTTTATATGACTGCCTTGAATTGTTTATTTAAGAAAAGAAATGTGTGTGTTTTTTGTCGTGGTTATGCTCTGCTATGGTTTTTTTAGCAAGTAGCCGCGCATGGATTAAAACACCAAGAGTTCAGGCTTATTGATCGTCGACTTGGGATGGATGCCTCGGTGGTGAACTGTGTTGTACAGGACAATCATGGCTTAATTTGGATGGCTTTTAACAGAGGATTTTATAGTTTCGATGGTTATTCAGTACGTCATTATTCCTCAATGATAATAAAGGGAGAAGCCCATGATGGGATTGCTTATTGCGCCCATATGGTTGACTCAGTGAGGTTGTGAATGGGGGCCGATAATGGTCTTTGTCTGTCATGTTCACATTTCGCCCAATTTATTGGGTGGCGACTCTGGATGACACCGCCCTTTTTTAAGGGGAAAAAGAGATGTGAGGTTGAGGGGTGTGCCTCAACCCCACATCTCTTTTGAGTGGTGCTTTATTGTCATCCCAAACGCAGTGCGGAATCTAACCTTTAAGAAAACATATTCTTTGCGACCTTTGCGTTTAACATTTCCATCAGGTAAATAAATACCGATATCGTTTAGTCTGGCATTATTGATAGCGCTTGTTTAACAATCATATTTGCTATAATTAAAAAAACTACGTGGCTAAATAATGTTTTTTACAGCAGCCTGTGCAGCTGCAAGGCGTGCAATAGGCACCCTGAAAGGCGAACAGCTTACATAGTTCATTCCTGCCTTATGGCAGAATTCAACAGAGGAAGGTTCACCACCATGTTCTCCGCAAATACCAATTTTAAGGTTGGGTTTGGTAGAGCGTCCTTTCTGGGTTCCCATCAATATAAGCTGACCCACTCCTTCCTGATCCAATACCTGGAAAGGATCGAATTTCAGAATTCCTTTGTCGATGTAAATGGGAAGAAATGATCCGGCATCATCACGCGAGTAACCAAAAGTCATCTGGGTGAGGTCATTGGTCCCGAAGGAAAAGAAATCGGCCTCGGTTGCAATCTGATCGGCGGTAAGTGCTGCACGTGGAATTTCAATCATGGTTCCCAACAGGTAATCAATTTTCTTACCCCGCTCGGCAAATACGGTCTCGGCGGTTGCTCTGATTATATCGGCCTGCATTTTATATTCCTTAATACTACCTGTTAATGGCACCATAATTTCAGGACGTGCATCAATACCTTTTGCTTTTAAATTAAGAGATGCTTCAATGATGGCTCGTGTCTGCATTTCAGTAATCTCAGGATAAGTGTTTCCCAAACGACAACCCCGGTGTCCAAGCATTGGGTTAAACTCCTCAAGTTGGTCAACCTTGGCTTTTATTACATCAATGGTAACGCCCATTTCGGTAGCCAGTTCCTTTTGAGTCGAGAGTTGGTGAGGTACAAATTCGTGCAATGGTGGATCGAGCAGTCGAATTGTAACTCCATATCCTGCCATGGCCTCTAAAATGCCTTCAAAATCAGCGCGTTGATATGGGAGGAGTTTTGCCAGAGCACGTTTGCGTCCTTCGGTAGTAGATGCAAGAATCATCTCACGCATTGCTTTAATACGTTCTCCTTCGAAGAACATGTGTTCTGTACGGCATAGTCCTATTCCTTTTGCTCCAAATTCACGTGCAATTTGAGCGTCTTTTGGCGTATCAGCATTGGTGCGAACATCCATTTTTGTGTGTTTTGCTGCCAAATCCATAATCAGGCCAAAGTCGCCGCTCATATCGGGTTGACGTGTCATTACCTTTCCTTCGTATACTTCTCCGGATGTACCGTTGAGAGAAAGCCAATCGCCTTCCTGAAATGTTTGATCGCCAATAGTTAAAGTCCGGGATTTGTAATTAATTCTAAGGGCTCCAGCTCCCGAAATACAGCATTTACCCATTCCTCGTGCTACAACAGCAGCATGCGAGGTCATTCCACCGCGAGCGGTAAGGATTCCGCGTGCCAGATTCATCCCTTCAAGATCCTCGGGAGATGTTTCAATGCGCACTAAAAGGCTGTTTTCATATTTTGATGCTTCGTCAGCAAAGAAAACAATTTGTCCTGTAGCAGCTCCTGGAGATGCAGGCAACCCTTTTGCCAGCACATTAGCTGAACGCATGGCAACCGTGTCAAACACAGGGTGAAGTAATTCATCCAGTTTATTAGGTTCCAGTCGTAACAATGCCGTTTTTTCATCGATAATGTTTTCGCGCAGTAAATCCATAGCTATTTTAACCATGGCAGCACCGGTACGTTTTCCGTTACGGGTTTGAAGCAGCCATAATTTACCTTCCTGAATGGTAAATTCCATGTCCTGCATATCCTTGTAATGGTCTTCGAGTTTCTGCTGAACTTCATTAAGCTGTTTATAAATAACCGGCATTGTTTCTTCCAATGAGGGGTATTTTTGTACTCGGTCGTCTTCGGAAACACTTTGTAGTTTTGCCCAACGCAGGCTTCCTTTACGCGTGATTTCCTGAGGCGTGCGGGTTCCTGCTACCACATCTTCTCCCTGGGCGTTAATAAGATATTCGCCGTTAAATATGTCTTCGCCTGTTGCTGCATCGCGTGTAAAGGCAACACCTGTAGCCGATGTATTACCCATGTTACCAAAGACCATGGCTTGTACATTAACAGCGGTACCCCATTCGTCAGGGATATTGTTCAAACGGCGGTAGTAGTTGGCACGGGGGTTGCCCCAGCTATCGAAAACAGCCATGACGGCTCCCCATAGTTGATCCCAGGAGGAGCTGGGGAAATCGTTGCCGGTTTGTTGTTTTACGGCGGCTTTAAATCGTTTAACCAGTTCTTTTAAGTCGTCAACGGTAAAATCGGTATCTAATTCAATTTTCCTTATATGTTTTACCTCTTCCATTATTTTTTCGAAGGGGTCAATTTCTTCTTTTGATTCGGGTTTCAGACCCAAAACAACGTCGCCATACATTTGAACAAATCTACGGTATGAATCCCAGGCAAACCATTCGTTACCCGATTTTTTAGCGATTCCGGTAACGGCTTCATCATTAAGGCCAAGGTTCAGTATGGTATCCATCATACCAGGCATTGAAGCCCTGGCTCCCGAACGAACTGAAACCAACAAGGGGTTGTTTGCATCTCCGAATTTTGTGCCGGTGAGTTTTTCAATATTGGCAATGGAAGTTTCTACATCTGATTTTAGAAGTTTCACAACGCCGTCGCGGCCCATTTGATTGTATTCGGTACAAACTTCTGTTGTAATGGTAAAGCCGGGAGGTACCGGAACGCCTATCAGGTTCATCTCGGCCAGGTTTGCACCTTTGCCCCCCAGAAGGTTCTTCATGTCAGCTTTTCCTTCTGCTTTTCCGTTTCCAAACGTATAAACGCGCTTTTTGTCCATAGTAATTTTTCTTGTTGGTAATAAATCGATTGAAGCTATTTTATCTCAAAAATTTGTTCTTAAATAAAAACTCAAAACTATACTTACAAGTATTTAATAAAAGGTACATCCAGGCTATAAATATTCATTCTCTTGGCACTATTGCATGTTCCCAACATAAAGAGGGCTACTCCTTAGCCTCCTAAAATGCACCATCAAGCAACAGCATAACCACAAAGTAACCTAGGAGCCGACTCCGGGTGGCGAAAGAGTGGTAAAGAGTGTCCTTAGGCAAAGAGCTTAACTAAACGATATTATATTATTATTACAAATAAAATGAATTTTTAGGACTTATTCTCTTTTTTTTACATCTGAGATTGTTTTTTATCATTACGAAATGACTCCACTACATAGTTTTTAATTAGTAAAAAATATCAATATGGTTAACTCCAATGCTCTTGTGTGTGCTAAATGAGGTACTTTGATGGTACTAAGGGGGCAATAGCAAAAACATCGGGCAGTGCCCGATGTGATGAATTAGGCAAGATAAGCCCTCAATAGTGCTGGGATGAATAAAATTTTATTGGCCTATTATTACGTCACTATTCTTCTTTGATTTACTAGGTGTTATCGACTCATAATAGTGTAAATGGTGAAAAATCATGCTCTTATCTTACGGGGTATTTATCATCAAACTCTTTCGATTTAATCAAAAAATCAACATACTGGGCACGTTTGTATGCATGTGGATCACGAAGATTCTTTTTTGACATTTTACCTTTAAACTGAGAAATTGATTGGTAGCCTTTTTTTTGCATCCACTCTTCAATTGATTTAAGAATTTTAGTTATTTGTTTAGGCCCATGCTGGTATATTGCGCTAACCACTTGAACTGCGTCAGCTCCTGCCAGGATAGAGGCTATAACATCATCTCCCTCAATAATACCTGTGTTGGAACATAGGGTTGCCTTTATTTCACCTGAGAGTAGACCCATAAATCTGAGAGAAGTTCTATTATCTCCTTTTTGACTTAAATTGAAGGGCATATTCATTGATTCTTCCCATATGTTTATGTCGGGTTGAAAAAACCGATTAAAAAGGACTACCCCATCTACTTTAGATGCATCCAGATGTTGGATAAATGCTAAAGGATTGGTATAAAAAGGGCTCAATTTAATGGCAACGGGTATTTTGATTTGCTGTTTAACCATTTTTAGTACCTCAACCTGTTCAATTTCTATGTTTTCTGGGGTTTTGTCTTTTGTCGTATTAGTAGAATAGAAATTAAGTTCCAGAGCATCAACTCCTGTTTGCGCTAATAATAGGGCAAAATCAACCCATTTTTCATTACTATAGCAGTTTAAACTGGCAATTACCGGTATGGAAAGTGTTTGTTTAAATGATTTTAGAGCTAAGAGGTGAGCCTTGGGACCCGAGTGTTTAATATTGGGATAAATATTTAGCATTTCAGCATTCCTGTTATCGAAGGCATGCAGTTCGTCCTCAAGCTCAGCTTCTTCTAAGTCAAGTTGTTCTTCAAATAAAGATTTGTAAACAATGGCAGCTACTCCGGCTTCCTGAAGCAGAAGTGCTTTTTCAGGATTAGAAGTCAGGTTGGAAGCCCCTGCTATAACAGGGTTCTTTAATTTAATACCCAAATAAGTTGTTGAAAGATCCATGTCATATGTTTTAAGGATTTGTGGAATAAATATGGGTTCGTATAACAACCTCTTTTTCAACAATTCCCCCACTCACTTTGATTAGATGATTACCCTCACGGGTTAATTATTGAAAAGATTTGCTCTTTGTCTATTAACACTCATTAAGGTGAAATGGTTTAGCTGTTTAAAGGAAAATAATGACGTGATGGAAATTTTTGTTGTAAAACTTAGTTTTAATCCGCCCACTACGACAGATAATAAATAGCTGATTGTCATTTCGAACGAAGGGAGAAATCTCCTGGGTAAATAGTTTTTCTGTCACTTGCGCTTGCTATAATCAAATAAATTTAAACACTGTAGGAGCTTTATTAAATGAATTTTCCTGCTTTCTTCGAAAAAACATGTAACTTATGCTGAGTAATTGAATTCAATGAAATAAATTGGGTTTTATGAAAAAGAGCCAAAAAAAAAATAAACTGCCCAGACTCTTAAAAGGATATGAAAATTATGATTTTATTGTGCAGCAACGAGCAAGGTTAGTTTTTTACCTATTAATTGCCGCAATAATCACTACCCTGTTTGTGTTAATAAAAACTATGGTTAATCAGGCTACAGGTAGTATTGATGGTCGCCTTAATATACTTATGCTTATTCCTATTTTTATGGGGGTATTGTTATATTTACTCTCCCTATTTCTGTTAATAAAAGGCTACTATAATTTTTCGGTCAATGCTATTCTCTCCATTGGTATTATAGTGATTTGGCTTGCTTTAATGCGTTCTGACGACCTGTCGATAGCCAGAATAGATGGAATTGCCTATGTATATGTATTTTTATCGATGGTGCCCTTGATGATTAAAAAAGGAAAATACCTGTCACTTTTGTATTCGTTTTTGTGTATCGGATTTCTTATATGGTTTGTTTTAGCAAACCAGGATGAGATTGGAATTCATGGCAGTCAGCTGGTCGACTATTTGATAGACAATTCGGTAGCTTTCTTTTTAATTGGATTTATTGGGTTTCATATAAACTCCATAAATCAGGCAGCACTTGAGCGAGCTATGACAGATATAAAAGAAAGAGAAGATGCTGAAAATGCCTTAAGCAAAAGTGAAAAGAGATATAAAGAAATGTCGGATTTGCTTCCCCAGATAGTAGCTGAAATCAGACTGAATGGAGATATCACTTATCTGAACAAGGCAGGGTTTGAAAAATTCGAAATTTCAGAGGAAGAATTCCACGAGGGCATTAATATATTTTCGTTATTACTTGAAACGAACCTTTTAAAAGCCAATATTGAAAAGGTGTTGAAAAGCTCAATAACAGGAAACCCTTACACTGTCAGCCTAAAAAACGGAGAAACATTCCCTGTGCAAATCTATTCGAGTGTAATAATAGAGAATAATGCGCCTGTCGGTTTCAGGAGTATCATTATTGATATTACCGATAGTATTAAAGCTGAAGAAGCATTTGTAGCCAGTGAAAGAAAATATAAAGAGACGTTGCTCATGTTACCCCAGACTGTATATGAAGCAGATTTGACCGGGCAACTCACCTATATAAATAAGGCTGGTACTGATATGTTTGGTTACACTCAAGAAGCCGTAATCAAAGGTCTCAATGTGCTTGAAACCCTGGTTGTAGAAGATCGTCAACGGGTAATGGAAAACATTAAGAAATTATTGAGCGGAGAAACAACACTGGGACATCAATATACGGGACAAAGGAAAGATGGCACTACTTTCCCTTTACAGATATATTCAAAGCCTATTATGGAAAATGGTAAAGCCATAGGTTTTAGGGGCGTGATTTTTGATTTGACCCAGATAAAAGAAGTTGAAAATGAATTGAGACAAAGCAATGAACTATTTAAAACACTGATTGAGTCAAATCCAATATCAACAACCTTATCCGATATGGACGGTAAATTTTTAATTGTTAATAAAGCTTTTTGCAACGATTTGGGAATAAAACCTGAAGATGCAATTGGAAAAACTTCCATGGATTTAGGAATGAGGATTTTAGGAGGGAAAGAATTAGAAATCATAAATAATCTAAAAGAAAAGGGATTTGTTGAAAACTTTGAGATTTCAACCCTTGACAAAAATGGGAGGAAGCAAGAATTATATATGTATGCAACACTGCTTAAAATTAATAACCAGGAGGTTATGCTGTGGTCAAATGTAAATGTAACCGAAAAGAAAAAATTGGAAAATAAACTTCGCGAAAGCGAAACCCTTTTTCGGCTTATGGTTGATATGGTTCCTTATTCAATACTCATTTTTGAATCCAACAGACGTTTAAAGTTTGCTAACAGTGCATATCTGGAAAGTTTCAATGTATCTTTAAACGATGTTAAAGGCAAACTGGATACTGAAATGGAGCTTGTTATTAATAATGAAACATTACAAAAAGTACACATCGACATATCAAAACAAAAGAAAGTACTTAATAATGAAATTACCTTTTCTGATCCAATAAAAGGTAATATTTATTCCTTATTGTCATATCAGCCGGTAACTATTGATGAGCAGCCGCATTATTTGATTACAGTTGTAGATATAACAAAACTCAAACTTCTTGAAATTCAACTGAAAGAGTATAGTCAACAGCTTGAGGTTATTGTTAATGAACGCACTGAAGATTTGCAGGTCACCAATCAAGAGCTTCAAAATAGAAATAAGGAATTATCTGTGCAAAGGGAAGAGCTTGAATTAGCTTTAAAACAGCTTAAAGAAATTCAGGGACAATTAATACAAACTGAAAAAATGGCTTCATTGGGTATATTAACTGCCGGAGTAGCTCATGAAGTAAACAATCCATTGAACTATTTAATGGGCGTTTATGTTGGCCTCGAAAGCTATTTTCAGGAACATGGAAGTAAAGATGAAGAAAAAATTGATATATTGTTAAATAGTTTGCAAGTTGGCATTGAACGGATCTCAAATATCGTAAAAGGCCTTAATCAGTTCAGTCGTGATAATGATAGTCTCGAGGAAACCTGTGATTTACATGCCATTATTGATAACTGTGTAACCATGTTACACAATAAGCTAAAAGACAAAGTGAAATTAAAAAGGAAATACATTAATGATACTGTTGTAGTGAAAGGTAATGTAGGCCGCTTGCATCAGGTGTTTTTAAATATAATATCAAATGCACTTAAAGCAATACCCGATAAAGGAAATATAATAATTAAGTCGGAAATTGTAGGGGTAAAAGCAATTATTGAAATTATAGATGATGGGATAGGGATTGAGGAAAAATATCTGCCGAGAATTACTGACCCGTTTTTTACAACAAAAGCACCCGGAGAGGGCACAGGCTTAGGGTTATCTATTTCACAAACAATTGTAAAAGAACATCATGGAGAAATTGAATTTGAGTCAGATGTCAATAAAGGAACAAAAGTCATATTAACTTTTCCATTAAAATAGGATATCATGAAAACCAAAATTTTATATGTGGATGACGAGCCGATTAATCTTCGACTTTTTGAGATAAACTTTTCTAAAAATTATGATGTTTTTGTTGCAAGTAACGGATTTCAAGGCCTTGAATTACTAGATAAAGAATTGGATGTTTTGGTGATAATTAGTGATATGAAAATGCCGGAGATGAATGGGATAGAGTTTATTAAAAATGCAAAACAAAGATATCCTGATAGAAAATATTATATTTTAACTGGTTATGAAATAACCACTGAAATACAAGAGGCCCTCAATACTGGATTAATACTAAAATATTTTTGCAAACCATTTAATATTAAAGATATTGATGAAACGATTAATGATGCAATAATCTAGACGAAAAATAACTGGCGCTAATAAATAGTACTCTGAGAGGTTGGTACAGCCAGTCCAGAGTCGAGTTAAACCGGCAATAATTCTATAAACTAAGTAACCATACTTCAGAATTATTCAGTAATCGTAACCCAAAATGAATTTCAAGCCATTGTAGCAGTAGTGCCTGATTGTTATGTGCTTATTGAAGGTTTTTTTATATGATACTATTAAACTATTAAAACGAAAGAAATAAAAAAGCCGGCAGATTTTTCTGCCGGCTTTTTTCATTAACAAAAAAGTATTACTCAACAGGAGCGTATATCATTTCGGCATAACGACGGTAAGTATTGTAACGCCATTTTGCATTTTCTTCAGCTGAGGCAAATAATTGTTTTGCTTCGCCTGGGAACGCTTTTAAGAGTGATGTGTAGCGCACTTCATTCATCAAAAAGCTTTGAAACTTACTCCAATCAGGTTCTTTGGAATCTAATTGGAACGGATTTTTTCCTTCGGCTTCCAAAAGTGGGTTGAAACGGTACAAATGCCAGTATCCTGATTCAACGGCCAACTTGGCTTCGTTTTGAGAAGCCCCCATACCATTCTTTAATCCATGGTTAATACATGGTGCATAGGCAATAATAAGTGATGGGCCCGGATAAGCTTCTGCTTCTTTCAAAGCTTTGAAATATTGGGTTTGGCTCGATCCCATAGCTACTTGTGCAACATACACATAGCCATAAGTTGTAGCCATCAAACCAAGGTCTTTTTTACGGATTCTTTTACCAGCAGCAGCAAATTTGGCTACTGCACCAACAGGTGTTGATTTTGATGCCTGACCACCGGTATTTGAATATACTTCGGTATCTAAAACAAGGATGTTAACATCTTTACCTGAAGCAATAACATGGTCTAAACCTCCGTAACCAATGTCATACGCCCATCCGTCACCACCAAAGATCCATTGCGATTTTTTAACCAGGTAATCCTTAAGTTCAAGAATTTCTTTTGCAACGGCATGTTTTTCTGTTTCCAGAACTTTTAACACAGCGTTAGATACTTCACGGGTTTTAGATCCGTCAAGTTTAGCAGCAATCCATGCTTCAAAAGCAGTTTTGGTAGCTGGAGCAACTTCATTGAGGCTTGCATTCATGCGAATTTCAATACGGTCGCGAAGTTTTTCAACGGCTGTTGCCATACCCAAACCATATTCAGCGTTATCCTCAAATAGCGAGTTTGCCCATGCAGGACCATGTCCATCCTTGTTGGTGCAATATGGAGTTGCCGGAGCTGATCCTCCATAAATTGAAGAACAACCTGTTGCATTGGCAACCATCATTCTGTCACCAAACAACTGAGTTATCAGCTTGATATATGGGGTTTCACCACAACCTGCACAAGCACCTGAGAATTCAAATAAAGGTTGAGCAAACTGAGAAGCCTTAACGTTCATCTCTTTAGCCATGATGGTATCTTTAATGGATACCTTTTCGGTAATATAATCCCAACGCTCGGTTTCTGCCATTTGGCTTTCGAGTGGTTTCATTACCAATGCTTTGTTTTTTGACGGACAAACCTCGGCGCAGTTACCACAACCGGTACAATCGAGTACACTTACCTGAATACGGAATTGTAATCCATCAAAGCCTTTACCGTTTGGCTTAATTGCAACAGTTCCATCAGGAGCTCCGGCCAGTTCTTTTTCATCGAGCAGGAAGGGACGGATAGCAGCGTGAGGACAAACAAAAGCACACTGGTTACACTGGATGCAGTTTTCAGATTGCCATTCGGGTACGTTTACTGCAATACCACGTTTTTCGTAAGCAGTTGTTCCAGCCGGAAAAGTTCCGTCTTCGCGGCCAAGGAAAGCACTTACCGGCAAATCGTCGCCTTTTTGCGAGTTCATAGGGATAGCTATATTTTTGATAAATTCAGGAATGTTTTTCCCGCTGGGAGTAGCTACATCATCACCCAATTTTGCCCATTCGGCAGGAATTTCAATTTTTATAACCTTCCCACCTTGTTCAACAGCACGGTAATTCATTTTTACAACCTCTTCACCTTTTTTGCCGAATGATTTTTGAATGAATTTTTCCATTTGAGATACAGCCACATCATAGGGAATTACCTGGGCTATTTTGAAGAATGCCGACTGCATTATGGTATTGGTACGGTTGCCAAGTCCTATCTCTTCAGCCATAGCAGTCCCGTTGATGATGTAGAACTGAATGCTATTTTCGGCCATGTACCTTTTTACCGCGTTAGGAAGTTTGTTTTTAGTCTCTTCTACACCCCAAATGCTGTTTAAAAGGAAGGTTCCTCCTTTTTTCAGCCCTTTAAGCATATCGTAATGTGCTAAATAAGCAGGAACGTGACATGCTACAAAATCAGGTGTGTTAACAAGGTATGGCGAACGTATTGGTGTGTCGCCAAAACGAAGGTGAGAAATGGTAATACCTCCCGATTTTTTTGAATCGTAAGCAAAATAAGCCTGAGCATATTTATCTGTATTGTCGCCAATAATTTTAATGCTGTTTTTGTTAGCCCCTACGGTACCATCTGAACCAAGACCGTAGAATTTAGCGGCAAATGTTCCTTTAGCGCTCAAGTCAACTTCAGGAAGCAATGGAAGAGATGTATAAGTTACATCATCAACAATGCTTATGGTAAAGCGGTTTTTGGGTTCCGGCATTTTCAGGTTGTCAAAAACCGAAAGAATATGAGCCGGAGTAGTATCTTTTGAAGAAAGACCATAACGTCCTCCAACAATTAGAGGAGCATTTTTCTTACCATTAAAAAGCTCAACAATATCCAGATAAAGCGGATCACCATTAGCCCCTGGTTCTTTGGTGCGATCAAGAACAACAATTCGTTTGGTTGTTTCAGGGAATGCCTCGAAGAAATATTTTGCTGAGAAAGGACGGTAAAGGTGAACGGCAATTAAACCAACTTTTTCGCCTTTTTCAATAAGGTGATCAATAACTTCCTTAATGGTGTCGGTTACTGAACCCATTGCCACAACAATATTTTCAGCATCAGGAGCACCGTAATAGTCGAATGGGCGATATTTTCTGCCGGTAATTTTCGAAATGTCATCCATGTATTTTGATACAACATCAGGTATGGCATTATAGAATGGATTGGCAGCTTCGCGTGATTGGAAATATATATCAGGGTTTTGAGCTGTACCTCTGGTTACAGGACGTTCCGGATTTAATGATTTGTCCCGGAACTCTTGCAGTGCTTTTTTGTCGAGAAGCCCCGCGATATCATCCTGTTCCATCATTTCAATTTTCTGTATCTCATGAGATGTACGGAAACCATCGAAGAAATGAAGGAAAGGTACTTTGGTTTTAATAGCAGCAAGGTGTGCAATTCCGGCCAGGTCCATTACTTCCTGAACACTACCGGTAGCAAGCATTGCAAAGCCGGTTTGGCGGGTTGCCATTACATCGCTATGGTCGCCAAAGATTGAAAGTGCTTGAGCTGCGAGGCTTCGGGCAGTTACATGAAACACTCCGGGTAATAATTCACCGGCAATTTTATACATGTTGGGAATCATCAGCAGTAATCCCTGTGATGCAGTAAAAGTGGTAGAAAGTGCGCCTGCCTGCAATGAACCATGCAATGCTCCGGCAGCTCCGGCTTCCGATTGCATCTCCTCTAACTTTACAGTTTCTCCGAAGATGTTTTTCCTTCCATTGGCGGCCCATTCGTCAACGTACTCAGCCATGGTGGAAGAAGGTGTGATTGGGTATATTGCCGCTACTTCGCTAAACATATAAGCGATGTGCGATGCAGCATAATTCCCATCACAGGTAATGAACTTCTTTGCTTTTGCCATTTGTCTATTCTCCTAAACAGTTAAATAAATAATTGAATTCCTTATATATAATGCGGTTATTAAAATAAAAACCCAAATAACCATAGAGGTATTTGCCTATTGTTACCAATTTCAGCCATCTCCAGGGTTTGCCATATTTTTCCCTGATTTTCATCTTTGTGTTTTATTTTTCCTCCAATTTTGAAGGTCCCGTAATCTGGTACTGAAAAATCACCTTCACGGCAAAAACTCAGTTTGTGCATATAAGCAACCTGATTGTAGAAGAAGGTTTTATATAAAACATCTGAGTTTATCTCTCCTTTCGCAACAGAAAACAATAAATTGGGATTTTGCAGATAAACCCGTGACGGTTTATTTATTTGATTTGAATCCCCATCGTATAATAAGCATATTAAACAGGCTTGTTTTAGATATTTAAGATAATTCATTACCGTGGCGCGGCTGGTTTCAATTTCATTGCTCAACTTACTTATATTGGGCTGGAACGGAGCCGAGCTGGCGATGAGATAAAGCAGTTTGCGCAGTTTGGGAAGGTATTTAAGTTCAATTTGTTGAAGGTAGCTTATATCAATTTCTAAAGCAAGGTTTATGTTTTTCAAGAGATTTTCTAAATAGTTACCTTTTTCCAGGAAAAACGGGTAATAACCATGGTGAAGGTAATTGGTAAAATAGGCCAATGGTTTTACTTTTGCAACTATTTGGGTAGCTATTTCAACATGGTTGTTTAGAATTTCACTGAAGTGATATGACTGGAAATCTTCACCGGTTTTATAGTTGAGATATTCCCTAAAGGTGAAACCTGCAAGATTATATATATGAGCTCGTCCATCAAGATCAGTTTCACCATCTTCGGCGAACATTAAAGGCGAACCACTGAAAATAATTTTTAGATTGGGGAACTTATCGTGACAAAGCTTTAATTCTTCTGACCAGTTGGGATACTTATATAACTGATCAAATACAAGGATTTTTCCTCCGGTTTTTTGAAATTCATCAGCAAAAGAAACAATGGTTCGGTTGGAAAAATATAGGTTGTTGAGGTTAATGTAAAGACAGGATTTATTAGTGCCGAAAGCTGATGAGATATAATCGAGCAGGAAATTCGTTTTCCCTACACCACGACCGCCCAGGATACCAATAAGTCGGTGATCCCAATCCACCTTGTTCATCAATCCCCGTTTAACCGGTACTTCAAGATGATCGAGCAGGTAACGATGTGTATTAAGAAAGGCCTGCATCATATTTAAAAAGTGTTTCTTTTTATATGACAAAGTTAAGGTTTGTTTCCCTGCTTTTGCAATTTACAGATTGCAATTTTAAGCTTAAGCTGTTATTTAAAACTATTAAAAATAAAAAAGAGCACCAAAGTTACACTCTGGTACTCTTTATTATTTTTTGTAAGTGCCGACGATTTAAGCCTCACTTACAGCAGTTTTATTGAGAGTTCATAGAGATAAGAAATTCTTCATTGGAATTGGTTTTCGACATCCTGTCTTTAATAAATTCCATGGCTTCAACCGAATTCATATCTGCCAGATAATTTCTAAGAATCCAGATACGGTTCATGAATTCCTTGTCAAGCAGCAGGTCTTCGCGACGAGTACTCGATGCGGTCAAATCTACAGATGGGAAAACACGCTTGTTGGCCAACTTCCTGTCGAGCTGTAACTCCATATTACCAGTACCCTTAAACTCTTCAAAAATAACATCATCCATTTTTGAGCCGGTATC
>CAZSQG010000028.1:0-40414 GCA_964608615.1 uncultured Marinilabiliaceae bacterium
TTATTTAAAGCATTTAAATAATTTTCTAAAAATTTTACCGGACACCAATGATTAATTATATAAGTTTAGCTTAAAACATTTATTTTGTAGGGCATAAAAGAAAAAAATACGCTTATCAAATAATCACACTAATTGACAATTCAATTCAATCCATTACCTTTATCGAGGTTGATTGGGGGAAGCCTTATTTAACTCTAAAACTAAAAATCAACTCTGGAATATATCTGTCCACTAAAAAACAAGTTATAGACTCATGAAAATAGCAAAATATCTCCTGATATGGTTTACAGCTATTGTTTTAACCTTAACAACAAGTATTTACCAAAGGCTTACCGGGCCAACGCATCCATTGCTGACAACCGTAACATTAAATGGTGAAAATGTTAAATTAAAACTTATCCGAAGTCATGGAGGTGAAACAGCCGCTCCAATAATTTTACCCATTCACGATAAAAATATTAAAGCAGTCATTCAATATAGAAAATTCCCTTCCCAGGACGAGCTTATTACAGATACATTTACAATGACCGCCGACGGTTTAACATTTTCATTGCCAAACCAACCGCCAGCAGGTAAACTTTATTATAAAATTGATCTTCAACACGATGATAAAACCGTCAGCCTTCCGTCTCAAATCATCCGTTTTAAAGGAGATGTACCTGCGTTTTGGCTAATTCCTCATATTTTATTTATGTTCCTTGCAATCCTGTTCAGCTTCAGCACGGCTATAGCAGTAGCTTTCAATATACCTGTTTATAAATACTATGCTGTTTGTGCCGCATTAACCTTTTTCATTGGAGGGTTAATTCTTGGCCCCATAGTACAAAAATTTGCCTTTGGCGACTTCTGGACAGGCATCCCATTTGGATGGGACTTAACCGATAATAAAACATTGATTGCAGTCATTTTCTGGATAATAGCTCTGGTGAAAAATCGTAAACAACCTTCACGTATATGGACATTAACAGCCTGCATTGTGATGATTCTGATTTATGCCATCCCCCACAGCCTTTTTGGTTCAGAACTGGATCATGAATCCGGTAAAGTAATTCAGGGGTTTATATTTTTTTCAGGTTTGTTTTGAAGTGAAATTTAAAATGTATCAGCTTTAACCTATGACGAATGATTCGAGCATAAATAGTAAGCATTTTACATATATTCAATTCTTCCTAATTTATTAGGTGCTGGCTTTGGCTCATATTTGATTATGGAAATCAAGCATTTGCAAGTTTTTCGGTAAACCAGAATAACCTATTCCGGAAATCGGGAAGCTCAGGAAAAATAAACACTCAATGTGGATTCAAATAATAAATAGATAATAGTGTTTCTTTTAGGACTATCGGCTAATATTTTACCATATCTACTGGTAATTCTTGTTCCCTTGATGTATTACATTGAAGGAGGAACTGGAAATGCTATGGAGTTGTTACAACCTAACACCTTCAAAGAGTGCATAAAAACCAGCATCAGCCTTACTGAATTAGTCACTGACAATCAGGAAAAAGAGCCTACAGAAAAAGATTTACCAGGTAATTATCCAATTAAGGCAGATCATGAAAGGTGTCCCATAAAGATTCCACTTTCTCTTCAGTTTATCAATATACCGCGAAGAGCTCCCCCTGTTTGTTTCTATTAGTTCATATTGCTTTATAGTTGTTATTGGTTTTAGTGGCTCTTTGTGACACAAAAAAAACAATAGTATTTAGCTTCATATCAGTAAAACAAGGTAGCGAGTCAGCAGAAATCACGACAATCAGTTGAGCGTTGACATACAGCCTTTGACCTGACTAAGTTATGCTATTCGAATATTTTCGTGAAAAATAAATACCAATTTCCATGGTTCATTTATTTGTACTTACAAACCGACAGCGCTATAGCTTCCAATTATTTAGCAAGTCTGCTTTTTGATTTCAGGAAAAAAATATGTGCTTCGCAAGAAAATAACAAACCAAGGCTTATAGAATCTGTAAAACGAAATTCGGTCGTAGTGAGATTCGAATGCTAAAGACTTATTTGCTTGAAAATAAAACAATGAGTAATCCCAATTTTAGGGGAATAACCTTGTGAAACGAGCATGAGCAAACTGCCTTTTCATAGTCCCTCATGCAAGTTCTTTCAGGCCAAAATAAATCATTACCTGAATAAATAAGCTGCTTTCTGACAATCACAACGCCTTTATTAGCGTTTTCAAGCAGGCACAATAAATACATAAAAAAAGAATCGATAATAAATAAAATACAATGTTAAAACGGATTATTGTTTTTTTTGCCATAATAACTCCTTTATTGGCACATACACAAAACCTTACACTTAAAGGACGTGTTATTGATAACAGTACTAACACACCCCTAACCGGAGCCCATGTACTTGTTTTGGGAACAACATTAGGAACCGCCACCGATGCAGATGGCCAATTTGAAATTAAGAACCTTGCACCGGGAGATAAAACTCTTCGGATTTCCTTCTCCGGTTATGCAACCAATGAAATAAAACTAACCATCCCTTTTACAGGAGAAGTTGAAATCAAGATGGAAACGGTAGTTTTTGATATTAACCAGGTGGTTGTTACCGGTACCCGTAGTCCAAAGGCTTTAAAGGAAACCCCGGTATTAACACAGGTTATTTCATCAGCTACACTCGAATTGTCTGACCTGCCAACTATTGAAACAGCACTTGAGCGGACTGTTCCAGGCATTGAATTTTCACATGGGCCCTCTGGCACCTCCATTCAAATGATGGGATTACCCGGTAATTACGTAGTTTTTCTGAAAGATGGAAACAAAATTGCTGGTGAGACCAATGGAAATATCGATTACAACCTTATATCAACCCAGGGTGCAGAACGCATTGAGATTGTACGTGGAGCTTCATCAGTACTCTATGGGTCCAATGCTATGGCTGGGGTTATAAATATCATCTCCAAACCACAAGTAGAGCCGGTAAAACTTGATATTGTAACGCGGTATTCAAATTACAACACCTCTCTGGTCGATGCCAATCTTGGAGTTAAAAACAACAACCTGATAAGTAAAACTTCTTATCGTTTTTCGCACACCGACGGTTACGATCTGAACAACCAGGAAAGTGATGCAAGTACAGTTGAACGCACAACATCAAATCAGTTTACACAAAATTTTTTGTGGACACCACTTGCAAAACTTGAACTGGAGGCCAAAGGATCTGTATTTGTTAACCACATGGACCAAACTCTTCCAATGCGAAATAACAAGGCACACAGTGATCTGGATTATTCTCTCAGGGCTAAGTATTACATAACCTTACGCAGTAATATTGAGGCAATATGGCACGAGGATCGTTACAAAACCCATGAAAAAGAGGAATACAACCGAACGCTGCAATATGAAAACCGGTACCAAAATGCACGAATAACAGGTAATATTGCCTTAACCGATAAAAACAATATTACAGCAGGTCTTGAACAAATGAAAGAAACATTGGTATCTCCGCGCAACTCCATATTCGGGAAAATCAATACCGACCGGGTATTTTACTTACAGGACGATGCTAAAATAAATCAATGGCTCTCATTAGTTGGAGGTTTGCGTTATAACCACAATACCGATTTCGAAGATCACTTAACCTGGCAATTATCAGCCATGACCAATATCTCCTGGTTAACACTTCGCGCTAATCTTGCAAGCGGGTTTAAAACACCAACTCTTAAGGAAAGATACATGGAATACCAGATGCCATCAGGATTCCCAATTACAATAAAAGGAAATCCTGACTTAAAACCAGAAACCAGCCAATATTTATCAGTTTCGGCTGAAGTAAACCTTAAAAAGCTTAATCTCTCTGTTAATGTTTATCAAAATAATATTGATAAGATGATTGCCGAAGTACAGCTGACTCCAGATCCGGCAAATCCCGGACTTAATTACCTTTATCAAAACATTGATAATGTTAAGGTTTATGGATTGGATTTTCTTATGAAATGGCAACTTGCTAAAGCGTTGCATCTGAGTGGTGGTTATAGTTATTACAGTGCACTCGACCAGAATCAGGATAGTCAGTTAATTGGTAGCCGTAATCATAGTGGACGATTTGATATTGACTATTTCATCAATCATTCATTACAACCAAAAATTTCTTTGCAGGGGAGTTACTATGGAGAAATTTACCGAACTATTATTGATGAAAATACAGGTAAAGAAACCAACGCCTGGCTTGATAATTTCATGTTATGGAAAGCAGTTTTCAGTGCAAAACCACTCCAAAGTGTAACAATCAGCGCTGGTATTGACAACATTCTGGATTATACCGACAAAATAACATTTGCCACATTTAGCCCCGGACGAACAGTATTTATAAGTCTCAGGCTATCATTGTAAAACAAAAATCCCCGGGAAAACCGGGGATTTTTAATATCTAAAATCTAACTCCAAATATTAAGCATTAATCATCATAGGCATTAATAACATCAACTCCTCTTCATTCTCAGCCTTGGTAAAAGGCAACAAAATAGCGGCCCTTGAAGGATCAGACATCTCAACAATAATATCACCCGATGAGATATTTTCAAGAATATCAGACAAAAATAAAGATTTAAACCCTATTTCTATTTCATCTCCTTCGTACTGGCAATTAAGCTTTTCAAATGCCGATATAGAAAAATCAATATCCTGTGCCGAAACAATCATTTCGTTATTGCTCAGGTGAAGTTTAACAAGATTACTGGCCTGGTTGGAGAAAATTGAAACACGCCCCAAAGTATTGGCAAGATCTACGCGGTCAATAATAGCTTTATTAGGATTATCCTGAGGAATAACTGCATTGTACGATGGATAATTGCCTTCAACTAAGCGACAAACCAACTTATAATTTGGAAGAGTAAAAAAGGCATTTTTATGGTCAAACTCAATCATCACATCTCCACTCTCGCGAGGAAGGACATTTTTAAGTAATCCTGCCGGTTTCTTAGGTAAAATAAAAGACGCTTCAAAATCACTTTTTGCATCCATACGTTGGTAGCGTACTAATTTGTGCGAATCAGAAGCTACAAATGTCAGATATTCAGCCGAGAACTCAAATAAGATACCATTCATAACAGGCCTTAACTCGTCGTCAGCGGTAGCAAAAAGCGTTTTATTAATACCTGTCATCAATAAAGAAACAGGTAACTGAATTCTGTTTGATTTATCCTCATCAACTACTGGAATTGACGGATAATCCTCGCTAGGTTGAGCAACAAAATTATACTTACCTCTTTCAGAAATAATGTCAACACCCATTGTTTCCATTGAGATATCAAATGTTAATGGCTGTTCCGGCAATTTTTTCAATATCTCCAACAAAATCTTTGATGGTAATGCCACCAAACCATCCCCATCTGTGCTATCAGTTTCCATATTGGTAGTCATCGTCACTTCCAGATCTGATGCGGTAATGCTCAAAGATTTATCCTTAAGATCAAAAAGGAAGCAGTCGAGAACCGGCAACTGGCTTTTAGACGCAATCGCCCGGCTAATAGCCTGTAAATGCGACAATAATTCTGAACTGGATACTACAAATTTCATACACAATAAATTAATAAATTATGCTGTTATAAATATATGAATTATCAATCAATTTAGCCGGGCAGAAATCAAAAAACTTCTGCAAAAGTTCCCGAAGATACAAAAAACCTCATCATACATTGAAAGAGAATGATAAAAAAATAATCAGGTAAAAATAAAACCAGTCCGGAGCCAAACCTATTTCCCAAACCGTTTTCTGCGCCAAAGTGGAATAATAATTCCTATAACCAATAATAAAACAATTGGCAAGCCAATATTCAAACTTTTCCAGGAAGTTAATTCCCTGGTAAGCTTCTCCTTATCCAGAAGACGCAACTCATTACTCCTTACTTTCAGAGACATCCAGCCCTGATCGTCAGCTAAATAATTTACAGCATTAAGTATAAATTGCTTATTCCCGAATGTTTGATTACTCAACTCATCAAATCCCAATGGCAGTATTTGTGGTGAAGCGGAATATTTCAGTCTTACTTCATTTCGGATAATGTCGCCATCAGCAACCACAATCATACGGGTTGGTCTACTCTCTTTCCGGATTTCTGATTGACTAATCTTGATACCGGGAGGAACAGGTCGGTTTGTAAATGCCGACTGAAAAGTTCCTTCCATAGAAACAGCTACCGGAACAAACGACTTTTTAAATGCTTCACGTTCAGGCTTTTCATTTACCATAGCAAGAGTAATAAACACAGGTACAGGCATTTCATGGGTGTATCGACCTGTGCTTAATAAAACATCACGTATAACTCCCCCCTGATTGCCAACAGTGTCAATACTGCTAACAAATTCTCCCTTAACCACATTAACATGACGTGTAACCGGATGACCAAGAGCTGTGTTTAATAATGGATTAAATAGCCAGGGAACCGATACCAGTTTTGGTGTTTCTCCTTGCGCTGATATGTTTATGGGAATCATAGCCGATTGGATATCCTGAAGTAAAACATGATTAATTCGCGCGCCATATTTGAATAATTGATCAGAAAGATTAAAATCAGACCCCATACCAAATGTTTGGGTAGACCTTCGTAAACTATCAAGCGTAACATTAACGGCATCAACCAACCAAAGCACGCTTCCGCCCCTCATAATATACTGATCGATAATAAATTTATCTTTTTGAGAAAAAATATTTTGAGGCTTAGCTATAATCAATGTTTTATAATCATCCAATATAAACGGATCATCAGTTAAACTCCCCCTGTCAACCTGATAATAACCCGAGAGTTCATTCGTGATGTCCATTACATCCATTTCATCCAATTCGCCATGCCCTTCCAGAAATGCAATCGCAGGTTTTTCCTCTCCCATTAAACGGCGTATCACATCCATCATCTTGTATTCAAGCGATTCCATGGAGATATTAAGATTCTCCGCCCCAGATAATCCGGGCATATTCTCAAGCAGATTAATAAAGGCCTCTTGGTCATCAATTTGAAATAATGCATAAGGGTATACCCTGCTTTGGATCTTACGTCCATCGGCGGCAGTCTCAAAAACCGGGATGGCTGACAAACCGGATTCCTCGAGAGTTTTAAGTGCCTCTGCATCTTTATTTGGATCAACCATTTCATAACGCAAATCGCTACCGGCCACATATCTGATCTCATCAAGCATCTCAAGTGTGGCCTTTGATAATTTCTGAAAACCCACATTCAAATCGCCAGTAAGATATACTTTAACTAATACTTCATTGTTGATATTACTAAGAAAAGTGCGTGTTACAGGCGCCAGGGTATATCGTTTTTCGGCAGTCATATCGAGGCGAAAAAACCATTCAGCCGAAATCAGATTAATTAAAACAATCGTAACTATTACTACTATCAAATGTTTTAAATCGCGATTACGTGAAATATTTTTAGTCATAATAAGATGTGTTGCATATATAGACTTCAGTTACCATTTACGACTGCTAAGTCTGGTTTTGGTTAACACTAAGAAAAAAGTTATCAATCCTGCAAAATAAATCAGGTCGCGCGAATCAACCACTCCCCTGCTTATCGATTGATAATGTTCGTCAATCCCCATATAAACAAGAAATCCATTTACCGGTTTAAAAAAATGCAGCTCGGCCATTGTTTGAAACCCACTATAAAAGAAAAAACAAAGGATAACCCCAAGAACAAAAGCCACAATTTGATTATCGGTAACTGACGAAGTAAATAAACCTATTGAGGCATAAACAGCAGCCAGTAAAACCAGCCCGATGTATGAACCCCAGATGGCTCCATGATCCACATTCCCAACCGGCTGAGCCAAATAATTAATTGAAAAAAAGTAAATAAGTGTTGGCAACAGAGATATAACAACCAGAGTAACTCCCGCCAGATATTTTCCCATAACTATGTGCCAATCAGATAGCGGCTTGGTTAATAATAGTTCAATGGTCCCACTCTTTTGTTCTTCTGACAATAACCTCATGGTAACGGCAGGCACCAAAAACAGGTAGAGCCATGGAGCCAGCCAGAAAAGGGAATCCAACGAAGCATAACCACCTAACGGAAGGTTCAAATTTCCAGGTATTACCCATAGAAACAACCCGGTCATCAATAAAAACACCCCAGCCACAAGGTATCCTGTTATTGAGCTAAAAAAGGTCATAACCTCTTTTTTCCACAATGCTATCATATAATAAATCATTATTCTGCCAAAAAGATCTTTCTTTTGACAGATGCTTTGCGATTAGAGCTCAAAATTTGAACTCGACTAACTATTAACAATCACTATTGTCCTATAAAAAATATTTTCTTCGTTCAAGTGCTCTCCCGCTAAAAAGCGGGATTACTTTTTTTCTACAGCAAAAAAAAGTAAGCAAAAAATGCCGCCGCTGCATATAATTTTCTAAAAATTTTACCGGACACCAATGATTAACAATCAAAAAAATGATAAATAATTATCCTCTAAGCTAAAATCAATAAACACCAATTAAAGTGTTAATTAATTAGCATTACATTCATTAAATGTATGCTCTATCCATGTAACGAATCCCACATTAACATTGCCGTACGTGCACTTGAACCAGGCCCTCCCATTAAATATCCCAGCTCATCGTATCCAATCATCATTTCATGCCGATAAGCTTTGTTGTAGCATAACTTTTTTAGCTCATTCTGCAACTCTTCCAATGAGAAACTTCGTTGAAATAATTCCTTAACAACCGGTCTATTCATAATTAAATTGACCAAAGAGATGTAAGGCACCTTTATGATGATTTTTTTTGAAACAAAATCAGTAAAACTACCTCCCCACATTTTATAACAAACCACCTGGGGGCATTTAAGTAAAGCAGTCTCCAGGGTTGCTGTACCAGATGTAACCATTGCCACATGAGCCTGTTGCAAGAGTGCATAGGTTTCGTCAAAAACCACTTTAACCTCCTTAACTCCTGCAAGGTATTGACTATAATCCTCTAACGAAAAAGAAGGAGCTCCTGCAATGATAAACTGAAATTCAGGAAAGTATGGCATCATGGCAATCATATCGGGCAATAATCGGTTTACTTCCTCTTTCCTGCTTCCGGCTAAGAGTGCAATAACAGGCTTATTGGGTAATTGATGCCGTTCAATAAATTCATTAAATGATTCATCCTTGTATGGCCGATTGTGAATTGCATCAAGTAGGGGATTACCCGAATATGCAACAGGAACCCCGAATTTTGCATAAAAATCGGTTTCAAAAGGAAGAATCGTGAAAACCTTATCAACATATTTTTTTATCCTCAAAGCGCGTCCCTGATTCCAGGCCCATATTTTCGGAGCAATATAATAGAAAACCTTTATTCCCAATTTCTTTACCTTCTTAGCCATACGCAGGTTAAAACCGGCATAATCAACCAGTATCACCACGTCTGGCTTAAAAGCTCTTATATCTGACTTGCACTTTTTAAAGTTACTGATAATCTGCGGAAGGTGCTTTACAACTTCAAAAAAACCCATGTAAGCGGTATCGCGATAATGGTTAACCAACTGACCTCCCTGTTCCTTCATCAAATCACCACCCCAATATCTGAAGTGAGCCATAGAATCAAGCTTTTTCAATTCACGCATCAAATTGGATGCATGCAAATCACCTGATGCTTCGCCCGCTATTAAATAATATTTCATACGGAAATAATTTGCTTTTTAGTTGTCGCATAGCCTCCCGTCTTTCAGCCGGGACATATAGTCTCTATTCATCGGGAGAACTAGCCAGCGAATTTTGGCTCCGCCGATTTTCAATTCATCTTTGTTTATGATTCACGGATCATGCTCGTTTCATATAATATGGATTATTGAGATCATAAAGTCAAAAGAAACAGAATAAGTTAGCCTATCAGTGTTATAATCAACATAACAATACCAAACAAAACAGTTGCAACCAACACCCCACGCGCGGCCATTAACCTATCGGTCCATATTGCCATAAAAAACAATAAAAGATTAGGAACAACACTTAAACTTAAAAGTTTTCCGAAACTATTTAAAGTTAACATAGCATCTATAAAATCAATAAAGCTTCGCCCACCAAAATATCTAATCCTATAAATAATATAAGTCGTCAAAAATGGCACTATTATTCCAGCCATAAAGCCTACAATCTGTTTGTTGCTCCAATTATTATTCATTAACAATGCCTTTCCTTTTTTAAACAATATTATGCGATGCGATCTTTTCAATACCTGTTGTCCTTAGCTTTTCAATACCAGGAAAATAAGTAGCGTCAACTGAACAAGGAACTATTGAAACATAATTATTGGCTAAAGCCCACTCATCAGTATCCTCCGATTTGGGCTCCTGGTTCTCAAAATGACCCGTTAACCAATAATAGGTACGGCCCCGCGGATCAACACGTTCATCAAACTCTTCGACCCATCGGCCTTGTGTTTGACGACAAACCTTAATTCCATTAATACTTTCTCCCTTTGGAATATTTACATTGTAACATATACCGGCCTCCATTCCATGACTGATAACCGAATTAAATATTTCGCGACAAAAGTGAATTGCTGCAGAGAAATTTGCATCAGCCTGATAATCTAATAAAGAAAAACCTATTGAAGGTATGCCATTCAATGCTCCTTCTCTGGCTCCTCCCATAGTTCCGGAGTAATGCAAATTCACCGAACTGTTTGTTCCATGATTAATTCCCGACACAATATAATCAGGCTTTCTTGAAACCAACTTATTCAGGGCCAATTTAACACAATCAGCTGGTGTTCCGTTTGTCTTATAAATTTTTAATCCCTTTTCGTCGTGAATATTTGTCAGATACAAAGGCACTTTAACTGTTAGTGCATGCGACATTCCCGACATGGCCTGATCGGGTGCAACCACCAACACATCTCCATAAGGTTTAACAACTTCAATTAAAGCCTTTATCCCTCCTGCAGTTACCCCGTCATCATTGGTCACTAAAATCAACGGCCTATCGTTTAGTTTATTCTTCATCATCCTTATGTATTTTCAAAAACCAAATATAGCTATAATGAAGGAAAGCGCAATATTGAAAAGGCTCTCAAACTATTAAAATTCGTTATGTAATTTTAATATTGCTGTTTTTTTATGTTTTTCAGATTAAGCTTTTTATGTATTTATTTTTTACGTTTCCATAAATACACAAGTCAGCAGCCGCGGAGCGGTGAAAGAACAGTAACCTCAGTTCCTGGTGGAGCATACCCACTCATCAGCATATACTCCATATTAGCCGCGGAGCGGTAAAAGAGCGGTAAAAACGTAAACTACAGTGCTAATCAACCTAAGCCGCGGAGCGGTGAAAGAGCCGTAATCTCAGAACCCGGTGTAGCACCAACACATCAGCATCTACTCTTTATTAGCCGCGGAGCGGCCAAAGAGCGGTAAAACGTAAACTACAGTGCTAATCAACCTAAGCCGCGGAGCGGTGAAAGAGCCGTAAAATCAGTTCCCGGTAGAGCACCCACACATCAGCATCTACTCTTTATTAGCCGCGGAGTGGCAAAAGAGCGGTAAAAACGTATACTACAGTGCTAATCAACCTAAGCCGCGGAGCGGTGAAAGAGCCGTAAAATCAGTTCCCGGTAGAGCACCCACACATCAGCATCTACTCTTTATTAGCCGCGGAGTGGCAAAAGAGCGGTAAAAACGTAAACTACAGTGCTAATCAACCTAAGTCGCGGAGCGGTGAAAGAGCCGTAAAATCAGTTCCTGGTGGAGCTTACCCACGCATCAGCATCTACTCTTTATTAGCTGCGGAGCGGTAAAAGAGCCGTAAAATAAAATAGACAAATTTCTTAACTAAACAACATTTACATATAATTCAACATTTTACAGGTAATATAAGTATTGAAAATATTTTTAAGAAGTATTAAATGCTGTCTTGATGCTAAAATACTTATTTTTGTGGGTCGATCCGGAATGAAACTAAAAAAGACATATCGGATTTGTAAAATAAAATATCTAACTATTTAATAATCAGCACTGGCATGAACATTTCGTATAATTGGCTTAAGAACTACATCAACACCGATAAAACACCTGCAGAAATTGCGGAGATTCTGACTTCTCTTGGACTTGAAGTTGGCAGTGTAGAAGAAGTTGAAACCGTAAAAGGCGGCCTTAAAGGACTTGTGGTTGGCGAAGTACTTACCTGTACCAAACATCCAAATGCCGATAAATTAAGTGTTACCACAGTTAATATTGGCGGTAGCGAATCGCTTCCAATTGTTTGTGGCGCTCCAAATGTGGCAGCCGGACAAAAAGTAATTGTAGCCACTATTGGAACAACACTATATAGTGGTAATGAAAGTTTTGTAATTAAGAAATCCAAAATCAGAGGTGAGAATTCCGAAGGGATGATTTGTGCCGAAGATGAAATTAATTTGGGTACCAGCCACGATGGTATTATGGTACTTGATGCAAATGTCAATGTAGGAACACCAGCTGCTGAATATTTTAATATTGAATCGGATGTGGTTCTGGAAGTTGACCTTACTCCTAATCGTATCGACAGTGCATCCCATATTGGTGTGGCCCGCGATTTAGCTGCCAGCTTGCAACAATCAAACTCCGACATTAGAGTAAACTGGCCTGATGTTGATAATTTTAAAACCAACAATAATACTTTCCCTGTAAAAGTTACTATTGAGAACGCTGAAGCATGCTCGCGATACAGTGGCGTAACAATTTCGGGTATTAAGATAGACGAGTCGCCCGATTGGCTTAAGAACAGGCTGAGAAGTATTGGCCTCTCGCCTATCAATAATGTGGTTGACATCACCAATTTTGTGCTTCACGAATGTGGACAACCGCTGCACGCATTTGATGGTGACAAAATTACCGGAAATCATGTTATTGTAAAAACATTACCTGCAGCCACAAAATTCGTTACGCTCGACGCTAAAGAGCGCGAACTGGACAGTCAGGATTTGATGATATGTAACGCAACCAAAGGTATGTGTATTGCCGGAATCTTTGGCGGAATCGATAGTGGCGTGTGTACATCCACAAATAAAATTTTCCTTGAGAGTGCCTGTTTTAACCCGGTTTATGTTCGAAAAACATCCCGTCGTCATGGTTTATTTACCGATGCCTCTTTCCGTTTCGAAAGGGGTACTGATCCAAACATTACAGTTTATGCACTAAAAAGGGCAGCTTTGCTGATTAAGGAAATCGCCGGCGGCGAAATATCTTCCGAAATAGTAGATGTATATCCCTCTCCCATTGATGATTTCGATGTTTTTGTTTCCTGGAAAAACATCCATCGCCTTATAGGTAAAACCATTGAACATAATGCCATCAAGAGCATTTTAAAATCCCTGGAAATCCGTATAGTCAATGAAACCAATGAAGGTCTTCAGGTAGCAGTGCCTCCTTACCGCGTTGATGTGCTTCGCGAAGCCGATGTTATTGAGGAAATACTTCGCATTTACGGTTATAACAACGTTGAAATATCACATAAAGTCAATTCAACTATTGTTTATTCGCCCAAACCCGATGAACACCAGTTAAAAAACACCATAGCTTCATTACTTACAGCAATGGGTTTTCAGGAAATAATGTGTAATTCACTTACCAAAGCGTCTTATTACGATAGTGTTATGGGGTATCCCCGTTCGGAAATTGTTGAGTTAGTTAATCCCTTAAGCAGCGACTTGAATGGCATGCGTCAAACGCTGTTTTTTGGTGGACTCGAAACTGTTGTTTATAACCGCAACCGTCAACACCCTGACCTAAAATTGTTCGAATTCGGAAACTGTTATTCATTACAAAACGCAAATAAGGAAGATTTAAAAAATTATCAGGAAGACCAACGATTGGCTCTTTTTATTACCGGAATGAATGTTCCGGCAAATTGGAACACTCCAGCCCGTAAAGTAAGTTTCGCAGATTTAATAAGCCTATGCGAGAATATCCTCATAAGAATGGGTATAACAAAAGACATTTGTAAGGTTAACGCCATAACAGCTGACTTGCTGTCCGAAGGACTGGAATACAGTGCCCAAAACAACAAACTATTTTCAGCAGGCATGGTGCATTCAACCTATCTAAAACAATTCGACATTGATGAACCTGTTTTCTTTGCCGAATTATATTGGAATAATCTGGTAAAAGTGGCATCACGCCAAACCATACTATTTAAAGAATTATCAAAATTCCCGGAAGTAAGAAGAGACCTTGCATTATTAGTTGACCAGTCGGTGCAGTTTAGTGCTATTAAAGAACTGGCTTCACGAACCGAAAAAAAGTTCCTTAAAAGTGTTTCATTGTTTGATGTATATCATGGCGAAAAACTTGGTTCTGATAAAAAATCATATGCTGTCTCCTTTATATTGGAGGACTCAACCAAAACATTAACCGACAAGCAAATTGACAGGATAATGCAAAATCTTACACAAGCATTTGAAAAAGAACTGGGAGCAAAACTAAGATAACATTATCACCTTTTAGAACCCTCTAAAATAGGCTTCAGAAACAATTCTGAGGTAAAAGTTTTAATTGAATACTTCTTTCTGCCTACTTCAATAAGGCTTAAAAATCCCATAACAGTGTTAGCCCCATCCCGTAGCAAAGCTGCGGGATGGTTAAGCATGTCTTTAAGCCACGAATAACCGCAGGCCTCATACTTAAACCCTTTCAGCATAAGGCCTGAATGAATTTAACAAAAAAGAAACGGGACCACCTCGTTTGGTGCATCCCGTTTCTAACCTTAACCCTAACCCAAATTTATTAATATCCTATTTTCTTCTTAAACAAATAACAATTGATTTGGTTTAAAAGAGAGAAATAAATTCTCTCTTTTAATTAACCTAAACCTAACTCTAACTTAACTCTACGAAAAGAACTTGATCACTTATACTGATCCGTTCATCAAATAGTTTCGCAATTTAATCAAAGATTTCACAACAACTCTACTATTTAACTCTTTTTAGCTTTAAATTTGATATTATTACAATTATTAACAAACCACCCATTGTGTATAATTCTGATATACAGACTGTTTCGTTTTTATTACATAAATCATACCATTAAAGACCTAACTTCTTTCTAATGTCTTTTGGAAGTGCATTTTTATTCACCATTATAGAAATGGTTTTATACCTCACAAAAGACTCAGAAGCATATAGATACCCCTCAAATTTATTGTCATTATCCCAGGAATTTTTTACTTTATAATAAACAGTTCCAATTTGATCCTTTACCATTCCTATTACATGCATACCATGATCATCAGTGGTCTGATAATTATCAAATGCCTTTTGACGAATTTCCGGAGTTATTTTCTTTTCTTTAATCGGTTTATCCATACAATATAGTTCTTTATCGCGCTCTTCAACAGGCATTACTTCCCAACGTGATCGATCAGTATCATCCATTTCAGCCAAATCGGTTTCAGGAACAATAGCAAGACCTTTTTTATGAGAGAAACCCTTTTCGCTAACATCAGTTGCCCACCCTATTGAATAACCTCCTTTTAATGAAAACTCCATAATAGACATCATTTCATCTAGTGAAACATTATACACCGAGCCCCACAACCAGTTGTCAGGAACTTCCAAAATAAATGCTGAATAATACGGGTGATGTGTAAAAGAAGTAATCTGGATATAATCATCCATATTAAGCCCAATAGCTTCATTAACGAATTTTTGCGGAGTATAGCTGTGATCATTATAGGTAAACGAGATAGGCAGCACACCAAAATAAGCATCTAAAACTCCTTCAAAACCAAGCTTCCAGGCTGACGATAATTTTCGGTTTCCATTTTTTATTACGGCATCCACATAATTTTTTAAAACACAATCGACTTCGCCATGCACGTGCTTATCTTCTCCATATTGTAATCCATTATAAACATTCTCGGGTAACGCACCAAAATTCTTTAGTACATATAACACATCATGAAAAGCCCCCCCACCACCAAAGTTCAAAGAACCATGCATTCTTATATACCTTTCAGCTTTTGCTGAATAACAGTGTCGTACAATAAAAATTTCAGAAAGATCAACCGGTTGTTTGCCAACACGTATCATCTCTGACTCAATAAATGAAAGACCAGAAAAACTCCAGCAGGTTCCTGAACGATGCTGATCTTTAACCGGAGTGGCCGGCAAATCGTAAATTGTTGAAAATTCATATACCTCAGGCGTTTGAGCCAAGGTTAACATGACAAAAAAGAAACTTAATCCAAAAACACTTATAAAATATTTCATAACCTTAATTAATAACTTATTATACCATATTAGTTTTGCCAAACAATTTGTCAAAGTACACTCTCTTCTTCACTATAGAAAAGAGCACATAGGTGACTTCATTTTCCAGATAACTATATTCACATTGAACCACAAAGAACATAATCAGGAACATACTAAACTATGATTTTTTTCATTCTTGCAATTAATAAACTTTATCGATCCGCTTATTTTTCTATTCACAAAAAATCATTATTTCCCTATCTCTGTTATTCAATATTTCTCTTTGTAAAATCTGGTGTTAAGTCAACCATAAAGCTTCGCCTTCGCTCTACCACTAATCACCAAGGGAGAACTCAAACGCGTCCCATTTCAATGAAAAGGCATTTAGGCATCCATCCGGATATTCATTTAATTTACTATTGAAGCAAAAGAAGTGCAGGCAGACAAAATTATGATCTCAAATTATTCTTATCTACAAAAAACCTCAGTCAACAATTTAGCTATGGTAAATAATTGTTGCCCATCAATTCAATGATGATATATCACTTGAATTATTAAAACTCGGAAGTGATTTTCTGATTTTGGCAGTTTTAATCATACCAACTATAGATAATATCTTTAGAAATATAGCGGTGATTGCCATAATGTTAGCCTGCATTAAACACAATTCATTTTTACGTAAAACAATTGAAAAGAACAGCATAATAAAGCCAAATAAAAGCAACCCCAAATAGAACCTGCCCGCCAAAGTTCCTGTGCGAAATCCGTTTACTAGAAAAACTGATTTAAAACCTCCCCCTAAAATAAAAAATAACATAAAAACATATCTGGGAGCCTCAATTATCTTTAAAATCAAACCTATCATCAACATCACAATCCCTGCTATTAAAAAAAAATTTTTTTTCACTCCCTTCATGCCTTGGTATTTATACTTCATTGCTAAAATGAAAAATTCACATGATATAACTACATTTCAGCACTTTAACTTACTAGTAATTATTTCATGGTATCCGATTTGAGAAATGCAAAATTACAATAATTAGTCATTACTAATAATAGTAACAAGATAACATGATAGCTGCTTGTTATAAACCCTCACATTAATTACAATATGTCACATCCGAAATTGATCTGAAAAACAAGGTTGAATAATAATTATGTAGCGAAAATTAAACAGTTCGTTATTATCTTTGTTTCAATTATATCTATCTATGATTTTTCAAATTTCATTACCATTATTTCATCGTACTGTTTATTAGGTTTCACTTAACGTTGGTGGCTGTAATTAATAAAATTCGATAATAAAAAATCATAATTCTGATAAATTAACCATGCAAAAAATAGCAATAATGATATTTCTATTAGTCTTTCTGAGTATCCACACCTTAGTAAATCTTTACATTGCCATAAGAGGCTATCAGGCATTGGAATTAACCCCTAAATTACGTCCCTGGTTTATTTTATTTATGATTTTGGTTTATGTATCGTATTTGGCAGGGCGTTCGCTTGAAAAAGTCTGGTATCATCCTATACCAACTACACTGCACTGGATTGGAGCTTTTTGGTTTGCAGCCATGTTATACACAACACTGATGCTTTTGTTTGTTGACTTTACCAGAATCATTAACCTGATAATTCCGATTTTCAATAAGTTTTCAGGTTTAAATTCGGTGCAACTAAAGTTTTATACCTTTCTGGTTATATCATCAGTTACGGCCTTTATTATGATATTTGGACATATAAATGCCTGGAATCCAAAAATCACCCATCTCAGTTTGAATATTCCCAAAGAATCAGGGAACATAAAATCGGTCCGAATTGTTGTAGCCAGCGATATACATCTGGGAACCATAATTGGACCACGAAGAACAGAAAAACTGGCAAAAACTATACAGAGCCTAAACCCTGAGATCATACTGCTTCCGGGTGATGTGATTGATGAAGATGTAAAACCGGTTATTGAGCAAAACCTTGGAAAATGTCTTCAGAATTTAAAAGCACCTCTTGGTGTTTACTCCTCAACGGGAAACCATGAATATATTGGAGGAGGAGAACCTTCCATACAATATCTGGAACAAAACGGAGTAACTGTTGTTAGAGATACTGCTGTTTTAATAAACAACAGCTTTTATCTTATTGGACGTGAAGATATTCACCAAAAATGGAGTACCGGCAAAGATCGCAAAACCCTTGAACAACTGAAAGAAGGAGTTGACACTTTAAGACCCATTATACTACTTGACCATCAACCTAATAAACTTAACGAAGCAGAAGAGGCCGGTATTGATCTTCAGTTATCGGGACATACTCATCACGGACAACTCTGGCCATTAAACTATATCACAAAAAAAATATTTGAGGTAAGCTGGGGTTACAAACAAAAGGGGAACTCTCTTTTTTATGTTAGCTCAGGCTTTGGCACTTGGGGCCCACCGGTTCGCACTGGTAACCGCCCTGAAATTGTGGTTATTGATCTTCATTTTGAAAAACAGAATCCTCCCGGATTAATTCCTTAAGCCTTTCGATTTGTTGTTGCTTATTAACCTCACGTAATTGCATGGCTGTATTGGTAAAATACTGATGCTTACGAATGAATTTAAGCTGGCGCTCATTCCAATCATTCCAGCTTCCAATCATGTTTCTTTCTTTTAATTCTTTATAAAGAGCGTTTGATACAGGAATAAAATCAGTGCGCCCCAGATAATCAAGGTCCGAATCACAAATTATTTGCTCAAGAATATCTTTGGGTTCCGGGGGCATTTTTGTAGCCATTATCAACCGGCACACCGTATCAATCTGATGCTGAGAAAAATCGAATGCAGCAAGCTTTTCCCTAACCATTACTGTTCCATAATACTCATGATCTTTATAGCTGATGGTATGTCCTGCATCGTGAAATAAGGCGGCAAGTTTAAGTAACAGAATATCTTCCTCGGAAACCCCTTCAGTCCAGCCAATAAGCTCAACCTCAGTTATTACGTCAATGGTATGTTTGATGTTATGATAATGCAAATCATCAGGAAGGTTATTTTCCATATAGTCGAGTACCTCTTCCTGAATATCCATAAACTTAACAAGTGCATACCGAGTTTTAAAGGTTTGATTAGGAACTCCTGGTTGCCCGCTTTTTTGAAGTTCGGGCAATAATCCACAAATATCAAATATGCCCAAATCGCCTTTGTATTTTACAGGCATGCGTCCAATATGCTCTGTTTGAAAAAACTCCTTAATCATTTCAAAAGTCATCACCGACACACTAATGCTGTTTTCAGGTGAAGCCTCCCCTATACGACAAGCAATATTAAGACTATCGCCCGTAATATTATAGGGTGCGCTTTTTGTTCCACCGGGTATAGCTAAAACCGGACCAGTATGAATCCCCATTTTAAGCTTCCAGAAAACTTCCCCATTCTGAGTTTTTATCGATTCAGCAGCCTTCTGCATATCTAAGGCTACATTTACCATGTCTATTGGATTTGTTCTGTTTTCACCAGTAAGGCCTGCTGCAAACAGCATCACATCACCAATTGATTTTACTTTAACAACATTATGGATAAATGCAATATCTTCAAGTGCCAGATACAGCTCATCAAGAATATCAACTATTAATTCAGGATTCGGCAGCTTATAAAGACGATCAAAACCCTTAACTGACACATACAAAACAGAAACCATCCGAAGCCTCTTGGCAAGTTTCCTTGCTTCCCGGGGCTTCACCTCGGTTTCGAGCGAATATTTCATCAATAGATTCTGATACCGCTCATTCTGTCCTTCTATGGCAGAATATCTGGCTACCAGATTCTCCAATTGAGTCTTTAGCTCTTCATTTCGATTGGCGAGCCTTGTTATTCGTTCTATATAACTTTCTGGTTCTTCCATCAGGTTGAATCCTGTTTAAATTATAACAAACTTAAATATAAGTAAAACTATGAGAAAACAATAAAAAAGATTGATTGACGAGCTATTATTTCTGATAACAATAAAAAATGAAAAACAATCAGCTTTTCGAAATCATCCTGATTATGAACCACTATCGCTAACTGCTGTCATTCTGGATATTAGCCTGTTTTTTTCTTAAAGAAACAACTAGTAAAATGAATAGTTTTCAAACACGGCAAATTTGACCAACATCCCTAATAATTAACCAACTGTAATGGAAGTTAACTATTCAGTAACTCCTTAACTATTTCAACCCTTTTGTCAATATCACTTTGAGCATTTAACCAATGTATTGGAAAGCCATTGCGGCTCATTCGACGAAACCATGTCATCTGCCGTTTTGCAAATTGGTGAATAGCAATATTCAACTCCATAATCATTTCTTCATATCCAATTTTTCCAATTAGATATTGAGTTACATATTTATACTCTAATCCATAATAAATAAGATCTTCAGCACAAACACCTTCGTCAAGGAGTCTTCTTACTTCTTCTATCATACCTTCGTTAAGGCGTTGGTTAAGCCTGCTCGTAATCCTTTCACGTCGTAAATCCCTGTCAATCTCAACTCCAATAATCAAAGGACGTACTTCAGGAAGATCAACTTCAATTTCAGGGTGTGAAGCATAATATGTTTCAATTTCTATTGCCCTAATGGCCCTTTTAACAGTATCAGAATCAGTATTATTATGCAGTTTACGAAAACTTCGTAATATTGTTTCCAATTCAGTAAGACTTTTACCTTTTAATGATTCACGTAAGGCTGGATCGGAAGGAACATGAATCATTTTAAACCTCTTAAGCACCGCCTCAATGTAAAGACCTGTTCCTCCACACATAACAGGAAATTTGCCTCTGTTGTTTATTTCTTCAAAGACTTTGAAAAAATCAGTTTGGTATTCATATACATTATATTTATACCCAGGTTCACGGATATCAATTAAATGCACCGGAACTTTATCACCTTGAACAATATAATCGTCATAATCCTTGCCGGTACCCAAATCCATTCGCCGATATATTTGACGGGAATCGGCGCTGATTATTTCACCATCAATTGCCTTTGCCAACCGCGCTGCAAAAGCCGTTTTCCCACTTGCAGTAGGTCCAAGAATTACTATTAAATTGTATGTATTTGACTGCATTTTATCACTTTATAGAAATATATCTGCTATATTCTTAAATAAATCAGGGGATGAAGTTATGAAAAAAGATTAAAGAGAAATTTTTCGTCATCACTATTTAGTCCATACACAGAAGACCCAAAACTTGATACAATTTACTACTTTTGCATGTAATAATTAATATTGGCAGATTAGAAAATTAACTTGAAGTCACCTGGATAACAAAAATGGAAGAAAAGGAAGACCAATTGACATTAAAGGGTTTGTATGTTCAGCTTTTTGCAAGGCTTAAGAATCTTATTATTAGCCCCTCTGCAGAATGGAAGATAATTCACAGTGAGAATAAAGATATAAATGATATTCTTTCGGCCTATTCATTTCCACTCATTGGATTATGCACCCTTTCAACATTTATTAGCATCCTAATTAATCTTCAGGAGATTAATTTTGTTATTGCAATAAAACATGCGCTGATTACCTTTATGGCACTTTCTGGCGGACTTTACCTTGCATATATGGCAATAAAGCGCATATTACCTACGTTTAAAGTATCGGCATCTAATACTTTAATTTTCAGCCTGGTAGCTTACCCACTTACCCCGCTGTTAATTGTTACTTTTTTGGTAAACCTGTTTCCTGAACTGATTTTATTGTATCTGGTTTCTTTTTATGCCTGGTACATTACCTGGTGTGGAACTAAAGGTATTCAGGGAATAAATTCCGATTCAGCTTTAACCATTAGCACAATCATTACCTTACTGATTCATTTTTTGCCTTTCTTTGTACAGCGTTTGTTATTAAAATTGATTTTCATCTTATAGTATGATTGGCAATAAAATCAATATAAAAAATAAAAGAGCAACTTTTGACTTCGAAATTCTCGATAAATTTGTTGCCGGTATTATGCTGGGTGGCACAGAAATTAAATCCATAAGAGAGGGACGTGCCAGCCTGGTTGACGCCTATTGTTACTTTGTTTCAGGAGAATTGTGGGTAAAAGGGATGAATATTGCTGAATATTTTTATGGGACTTTTAACAACCACCAACCCACACGCGAACGAAAACTACTTCTTCAAAAAAAAGAGCTCTATAAGCTGGAGCGTAAAACTAAAGAATCGGGATTAACCATTATTCCGTTACGAATGTTCCTCAACGACCGGGGGCTTGCTAAACTTGAGATTGGGCTGGCCAAGGGAAAAAAACAACACGACAAAAGAGAAACCCTTAAACTAAAAGATGCTTCACGGGAAATGGACCGCGTGAAAAAAAAATATTAGTTTTAAGTGCATTCCACGCAACCCTTCAAAAGAAAAGCCGTCTTTTAACTGGAAACTGTTTTTTGGATCAAAGTTTGTACAAATTTTTAGTTATGAAAAATCGACTTTGATTCCGGCATTATCCTAAACAATTACGCTTTTAGTTTAACAGTTTCTGGAACAGGTTGATGGCCTAACAGCTAAAACAAGTCCTTTTGCTAAAACAAGAACCAAACCATCCTGTGCCAGATATTGACAAGATAATAGTTGATTGTCAGAATGGAAACCGCCAGGCGCAAAAAATGCTTTACGAGCATTTTGCTCCACGGATGTTTGCCACTTGTTTGCGCTATAGCCGTAACAAGATGGAAGCTGAAGATTTGTTACACGAAGGGTTTATTAAAGTTTTTACAAAAATTGGACAGTATCGAAAAACAGGACCATTTGAAGCCTGGATGAGACGTTTGATGGTGAACACTATTTTGGAAGAATTCAGAAAAAATAAAAAAGTGACTTTTGTGGATGATAAAAATCTTCAAGAAGACCTTGCCGATGAACAGGAGGAAAATAGTAATAATGAAACTCGCGATTTGAACCAGATAATGCAGTTAGTGAATGAAATGCCTGAAAGGTACCAACTGGTTTTTAATCTGCATGTGGTTGAGGGACTTACACATGAGGAGATAGCCAAAGAGCTGAGAATATCAATTGGTACCAGCAAATCAAATTTATCAAGAGCACGACAATGGCTTAAAACCCGAATAGCCAACACTATAATGAATAAACATAAAATTCTATGGTAGATCTGAACAAAATAGAATCCTTGTACAAAAGCCATAGCGAGTCAATCGAAATTCCTCCCCCACCCGATGCCTGGAATAGGATTGAGGCATCTCTTAATAAACAAGGTTCAAAGAACAGAGCTTTATGGATATGGGTTTCAGGCATTGCGGCCTCTTTGTTAGTCGTTGTGTCATTTAGTACAATGATTTGGCTGTCCAATAAACCTGATAATCCAACAACCCTGACAAATAATCACCTTTCAACAGAAACAAGTACTATTAAGGAAGCCACGCTGGAAAACAAAAACAACGATTCGGAAGTTATTACAGATAAGGAATATGAAAACATTAATAACAACTTATCTCAAAGCCGGTTTCTGGCCGGTCTTTCATCTGAAAAGAATAATTCATCCGGGGTAAGTTCAATAAATCGAACAATAAAAAGTGACCTTATTGTTCCATACCGCCATAGTAATATTCATTCGCTAAACAACTATTTTGCAACCGATAAAATAGAAATTAAAAAGATTAAAAGTGAACATCCAGACATGAAATGGGAAGACTTTTATGTGGTAGATACTGAGAATCTAAAGACATCCAATGAAACAACCCGTTTTGGCAGTAGATTTGAGATTGGAGGGGTTTATTCGCCTGTATATGCTTATAGACAAACTTCTGTACCATCAAGTTCGTCCAGTTACATGGCATCTGCATCGGATCCTTCAGAAAAAGGATTAGTTTATTCAGGTGGCGGAATACGACTTAATGTAATGGTTAATAAAAAATGGAGTGTCGAATCAGGTGTGCGATTCGCCCGGTTGGGACAGGAAGTTAATTCACAGGTTGATGTTGAACAGCTTTATGCATCCAGCACATCCCTTAATGAATCGAAAACCACAATAAAAAGGGTATCCATGGTTAATTCAATGGGTAATATCAGTCATAATAACACCAATGTAAGCACAAATAAAGATTTGTTTTTTGCCACTTCATCCCCCAATTATCGAGTTGAATTCAACGCTTCAAACACTAATACAAACAGCATTTTGGAACAAAATCTTGATTATATTGAAGTTCCTTTAACCATTCGTTATTATTTAATAAACAATGGTATGTCGTTATCTCTTTCGGCGGGATTAAGCTCTAACTGGCTAGTTTCAAACGACGTTTACCTTTGGAATGGATCTAATCGCGAATACATTGGCCAAACATCAGGTTTAGCTTCAATGACTCTGAGTACACATGCAGGGCTGGCATTTTCAGTTCCAATTATGGGGCGGCTATCATTGCAGGTTGAACCTAGAATCAACTATTTCCTAAGTGAAATTAATAAAGATTATCACGTAGCATTCAAGCCTTATTCGTTTGGATTTTATAGTGGCGTTCAATATACTTTTGGTAAATAAGGCTGCTGAAGTAAGAATAAAAAAGATAAAATCATCTTAGGAATCCTCAACATTGTTTTTGAAGCAAACCTTTACCCAACCTGACTGGACAATGTTTGCACCATATTAAATAAATCACCCTTCTTTTCCATTAATTCATCATAGGTACCTGATTCAGTTATTTTATGCCCATTAAGCACCACAATGCGGTCGGCCATTTTTACAGTTGAAAGTCGATGACTGATTATCAAGGCTGTACGATTTGCAGTTAGCGAATGAATGTAACTGAGTAATTTGCCCTCCGAATAAGCATCCAGTGAACTTGTGGGTTCATCAAGAATTATCATCTGTGCATCGTTAAAAAAAGACCTGGCCAAGGCTAGCCTTTGCCACTGTCCGGGACTCATTTGTTCACTACCATCGAACAAAGTACCCAAAGTGGTCTCATACCCCTGGGCAAAGCCTTCTATTATATTATCAATACCAGCTTTACCAGCAGCACCAAAAATAGTTTGATCTTCGGAATTATTTCGAATGTTACCAAACCAGATGTTTTCGCGGGCGGTAACATTGTAAAGCATAAAATCCTGAAAAATAACACTTATATTGCCAACTCTTTCTGAGTTCTCTATTTGACTAAGAGGAATACCATCTGCAAGTATAGAGCCTTCAACAGGTTGATACAAACTGCATAATAATTTTACCAAAGTTGATTTCCCTGAACCGTTTACACCAACAAGCGCTACCGTTTCGCCTGTCTTAATGGTAAAACTAAGGTTCTTAAGAACCCATTTATCATTGGATGGATAATGAAATCCTAAATCGCGAATCTCAATCCCCTTTTTTAGTGGTTTCGGAAATTTCATATTACCATTACTAATATCCGCCTGTTGAGGTTCTGACAAATGAAGGAATTCAAATAAGTTATCAAGGAATAAAGAATCAGAATACAAACCGCTAAGACGACCAAAAAACTCCTGCAAATAAGCATAACCTCTTTGTAATGCAAGAAAATAAAGCACTACCTGGCCAATAGTTATCTCATTATTAAAAGCCTTGTAGGCAATTAATCCATATACCAAAAAAAATGAGACTGCAGCAAGAACCTGTACCATAATCTCAAGTCGGGTTTTCTTAACCAGCATCCTGAATTGTGACTTTCGCCAATCCGATTTAAAAGTCTCATATCTATCCCGAAAAAAAGAACCCAAATCAAAGGCTCGAAGCTCTTTGGCAAAATCCGGAGAAGTAAGCAGGCGGTTATAGTAATTTACTTTACGTTCAACAATAGTGTTTTCCTTCTTAAAACGAAACAATTCCATTGAATGTTTTAGCCTTATAATTCCTACCGGCACCGTAACCAACAACAAAATTATTGAAACCGACCAGTGTACCATTAATAATACACCGCCCATAACCAGCAGGGTAATAAGGTTCTGAATAACACCTAAAACTCCATAGTAAATCCTTGAAGGACGCACCGTTGCTTCATTTAAAGCACGGTAAAACACATTCTGATACTTTGGAAACTCAAAGAAACTGTAACTAAGAGAGGTTGTTTTATCGTGAATTAATTTATCAAAGAAATCGGTGATGACAAATGATTGTTTTTCTTTTACCAGTGTTCCAAAAGATGCCGAAAGTGCATTAATCAAAAACAAAACTCCGGCCGTTATAAGGATTATGGTTAACCTTGAATAATCACGGGCTTCGGACTGAATTATCATAACACTCTGAATCTCGTCTACCAAAAGTTTAACCAGATATAACAAAAGCAGAGGTAACAGGCCCCTTATTAGCACCAGAAAACCATTCATAAAGCTGAGTAAAGGAGAACTTTGCCATATATATTTTAGAATGGTTTTAACTTGCTTCCACGATTTTTTCACAGTAGTGTATTTATGCGGCGACCAGTTCGATTATTAAATTTAAGGCTATAAATTTATAAAATATATCAGCAATAAAACGTCCTTTATTCATGAGCAAGAACAATGGCAATGGTAAAGATAAACGTAGCCCCCTCTCCAAGCTTTGATTGAACCGTAATGGTTCCACCAAGCATCTCAATATAGGCTTTCGAAATAGCCAGCCCAAGACCAGAACCACCACCTTTAATTCTTAAATCACTATCAACCTGATAAAACCGGTCAAAAATCAAACGGTGATTAACCTCATCAATTCCAATACCGGTATCTTTAACAGAGAATTCCAGAAAACCATCTTTTTCGACATACCCAAAACGGACCAATCCTTTATTAGTGAATTTCAACGCATTGGAAATCAAATTGGTGAAAATCTGAGTTAGCTTTACCTCATCCGTATATATCATTCTTTGATTTATCGATTCAGGAGGGTCAATCTTCAAAACCACATCCTTATTGTCGGGAATAGTTACCTTTAATGTTTCATATAAATTGCGGATTAAGGCCCCAATATCAAATAAAGCATATTTTGGAGAAATCTGCCCAACTTCAATTTTAGAAATCTCTATGATGTCATTAATAATTCCTAAAAGATGATATCCACTGTGGTGTATAATGGCAATATAATTAGCAATAGTATCCATGGTTAATTCCGGATCCTGAAGTAACTCCGTAAAACCCAGAATGGCATTCATGGGGGTTCTGATTTCATGCGAAAGGTTTGCCAGAAAAGCTGATTTCAACCGGTCACTTTCCTCAGCCCTTTCCTTAGCTTTCACCAAATCGGTCATCAGATTTCTTGTCTCTGTAATATCTTCTTTAAAAGCAATAAACTGAACAATTTCTGCCTTATCGTTAATTATCGGAGAAATGATGTTCTTTTCCCAATAATCTTCACCGTTTTTCTTAATATTATGAATCTCACCTTCCCAATTATTAAACGAGAGAATGGTTTGCCACAAATTTCGATAGAACTCAGGGCTGTGTTCACCACTTTTAAGCATACCAGGGTTTTTTCCAATAACCTCATCGGCTGTATAACCGGTTACACCTACAAACCGGGCATTAACATATTCAATAAGGCCCTTATTATCTGTAATCACTATTGCAACAGGACTTTGCTCAATTCCCTGAGAGAGTAAGGATGTTCTCATCAGAGCCCGCTTTTCCTCAATATAAATACTCAATTGACTGGCTATGATTTCCATTACCTGCAAGCTGGTATGGTCATAAGCTAACCGGTTACGATAATTCTGAACAAAAATAATGCCTATTACATTACCTTCATAAATTAATGGAACACCCATCCAAACTTTTGAAAGTGTACCATATAGAACTATTTTTTCTTCTTTGACTAAATCCAGAATCATCTCATCAGTAAAAAGCATTCCTTTTTTTTGTTGGATCACAATACCCGAAAGAGATTTTTCCACAGGCCATGTTTCGAAACCTTCTTCCTGACCAACTTCATAAAGAGTTTGAAAAACTCCCCGCTTTATATCCAAATTACCAACAACCAAACCATCGAAATCAAAAATCTTTCTGATTTCTCCATGAACCACATCCAGAAACTCCTTAACATTACTCGAGGTTACCAGATGCATTGCCACCTTATATTGAAATTGATGAATCAGTTCGGCCCTTTTTCTTTCGGTAATATCCAATATAATACCTTCGAGTCCAATTATAGTCCCATCAGGGCCCTTAATTCCTGAACCCTGCTCCCAAACCCATTTAACAACACCCTCTTTGGTCATTATCTGATACTCATCATTAAACGTGTTGCTGGTTGATAAAATATAATTCCACTCCTGCCAAAGCTCTTCCCTATACTCGGGTAATATCACCTCACTAAAGGCTATCTTATTATTATTAATAAAATCACTGGGCTTATACCCCGTTAACCCAAGACAACCCTCACTTAAATACTCCATTGTCCAGGATAAATCACACTGACAGCGATAGGCCATTCCCGGTATCTTCGACATCAGGTTGGCCATTTTACTATCCCGGTCCTGAAGTTCTGCTTCAACCTTCTTGCGTTTAGTGATATCCGAATGGGTTCCCAACATCCTGAGCGGTCGTCCTTCGGAATCCCATTCCATCAATTTCCCCCTATTGCGAATCCAAATCCAGTCTCCATCTTTTTTTAGAAACCGAAATTCACAATCAAATATGGACCTGCCATCCTTCAAGTGTTTTTGTAAAGATTTTAAACACCGACCAATATCATCGGGGTGAATTCGTTTTTGCCATTCTGAAAAATCATTTTTAAAATCTCCCTGATTGTAACCGGCCAATTGGTAAAAACGATCATCAAAATATACTTCATTGGTGTCTATTCGCCAATCCCAGACACCATGGTTAATAGCCTCTAAAACACCCGAAAGACGATTTTCACTTTCACGGAGCTGGTTTTCCACCTCTTTTCTTGCAGTGATATCACGTCCAACTCCCACAATCGATAGAATATTTTCATTCTCATCTAAAACAGCCTTATTGTTCCAGGCAAACCACCTCCATCCATTACAGGTCATGGATCTTAGCTCGAGGTAACACGTATAAGGTGCTGAACTTAGCTTTTCAATTGCTTTTGATAAGGATTCCCTATCGTCCTCATGAACGAGTGAATAAAAAGAATTGCCAATCAGCTCTTCTTCTCCTTTCCCAAATAAGCGACAAAAACCAGGACTAACATATAAAAACCGGACTTCCGTATCAACCTTCACTATATAATCGTTCTGATTTTCAACCAGAAACCTGTATTTAGCTTCAGTTTCTTTTGTCAAATGACGTAAATCGCGCAGCAACTTTTCATTCTTTCGTTGCAAAGTAATGTCGGATAAAATGCAATGAGTGGCATGCAGTTTACCGTTCTTATTGTACTGGATTTTACCATCTACAGAAACATCTACTTTTTGGTTATCCTTACGAACAAACTCAAATTCAACACCTTTAATAAATCCTTTCTTTAAAAAAACCGGAAATTTCTCTTTCAATATGGCTCTTGAATCTTCAGTAAGAAAATTCGCTATATTACATCCAACCACCTCATTATTCTCAAATCCAAACAAATCGAGCCAGGCTTTATTAACAGTTATAATGAATCCTTCCTGATTGAGAGATTGGTATGGCAGAGGAGCTTCTTGGAACAGCGTTCTATAATAATCATCATTTTTTAATCGCAACGAAGCTTCAGTCTGTTGAAATCTCGTTTGCAACTCTTCAATCTTTAACTTTAATGAAATAATCTCCTCCTGTAAAGAGTTCTCTCTGTTCTTTTGCGGGATGGTCATATATCACTTTTTAGTTTTGTATAAACCAATCAGGCTGGTTCTTTCTATATATTTACTCTATTGCCCTGTGTGAAAAATATTTCCATAATCAGGAAGATTACAAAATAGGGTATCCTAATAAATAGTGCAGACCTATGCTTGAAACCGGCTAGAAAAAGACAGGGCATTAAAAATCAACTTCATATTGCTCTTAAAACAATTCAATTTAAGCAATTAAATAGAATCATTCGATGGATAATAAAAAAAAATGATAGAATAACAATATTGTCCGGTAAAAAATATTTTCTTCGTTCAAGTGCTTAAGCCGCACGGGCTCTTACTTTTTTTCTACAGCAAAAAAAAGTAAGCAAAAAATGCCGCCGCTGCATATAATTTCCTAAAAATCATATTAATAGTCTAAAATCCGGGAACTCGCTCCGCTCAAACAGCCCGGATTTTTTAACGACAATTAATCTGATTTTATTAACGGAAATTCTCTGAGGCGGAAAGTAAGCCCCAAGAAAACAAGACCTCCCGAATTCCTCAATAATGAAAGCATAAAATAAATTTTCCAAAGTTTTATCGGACACCAATGATAGAATAACTCTACTTTGACAGATTTTTTCTTAATTAAACGTGAAAGGTCGTAACCGAGTTGGCTACAGCCCATCCAGGGCTTCTGTGACTCTATCTATCTTACCCGGAGCTTTGCTCCGAGCTAGTGCTAAAACCCTGTTGGGGTTCTTTACGAAATGATCAAATAGATATTATTTGGGATATTAATAAAACAAATAGCATAGAATACTTGCCTGAATTTCATCTAGCACCTCGTTATCTGGCTAAATACCCTATAACTTTCACGGTGGCTCTGAATAATGGTCCGGTAACAGGCGAAATAAACGCCCAAACCGGCGACCAACTGCCAACGGCTACTCGTGCCAGCATCCAGCGCGACTGCTCAACACCAATAACAACACCTGCAACATCTTGGTATTTAACAGGTTTATCATTGACCGCCAATCCATCGCCACGGGTATAAACCAGCCCTTTTTGTCGGTTTTGCCCAACCAAACGGTGAGCCACCCAATTTTCGCCATTCCTGATAACTATTACTCTACCAAACTTCAAATCGCTTAACTCCGCGCGCTTTACCATAACCACATCGCCGGTAAGCAAAAACGGGAACATACTCATACCTCGAACAGGGATTTTTATAACCTTACCCAGACTTAGTAATTCAGTAATAAGAGAGAAAAACTTAATATTATCAATATCTGGCATTCGTGGACGTGTGATTACTGGTTAAGATAATTAATCCTTTAAAAGTAGTTATTTCATTTTTAAGGTAAAAGAACGAGAAGATAATCATTGAATATTAGATCCCTCACTCCGTTAGGGATGACAAAGCCTTTTTTAAGATAATTCATTGTCATTCTTCGCTACGCTCAGAATCTAATTCACTGCTGCAATCGGGATGTTTTCTGAGCGCAGCAATGAATCAAATCCATTCTTAACACGTTATTCCCAATTGCATTAGTCGCAATAATAATTCCTTACTCTTGCTTTGGGCATTAGATCCCTCACTGCGTTACCAATGACAGGCTGCCGATTTATTGATAGTTAGATCCTTCGCTGTGCTAACAATGAGAGGTTTACGATTCATTGATAGATGGTTTGATAGATTGATAGATTGATAGATAGATAGATGGTTTGATAGATTGATAGATTGATAGATAGATAGATGGATAGATCCATCGCTGCGCTAACAATGAGAGGTCTACAATCTCCCTGTCATGTTCACATTTTGCCCAATTTATTGGGTGGCAACTCGGGATGACAACCCATTTCTTATGGGAATAAAAAGCCCTATTGCAACAAATAATTATGACTTTCCGTATAATCCAAATCATCTCACTTTTTTAAAAAACTACCTCCTAATTTATTTCTACTTATCAATATTATATTTTAGTCAATAATTAATATTTATTAACCAAAAATCACTTTCTATTTAGCTGTATAGCTGTAACAATTACCCAAAACCAGCGTACAAACAGTTAATATTCAAGTACTCTATTACGCATTATTTTTGAGCTAAGATATTTGACAAGACTAAAACCCTGAATATGAAAAAGATGTACCCCGCGAAGTTGGTGTTTAGCACATTAGTTATGTTTTTTATTGTAAGCGGATTAATTGCACAAACTAAAACCTGGTATGTAATAAATAATGTTACCTCAGGGGAATTGGTTGGTTGGCAAAATCCCGATAACTGGACCGAAGACCCATCCGGAGTGGTTTATTCAAACCCGGGCAGCGATATTCCTGTTGCCGAAGATAACGTGGTGGTTAAATCAGGAAAAGCAATCACTATACCTGCCGGAACAACTATTTCAGCAGCAACTGTAACTGTTGATGGTATTATATATATTGAGGGACCTGAACTTCATTCTTTTGCAACTTTGCGTGGAAGCGGATCTCTCTATTTAAAAAGTGGTCATTTCCCATCGGCCAGTGCAACTCATTTTATAACTGAAAGCGAGGGCGCCGGAACAGTGGTTTATTATGGTGATGGGCCAATTGCCATTTCAACCGCGCAGACTTTCTGTAACCTGGAAATTGATATGTCGGGGAATAATGCATCTGTTACCTATACTAATAACCTCACGCTTAATGGTTCCTTAAATATAAAGAAGGGTAAGTTATTGATGAGTGGTACCACTGCCCTAACAATGGAAGTAAAAAAGGATATCTCTGTACAAACAAATGGATTTATTGGTGTTACCACCGATGCAGCCTATCACAACATGATTGCATGGGGAAACTTCTATAACTACGGAACGCTCCTGTTCTCCAATGCAGCACAATATGCAGCTGCCACAAACGGAGCTATTCGTCTTAAATTTAAAGGGGCTGCCAATAATACCTTTGCCGCCAATGGACAGACTTTTCTATACCGCCTCTTTGTGGATAAGGGCGATAATGACTTTTATACTCTTAGTGTTACCAGTAACAATACAAGCAATTTTAAACTACTGGGACCTGTTAGTACAAATGTTGGCATAGAGACATCTGAAAGTGGTTTGGCGGGCTGGGAGAAGCTTCCATTAGTAATACGCAAAGGCACACTTAAACTGGGCGCTAATATTATAATTGATAAATTAGGATACAACCGTGATGGTAATGAACCCAATGAATTTCATATTCCTGCAGGGGCAGCTTTATGGATTAATGGTGCCAGCCTCACTACCCTGGCCGATGCCGACTTTGATTCGAACATTTTCCAAAACACTGGCATTACCATTGGTGGTGAATTACGAATAACTGCAGGGCTGCTTAAAACACCTCAATATTCACGTGGCATAAGATACAATGGAACTACCTTAAATCCTGCAATACTGAAAATTGAAGGAGGATCTGTTTCTACATCCCAAATCAGGCCATACTCAGACGGAGACTTGTTAAATTATTCCCAATCCGACGGAGTTATTGATTTTAAAAACCAGGTTGGCGGTAATGAATATGGATATGCCATTTTTGACATGGTTAACAGCAACCAGATTTTTGAAACAACTGGTGGAACAATGATATTTAGGGTTGCAAATAACAACAATGTTACAGGTATTGAAATAAATGTTGCAGACGGTAACTATAATGTAACAGGGGGTTCGGTTGAGGTTTATGTCCCATCTGACAAAGACTTTAAAATTTGCTCAACAGTTCCTTTCTACAACTTAACTACCTTTGGCACTGGATCAACAAAACAAGTACAGATGACCAATCTGAATGGAAACACTACTGATACTTACTTTAACGGTAACTGTTCCATTTATGGCAATCTTACCATTGGATCAGGTTCTGTTTTTAACATTGGCGCATATGAGTTATTACTGGGTGGCGATTTAGTCATAAACGGTTCTTTTATTAACAGCTCAGGAGGACTTACTCTTAACCGCTCAGCTAATGCAACGCTATACAATAACACTGCTTCAGTTTTTGCATTAAACAGCATAGAAGTAACTAAAGATGCAGCTAACGACACAGTTTATGTTGGTGGTTCCGGCGGGTTTTCAATTGGTGATTTAACATTAACCAGAGGAAATCTTGATTTAGTCAATAAGACCATCCCTGTTTCATCGAACATATCTTTATACGATGGCAATATATTGGCTTCCTCAAGTGGGGCGATAAACCTTATAGGTGGATCCGCATCTTCTGAGTTGTATTCGGCTAAAGGAAAAACATTAAGTTTTGGAGTACTCAATGTTAATAAAGCTGTTACATTAAAGAGTCATGCCAACGCCAGACAGGTAAATTTTGGAGGAAACCATATCTTTGATTTGGGTGTTTTTAACCTTGAGATCAACCAGGCTGATTATAGCTCTATTACAGGCTGGGGCACAACCCGGATGTTTAGAACAACAGGTAAGGCCTCTGATGGAGGGCTAACGCTTAATTTTGATATCCCCGCCAGTCAAATAACCACTGTGGCTTTATTCCCTGTTGGAACTACTGTTTATTCACCATCTGTAATTAAAACAGCAAATGGAAACTCTGTTACAACAAAAGGAGCTCTAACCGTAATCCCAGTCAATAGCGCACATCCATCAACAGAACCTGGAAAAAATAGTGAGGTATTAAATTACTATTGGAGAACTCGTGTTGAAGGTTTTTCAGATTTAGATGAAAATGTAATACGATTAGAGTTTACGTCTCCATCTGATCTCAAAGGGATGAAATCTGCATTTCTAAATGATTTGGAATGGGTTGTTGGGAGTTATGGATATAAACAAACCGATCCTGATCTACTAATTTTTAATTCAACGGCTAATTATGGGCCTTATAGTAACCTTATAAATGCCGATTACACAGCAGGTATATCTAACGGGAATGGCCAAATTCCTATAGCAGGTGTTAATATCTTTACAAGTACAGGAAATCATTATTGGCATTCTTCAAGTTGGATAGATCAGGATGGTAATACCAATGTGGGACCTCCAGGAGCATCTGACATTGCTATTATCAAAGAAGGGCATACTGTAACTATAAATGCCAATGGTGCTCTGGCTTCTCAAGTGCATATTAATGGAATGTTGGAAGTTGCACATAATAAAACAGGGCATATATTTGATATTTTAAAAGGATATGGCCATTTACGCTATATCAATGATTTTGACTGGGGACCTAATAATTTGATCACCGCCGACTATACCGAGTTTTGTGATAACTCCATTGCGGTTGTTGAATTTGCAGGTTCGGGTTCTTATTGGTTGCCTGCTTTATCTGTTATCCCCTACTATCCTAATTTGCATATTAGTGGTGGCGGAACTAAGAACACGCCATATGAGGGAAATGTAACAATTAATGAAAATCTTTATGTAGATAATTCGGTTTTCAGTATTACTAATATTTCTTCAGGTGTTTTATCGATAGGTAAAGATCTGATGATTAATACGGGAAGCATGATCCTTCCTTCAGGAAGTACCCATAATACCTATATTGAAGGAGATATTATTTTTACCGGTACCGGTAGTTTAAAGAGTGCTGATAATGGTGGTGAAAACTCCCTCTATTTAAAAGGAGATATTGAATTAGCTAATGGTACAATTGATTTTGCATCCAACAATAGAAAAAATAATCTTTGTTTTACTGGAGATAGTTCATCTCTGTTTTCAGGAAATAATGCCGATGCCTCTAAAGCAAAACTTTATAGGGTTACAGTTAGTAAAGAAGTAGTTGATTCGGTACTGTTCTCTGCTCCTTTTTCATTGGCGGCTGTTGCTAATCAAACATTAAAACCTTTGGTGCTTGAATCGGGTATTGCTCTTTTAAATAACCCAGGAATCGATTTAACGTTAAATTCCGGAGGTGCCGATTTTCAAATACCTTCAACATCTGTGTTGATAGTTGATAATGGTTCAACGGTGAGGGCATCGGGAAGTAACAGCTCTCTCTATTTAGATGGGGCTTTGGAAGTGAATAACTCTGGTAAATTCCTTTGGGAAGGAACCGGTGGAAACCACCTTAAATACAGCGCTTCGGGCAATGCTTCTATATGGTTGGGTGCCAACACGCAGTTTCATGTTGGCTCGCAGCTTTACCGAAATGCTGATGGCGGTGTGCTTAAGTTCACCCAGGCCAGCAATTCAAGCAATGTGAAAATAGCAACCATTGACGCACCTCGTGGACAAAACGGCGTCTTTGAAATGCTTAACGAAGGAAGCGAATTTACCCAGACAGAAGAAAACAGCATTATTAATATTCTTCGCGGGCAAACCGCTGCCACTGAAGCTTCTTTGCTATTCGATCCGGCTACTGTAACCATCTCAACTGGCAGTAAATTTATTATGGGTGCAGCAGGCAGTCAGAACATGACTCTTTATGCCAATAAACCTCTGGGAGGCTTACAAGTAACAGCAAGCTCAACCGTAAAACTCGTAACATCACCTGTTACACTAAGCGGAAACCTTACCATTGACACGGGGTCAACCCTCAACGCCAACAACCTTGACATAACACTCTTAAAAGACCTTATAGCAAATGGCACCTATACTCCGGGCACCAACACTACATTTTTCGAGAGTAACTCTGAGCAAACCATAACCGGAACAGTTGGCTTTAATAATCTCGATAAAATCACCGGAACAGGAAAGCTTTCTATTGGTGGCCTGGCCTCGGTTATGGTAAACAATGACCTTCAATTGTTGAATGGCTCAATCGATACTTACGGCGATGATCTTGAGGTAAAAGGTGATGCTACCATTTCGTTCGGTACAACCATTGGTGGATTAGATTTGAACGGAACAGAACAACAGTTATTATCGGGAGGTGGACAGATTGGGCGTTTAACTATCGATAACGCTGCCGGTGTTATGGTGCCTTCGCAACCTGATGCTGTTATTGTATCTGAAAAACTGGTGATGGCAAATGGCATTCTGGATATTGGACGTAATCTTTTGGAATTAACCAAAGAAGCTGCCATTGTTGATGGTTCAGGTGGCTTAAACTTTTCAGAAAGCAATATGATCCAGACATTCCTGTCGTTTACCGATGCAGGGATAAGAAAGTATTTCCCCTCAATATCAAAGGCTGATGGACAATACGATAAATTTGTTTTCCCAATTGGTTCGCAAGATAAATACACTCCTATTATTTTTGATATTAATACTATTTCAAGCCTTAATGGTTCAATACGCGTTAAGGCTGCCAACGAAAGACATATTAGCATATTGGATCTTAGCTCTACACCTGCTCTTAATGAGCAACAAAATGTACTTCAGTATTACTGGACATTGGATGCTTCCAATATATCAGGTTTTAAGGCCAAAGTAAATATGCAGGCTTATGCCGAAGATGTTGTACGTGAATCGGGCATTACCGACGACTATATTGTTGCACGGATTCTGGCCGGAGGTGACCTGTGGAATCGTCTTAATATTAATAATGGTTCTACTGCGGAAGAAGAAAAAATATATTTTAAAACAATTGACAACACTTTAATTTTTAACGGATATTTTGCCACCGGTACCGATGACAAAGGAATCAGCGGCGATTATACTGCCGGTATAGCAGCTGCTATTCCTGAAAGGGTTCCAACTTACATCAGTGTGTTAAGCAATGGCAACTGGAACAACGAAGACTCCTGGGCTGTTTATAATCCCGATAACGGAACTATTGGTACCGCAGGAGAGGATGTTCAGGAAGGCGGTCCGTTTGGTGCTATTGTTTATATACGGGAATCAATTAATACTGCCGTTAACGGACGTGTTGCCTATCGCACATATATTGAACCGACTGCTAATTTAAACGTGGGCACTACTATCAATAACCGTTTGGGTAATGTTTTTGGTTCTGGCAGGCTTAGGGTTGAAAGTGGTAGCCTTCCGGCAGGTTTTTATGAAGATTTCTTCCTGCCCACAGGTGGAACAATCGAGTATGCCGGTAATACAACCTATTCAGTATTGGCCGAAAGCTCAATATTGAACAATGTTGAATTTACAGGTTCTGGCGAACGAATTCTTCCAAACGGAGATGTGAGGTTCTATGGAAACATGCTGATTAACGGACCTATAGTTAATTTTGCAGGTACAACAACTGTACAAATAGGGAAGGATTTAACCTATAATTTAGGTGAACTATATACAAGTAGTAGTAGTCATTTTACCTTTAATGGATCTGTTAATCAAACAATCGGAGGTCTCAAACCCTTTACCGGGACAAACGGATTACATCAAATTACCATTAATAATAATCAGGGAGTGAATATTGCCACCGATGTTGATGTATTAACTGATTTAACCTTAAACAACGGTATAATAAACACCTTGTCAGGAGGCAAATTATCATTGATTTATGGCACAACAACACTAACAGTTGCCAATAACTCAAATTACATCAATGGACCTCTCTATAAATTCATTAACGGAAGCGAAAGCTTTATCTTTCCGCTTGGCAAAAACGGCCGATACGGAGAGATTATGGTGGCTGATGCTTCATCGGGAGGATTATGGGAGGCTGAATATTACAACAATGGCCCTGCCGACCGCACAACAGTAACAGATCCTTTAAAATATGTCAGCTCCAATGAATACTGGCGTATTGTTGCTCCAACAGCTGGAACACAAAGTTCTGTAACCATCCGTTGGGACGAGAACAGCGGTGTTAACCCTGACGACCTGGCATTTAGAGTGGTTAGCAGTGATAACGGCAGTGCCTGGGAACAGGTTGGATATACCAATAAAACCGGCGACATGTCGGGCGGAACAGTTAAAACAAATGTTTTAGCTTATAACACCAGTCGCCGATTTACTTTTGGCTCCATCAGTATTGATAGCTATACATGGATCGGAAGCACCAGTGCTGATTGGTTTACAGGAAGCAACTGGTATGGAGGAGCTGTTCCTTCAGCATCAAATAATGTAACCATTAATACCGAAACCGGTAAAAATAACCCAAACATTACATTAGGATCCATTGCAGTTACCAGTGATCTTTCTATCATGACAGGGTCGATACTGACAGTTAAACCTGGCGGCAAATTAACCATTAACGGTGATTTGACAATTACTGATGCCGGAAGTCTTATCCTTGAGAGCCAGACAGGAGTCAATGGACTTGCTTCGCTTATCAACAAAGGTAATATTACCGGATCGGCCAATATCAGACTTAATAATCTGGCCCAATTGCAATGGTACTATCTTAGCAGTTCAATCAATAGCGCCACTTTTGGAAACTTTGATACCGGTACAGCAGGTGCTTCGGTTTATGCTTATCGGAATAACAAATGGCTTAGTACAAACTCAACCTATACAAACACACCTTTGCTGCCAATGGAAGGCGTTCTGGTTAAATACGACCCTCAAAAAAATATTAATTATACGGGTACTCTTAATTCCGGGTCAGACTCATTTTCCCGTACTTATAATACCTATGGATGGTATCTCTTTGGCAACCCCTACCCTTGTTTTATCGACTGGCAGGACGATGCCGGAACCGGATGGAGTCGCCCAAATATTGTACAAACCATGTGGTATAGAACTAACATTGGCTCAGTAATGGCTTTTGTAACTTATAACCGCACTGCGCCAAAAGGAGCCCGGGCTGCCTTTTTCCCTACAGGAGCATTATATAGTATTGAAGAAGAAACAGAACTGTCACTTATTCCACCAATGCAGGCGGTTTGGGTTAGAGCTAGTTCTGCAACAACAATATCAGTTAACGAATCGGCTCGCAGCCATGGTAATTCCGCATCGTACCTTAAGAGTGGTTCAACAGGCAGTAGTGCCGATATAATAAGGGTTGTATCATCAAATAAACTCGCGCGCGACGGAGCGGTTATCTATTTCTGGTCGAATTCAACAGAAGAAATGGACCAAAGCGACTCGGAAAAACGCCTTAACGATTCCGAAGTAGTGCCTGAAGTCTACACCCGTATTAACACCACTCCTGCCGCTATTAACGGCTTAAGTCAATTGGACGATAATGGCAGGATTATTCCTTTAAGCGTGCGCAACAGGGTAAGCGATGAGGTGACTATGACCTTTAATCTGGAATTGTTCAATTCGGGACACTCCGTTGAATTGGAAGATAAGGAAACCGGAGAATTGGTGAACCTGAGGGCTACACCAAATTACACCTACACACCCTCAGTTTTGGGTGAGGTAAACGATCGTTTCGTTATCCACATCAGCTATTCAGCCACTCCGGTTGTTAATCCTGAAGAAGAAGAAGTAAGTTCAGAAAGCGATGATATAACTATTACCGGTATGAAGGGAAGAGCTATTGTTAAGATAGATTACAATCTGCTTGAAAGCGCCGATGCCCTCATTGAAATTTTCACCCTCAATGGCCAGAAAATAAGTAAAAGTACTTCGGGTACCAACATGACATTGGTAAACCTGCCACAAGAAAATTCATTGTTTGTGATTAAAGTCACGGCAGGTGGTGTAATGAAAACTGAAAAAGTATTCGGCAAATTATAATTGCACGCATGATAGGTGAGGGTTTGAGGGGCAGGCGGAGCCTGCCCCTCAAACCCTCACCTATCTC
>CAZSQG010000029.1:0-38370 GCA_964608615.1 uncultured Marinilabiliaceae bacterium
AAGAATGAAGGGTTTACCAATAGTGAAATATCGCACTTTATTGAACGAGATCTGGATGTAAGAAAAATACTTGAACGATCGAGCCGTAGATGGGATGGGGGATATGTTATTGCCGGACTAATTGGTCATGGTGATGCTTTTGTAACGCGTGATCCTTGGGGCATACGGCCCGCGTCGTATTACTACAATGATGAGTTTGTGATTGTTGCTTCAGAGAGACCGGTTATACAAACAGCCCTGAATGTAAGGGTGAATGAAGTTAAAGAGCTGGAACCCGGTCATGCGTTAATTATTAAGAAAGATGGCCGCGTCTCAATTGAAATGGTGAGAGAGCCTCAGACCCGTAAATCCTGTTCGTTTGAGCGCATCTATTTTTCAAGAGGTAGCGATAAGGATATCTATTTGGAGAGGAAGGAGCTGGGTCGTTTGCTGGCTCCAAAAATCCTTGATATGATCAGCTACGACATGGTTAATACAGTGTTTTCATATATCCCTAATACAGCCGAAACAGCATTTTACGGAATGATGGAAGGCGTGCGTGAATTCATGTTAAAATGGCGGGTCGATCAGATTACGGCTCTTGGCACTAATCCTTCACCTGAGAAAATTGAACGCATTCTGGCTGTGGAGCCTCGGGTTGAAAAAATTGCTGTTAAGGATGTGAAAATGCGCACTTTTATCTCCAACGATACTTCGCGCGACGATCTGGTGGCTCACGTTTATGATGTTACTTATGGTATTGTGCATAATAATGTGGATACTCTGGTAATCATTGATGATAGTATTGTTAGGGGTACAACCCTCAAAAAAAGTATCCTGAAAATTCTCGATAGGCTCCATCCTAAAAAGATTATTATAATTTCTTCGGCTCCTCAAATCAGATATCCTGATTGTTATGGTATTGATATGGCTAAGCTTGGTGATTTTTGTGCTTTTTCAGCGGCGATACAATTACTTAAGGAAACTGGCCGAGAGCAAATAATTTTGGACGTTTATGAGAAATGTAAGGCCCAGAAGAATCTCCCTAAAGAGGAAATGGTGAATTACGTGAAGGAGATTTATAAACCATTTACCGATGAGGCAATTTCAGTAAAAATGGCTGAAATGCTTAAGCCAAAAGATATAAACGCTGATGTTGAAATTGTTTTCCAAACCGTGGAAAATCTTCATAAAGCATGTCCAAACGACCAGGGCGACTGGTATTTTACCGGTAATTATCCAACACCGGGTGGTTATAAAGTGGTTACTATTTCTTTTATTAATTTTATTGAAGGGTTGAATCAACGAGCTTATTAAGATCCTGTTGTTCCAGTATATCCAATCCAATGTTTATCCATGTATATGAATCAAGTGGGTGTTCGTTTATTCTTTCGTCGCTTCTTAAATGGCCAAGTCGCACAATAACTGCGTTTTTTGTTGGTAGGATAAAAATATATTGCCCGCTCAGCCCTCTGGCATAAGGAATTGCCATGCCACGGTAATGTATAATCCACCACTGATAGCCATAGTAGGTCAGGGCTTTGTTATTTCCATCCTTTAGAAACGAGGCCGGTGTAATGGATTCAATAATATGCGATTGGGGTACAAGCTGCTCTCCCTTCCACTGACCAAGATGGAGAATGAGTGAACCAAATCGGGCGAAATCCCGGGCGGTACTATTATAACAACAATATGCTTTCTCCATACCGGCCTTTTTGTCTAATGACCAAAGTGCCGGGTTCTCAGCCCTCATGGGCTTCCAAAGTTTTTCGGAAGCATAGTCTGCTAAAGTTTTACCGGTTGCTTTAGTTAAAATTATGGCCAATAGCTGGGTATCACCACTTTTATACCTGAAAATGCGGCCTGGTTCTTCAATTACTTCCACCTCTTGCATAAGTTTTTTTATATCATTACCATAATACGCTTTGGTTGTAATTGAATTAACTGAACTGTAATGCTCATCCCAGTTGGTGCCGGAACTCATGGTCAATAAATGTTCAATGGTTAAGCCTTTTCCCCGTAGGTTCTTTAACTCAGGAATAAATTGGTCAATTGATTGATGAATGCTTTTTATATAACCATCCTCAATGGCACAACCAACCAATAGTCCCACAAAGCTTTTTGCCATTGAAAACGAATTGCTTATTGATGAAACATCCTCTTCCTGAGCATAATACTCAAATAAGAGCGAATCGTCCTTAAGTACGAGGTAGCTTGTTGTTTCCATTAAATCCAATGAATCGATGTAATCATCCGAGGGATAAGCAATATTATAGCTTTTTGAAACAGGCCATGCCTGGGGTGATTCGGTGTTTACTTTTCGGTTGTGAAAAATCTTATAATCATAAATGCCTGTATATCCATATATAATTGCTTTTCTGAGATATGGTGGGAGCGCAAAAAACAGCCCTGCCAATATCATACAAATCAAGATACTTGTTACTAATTTTCTTCTGTGTTTTTCCAGAAAACTCTTATTTGATGTTGTTTTCATTTGTAATTATTATTGATTTATACCAAATAGAAGTTTGTTTTGTAGTTATTCTTCTTTGTTAGTTTATGAATCTCAGTTCCTGATATTCATTCATAAAAAATATAATGGTCTGAATAAAAATACACATCAAAGCGCGTAAAAGCCAAAAAACAATCAATTGGCAGCTATGAGGATAAAAGCTTTTCGTCCTTTGCGTTTAACATTATTATCAGGTATATCATCATAACCCAATTGAATAGATACAAGAAAAGCCATATAGAAAACTGAATCTCTATATGGCTTATATAACGTAAAATTATTAATTGTATGATAAAAATCAAAGACTAATTAATCATGAAGATCGTTGGGATTGTAAGTGTCAACGTGTCGGTTAATCTTCCATTTGTATAGTTCGCTTATAGTGAGGATGATACCAGTCTCCTCGACGCCACCAAATTCATCATTTACAGCTGTTCCAAATGTTTTCATCGATGGCGACAGACTCATATATGCATTGACCAGTGGGGGAATACTTTCGCCAAGTTCGCGAACTCTTTTGCTCAATACTTTATAATCGTTGTCGAAGGACTTTCCTGTAAACATGCTTTTTATTAACTCTTCGCTAATTTGAGCCTTAACAGGATTATAGGGATAAACCAGTCTTTTCTGATCACCAAAATAAAGTTCCATAAATGAACGAATCAGATCTCTTGCTTCTAAATTATAATGGGTGTACATGGTTACTTTACCAAAAAAGTATTTCATGTGAGGGTTATTTACCATCAAAGAGCCTAATCCGTCCCAAAGATTATCCAGTGCATAAAGACTTTTTGATCCTGCTTTGCTTGATTGGTAGTGAGGTTGAACAAATGAGCGGCCCAATTCTATTGTATAGGGAAGATAATCTTTTATAAATTCAGGCGAAAAATAAAACATATGGGAAGTGGCAAGTTCAATATGTCCTTTCTCATCTGGTATTATCTGATCACCCATTATATAACGGTATCCACCAAGGATTTCTTTCTCAATTGGATCCCATACAATAAGCTGTCTGTATGGTACGTCACTGGTGTCGTATGGATCAACATCAATCTCGTCACCTGTACCTCCCCCGGCAGCTCTGAAGGTAAGCTCACGCAAGCGACCTACTTCAAGCATCAGGTTTGGGGCTTCTTGTGCTGAAAAATCATAAATTCTGTTTTGCCCCTTATTGGTTTTCCTGACGAAATGTTTCTTTGTAAGTTCGGCCTCAAGTTTTTGTTTAGGTACCGGAGGTATAACTGGTTTTATTGTATTCATTAATTCGAAGAATTAATAGTAAAATAATTTTACAAAATTAACAGTTTTTTGGTAAGTCATAGACCATTCCCTTTATTTTTTGAGCCCATTCCGAAAAGGTTCCTTCATTTTTGATGCTTTCCCAACTAATTGGCTTCCCAAATTGAATGGTAATGTTTTGTCCTTTTTGTTTGTACATTTCATCGGCAAGATAAAGCATTTCAATATTAGCCTTTATTCCAAGGCGTTTCCGCCAGTTTGCCAGATTGTAAAAAAAATCTGAGTTGCGGCCGGTTATGTGAACCGGTATTATATCTCTTTGGTGCTGAATTGCTTTTTTTATGAAATTTTTTTTCCATTCCAGGTCTGCAATAATTCCTTTTTTCTTACGACTTACCATACCCGCCGGAAACATTAATATTTGTGCATCCGACTCATAAGCATCTTCCATTGTTCTGGCAGCTTCTTTTGAGTGTCCTCCATGTTTATTAATTGGAATAAAAATATTGTCCAGTCCTTTGATGTTCATAAGTATGTCGTTGACTGGAAATTTGATATTTGAATATCTGTTACCCAGTGCAGTGATTAGTGCAATGCCATCCATACCTCCAAGGGGATGGTTCGAAGCGAACAATAAACGTCCGCTATTGGGAATGTTTTCTAATCCAATGGTGTTGTAATTCACCCCAAAATCTTCCAAAACCGCTTTTGAAAACTCAAATCCTTTTTTATCACTGTTATTGGCAATAATACCATTGATCTGATCCTGGTGCGTTATCCGTTTAAGATATCGTATTATGAAGAAGGGAATCATTTTTAAAAGTTGCGGGTTTTTATCCGCAAATACTTTTTCAACATCGATTAACAACTCCGATTTTCCGTTTTCCATAATATCTGTGTTCTTTTTTTCCACGGTTGAGTATTAATGATTTAATTTCAGATCAGTTGTCCGAATTTATATATAATTAATTTGAAACATGTTACTTTAAGCTTATGCTAATAATACTATTTGCTTGTATGTTCATTATTTTTGTTTAGCAAAACAGTTGACTTTTTTCATTGTGCGGGTTGGGTTTTATTTTTAGTGAATCTCAAGCGGGCTAAGGCTTTTATTTGTTTCAATAGTTTTTGTTGTGCCTTAAATATTAAAGGAAGTGTTTGACTATTTGGTAATAAACCATTACGCTTTGTGTTTCAATTTGAGTCTATCACAATAGTATCTGCCGATTTTTGGTTGTGCTACAATAAAAAAGCTGATCTGAAATGGCAATTATACGAAAAATACCGAAAAATGTTTAGTTGTTTTTTGTTTTCTGATAAAATTATGCTGTGAAAAAGACCGGAATCATGAGCCTTTTTAAGTAATTATGAAAAATTGTGGAATAAAGTGGGGTAAAGTGGTTGATTGTGGTGATAATTTGTATTACTTTTACAATTAAAGATTCTTTATCTCAATGGTCACATTTATAGGCGATTTTGAATGTAAAACCGATGACAAAGGACGCATCGTTTTACCAGCAGCATTTAAAAAGGCAGTTGGTAATGAAGAATTGCGATTTGTTGTTAAGAAGCATCTTTTTGATAATTGTCTTGTAATGTACCTATACCGTCATTGGGAGGAAGAGTTGGAGCATTTGCGTGCAAAAACCGATCATTACACAAGAACACATAGTAACTTTTTACGGGGTTTTTTCAGAGGGTCGGCCGACATTGTGCTGGATAGCAATGGACGTTTTCTTATCCCTCGCAGGTTAATGGATCAGATTGGAGTTGGAAAGGATGTTGTTCTGCTGGGAATAGACCGTTATATTGAATTATGGGACAGAGAGGCGTATAATGCCATTATTGATGATAATGACGGACTGGCTGGTTTAGCCGAAACTATTATGGGATCCAGGCAGATGGATGAGAATTAGGTTGTTTAGAGGTTGATTATGAGTGAAATTTATCATATACCAGTTTTACTTGAGCCCAGTATAGAAGGTTTAAATATTAACCCTGCTGGCATTTATGTTGATCTCACTTTTGGAGGTGGAGGACATAGCAGGGCTATTTTGGAACGTTTGGATACAGGGAAACTAATTGTTTTTGATCAGGATGAGGATGCATGGGCAAATCGTATTGATGATAAGAGAGTTGTGTTTGTACGACATAATTTCAGGTTTCTTTACCAGTTTGTAAAATATTTGGATTGTATTCCGGTTGATGGCATTCTTGCTGATTTGGGTGTTTCATCCCATCATTTTGATGAAGCTGCCCGAGGGTTTTCTTTCCGGTTCGATGGAGATCTTGACATGAGAATGAACCGCAAGACACCACTTACCGCAGCATCTGTGCTAAACACATACTCAGAGGAACAGTTAGTACAGGTTTTTAAAATGTATGGGGAGATTTCTTCTGCACACCGTCTTGTAAAAGAGATTATTGTTTTCAGATCCTCAGCTCTTTTTAGTACTACTGGTGACTTAAAACAAGTGGCTTCTCGTTTTGCACCACCTCGTGATGTAGCAAAATTTCTCTCGCAGGTTTTTCAGGCTTTACGCATCGAGGTAAATGGTGAAATGGATGCCCTTAAAGAAATGTTGGTTGCCACCCGAGGCGTTTTAAAAGTTGGTGGACGGTTGGTTATTATATCATATCACTCGCTTGAAGACAGGCTGGTCAAGAATTTTTTCAGAACAGGAGATGTTACTAAATCTGAAGTTGAAACTGACTTGTACGGGAGATCCTCATTGCCGTTTAAATTAATTACCCGTAAAGTGATTGTTCCTTCGGATGAGGAGATTCATCGTAATCCCCGTGCCCGAAGCGCCAAATTAAGGGTGGCAGAGAAAACAGAACATTAATTTATTTTTAGAATATGGTATTCTGGAAAAGAAAAGAACGGGAAAAACTTCGGGATTTTGAACCGGAGACTATTGATCTGCAAAGTGGCCCTTCGTTGCGTGACTTTCTTAACGGACAAGTATTAAACAACGACTTACTGAAAAAGAACCGTAAGTATCTGCTCTTTTTGGTTTTTTTGGCTTTTGTGTATATTAACAACCATTACAGTGTGGAGGCCTTACTCAAAGAGCACTTATCACTCACAAAAGAGGTTAAAGAGTTGAAGTATGAAGCAATTACCACCTCGTCGGAGTTAATGTCAATGAGCAAGCAATCTGAAGTGGTTCGGAAAGTACAGGATGCCGGTCTGGGTTTGGAGGTTTTAACCACACCTCCACGAGTTTTAATAGTTAATTAAGGATATAGATTATAAGATATGGCCATAAAAAAAAGCATAATGTTCCGTTTAGGGGTATTATACCTCTTTTTTGTGGTATTAGCCATAAGGATTGTTGCAGAACTGTTTATGCTGAAGGTTCTTGATGTTGAGAATTGGAAGGAGAAAGCCCGTAAAACTGAGACCAATAATTCTGTTATTGAAGCCAATAGGGGTGATATTCTGGATAAAAATGGTCGAAAACTGGCCTGCTCGGTACCTAGTTACAGATTGTATATGGATATGTTGGCTGAAGGTCTTACCGATCAAGTATTTAACCGCAAGGTTGATTCATTATCTATTAAGCTGTCCCGGTTCTTTAGGGATAAAAGCCCTGCTGCATATAAAAGGGATTTACAAGTTGCACGACAACAGGGACGTAGGTTTTATATGATAAACCCACGTCGCATTTCTTTCACAGATTTACAGATAATAAAGAATTTTCCTTTGTTCAGTTTAGGACGAAATAAAAGTGGTTTTATTCCTGAGCAATACGATCAGCGTAAACTTCCGTTTGGATCACTTGCCTCCCGCACTATTGGTAAACTTTATGGCGAAAGTTCCAAAGGAGGGATGTTGGGATTGGAAAGAGCTTATAATGAGCCACTCAAAGGAACAAACGGCGTAAGTGTAATGAAACGGATTTCCGGAAGATGGATTCCGGAAGAAGTAGTTGCTCCAATTGATGGATTGGATTTGGTTACCCATTTGGATATTGCGATTCAGGATGTGGCAGAACACGCCCTGCGCAAACAACTTATTCGTCATGATGCCCATCACGGTGTAGCCATCCTTATGGAAGTTCAGACTGGAGCAATAAGGGCCATTGCAAATTTACACCGCCAGGGCAAAGGTGTTTACGTGGAGGATCATTTTAATTATGCCATTGGTGAAAAGGCTGAGCCGGGATCTACTTTTAAGCTGTTTAGCATTATGGCTGCGCTCGAAGATGGCTCTATTCGTTTAACCGATTCTATTGATACAGGCAATGGCGCGCACAGGTTTTACGACAGGGTTATGCGCGACAGTCATCCCGGTGGTTATAGTTGGCTTACTGTAAGGGAGATTTTTGAGAAATCGTCTAACGTGGGTGTTTCTTGCCTTATTGATAAACATTTTGGTAAGAATCCACGAAGATTTGTGGATCAGCTTTATTCGATGGGATTAAACAGACCTTTAGGTATTGAAATAAAAGGAGAAGGTAGTCCTATGATAAAATATCCGGGTGATGGCTCCTGGTCAGGAGTGACTCTGCCATGGATGTCGATAGGATACGAGGTTGAGATGAGCCCGTTACAAACGTTGGCCTTTTATAATGCAGTAGCTAATAAGGGTAAATTAGTACGTCCATCATTTGCTAAAGGACTTAGCCGAAACGGCAGAATGGTGGAACACTTTTCTCCGGTGGTTTTGAACAGTTCAATATGTTCAAGATCAACCATTGAAAGTGCTCATCAATTACTTGTTGGTGTGGTTGAAAACGGAACAGCAAAAAACATCCGTAATGATAAATACAGTATTGCCGGTAAAACCGGAACAGCTCAGGTTGCAAAAGGAACTCAGGGTTATAAAAGTGGAGGCGTGGAGTATCAGGCGTCATTTGTAGGTTATTTCCCTGCTGATAAGCCAAGATATTCCTGCATCGTTATAGTGAATGCACCTTCCAATAATGTTTATTACGGTAATATTGTAGCTGGCTCTGTTTTTCGGGAAATTGCCGATCGGGTTTTCGCATCAGATTTACGTATGCATATGGATGGCGCTGTTGAATCTGTTGTTACCAATGGTGTCTTTCCTTTTTCAAAGGGAGGAACTTATGAAGATCTTATAACTATTTATGACGAGCTTGATTTTCCTGTAGGTAATAAAAAAAATAATGCCGAATGGGTTTCAACACAGGCCTCAGAAACGGGTATTGGCATTAAAGCAAAACCTCTGCCAAAGGGGGTTGTACCGGCAGTAATTGGAATGGGAGCCAGAGATGCGGTGTCTATACTTGAGAGTCTTGGGTTGCGTGTTAATATTCAGGGTGTTGGGAGGGTCTCGGCTCAATCGCTTAAAGCTGGAACTAGCTACCGACAGGGTAATAATATATTTTTAAAACTTGATTAATCATTCAAATAATCCGGAATCGATGAAGCATCTCGATCAATATATAAGCGCTATTAATGTTATTAAGAGAAATGGTGACGGAAATCCTTTAATTACTGGGATAACTTTTGATTCCCGCGCTACTGGTGCTGGAATTATCTTTGTAGCCACCAGGGGAACAAAGACCGATGGACATTCCTTTATTGCATCGGCAATCTCAAATGGCTCCCCTGTTATTGTTTGTGAGTCGATTCCTGAAATTAATAGACCTGATGTTATCTTCATTCAGGTTTCTGATTCCGCTGAAGCGGTAGGTCTGTTGGCTGCTGTTCAGTTTAATTTTCCGGCAAGGCATCTTAAAATTGTAGGAGTAACAGGAACCAATGGAAAGACTACTATCGCTACCTTGTTATATAAACTTGCATTGGGTATGGGGTACAAAGCAGGTCTTTGTTCAACTGTTGCCAACTATGTTAATCTTTCAAGGATTGAAGCCACACACACAACCCCCGATGCACTAACTCTTCAAAAACTGATGAGTGAAATGGTGAAGGAGGGATGCGAATATTGCTTTATGGAGGTCAGCTCTCATGCTGTAGATCAGAAGCGAATAGCAGGATTGAATTTTTCAGGTGCTATTTTTACCAATCTTACGCACGACCATCTTGATTACCATAAAACATTCGAGGCCTATCTGAAAGCTAAAAAAGCTCTGTTTGATGGGTTAAAAAAGGATGCATTCGCGCTGGTTAATGTGGATGATAAAAATGGGCTGGTTATGGTTCAGAATTGTAAAGCCCAAAAATTTACCTATTCATTGCGTGAAATAGCCGATTTCAGGATTAGAATCATCGAAAGTCATTTTGAAGGGATGCACCTTGAAGTGAATGGCAGCGAGATGTGGACTTCTTTTATAGGAAAGTTTAATGGCTCAAATTTAGCCGCAGTATTTGGAGCAGCGATTTTGCTTGAATGGGATAAAGAGAAAGTTTTGCTTGAATTAAGCAAACTCAATTCTGTTGATGGCCGTTTTGAAACTATCCGTTCTTCGCATGGAGTAACGGCGGTAGTTGATTATGCCCATACACCAGATGCACTTAAAAATGTTATTGAAGCCATTAATCAAATTCTACGGCCTGGCAGTGAGCTTATTACAGTTGTAGGAGCAGGGGGCGATCGTGATTCCTCAAAGCGGCCAATTATGGCATCCGAAGCAGTAAATGGCAGTGGACGTGTTATACTTACATCTGATAATCCCCGAAGCGAAGATCCCGAAGTTATTATAAACCAAATGATGGAAGGGGTGCAGTTTAAAGACAGAATCAAGGTTTTGTCAATCACTAATCGACGGGAAGCCATCCGTACAGCCTGCTCAATGGCCAAAAGAGGAGATGTTATATTAGTAGCTGGCAAAGGACACGAAACGTATCAGGACGTTAAAGGTGTAAAGCACCATTTTGACGACCGCGAAATATTAAGGGAGTTTTTTGAACAACTTTAAAAATATGAATCATGCTGTTTTATTTGTATGAATATTTACAATCCATCAACTTTCCTGGCGTAGGTATATTTCAATATATCTCATTCAGGTCAGGAATGGCTGTTATTTTTGCTCTACTGATGGGAACCATTATTGGTAAAAAAATGATCCGGCTTTTGCAGCGTCAGCAGATTGGTGAAGTTGTCAGAGATCTTGGTCTTGAAGGTCAATATCAGAAGAAAGGAACACCTACCATGGGTGGGATAATTATTATCGTATCCATTCTGATTCCGGTTTTATTATTTGGTCGCCTTAATAATGTTTATATTCTTCTAATGATCATTACAACTATCTGGCTTGGGATAATTGGTTTTATTGATGATTATATCAAGGTTTTTAAAAAAAATAAGGAAGGACTGGCTGGTAGGTTTAAAATAATTGGACAAGTGGGGCTTGGATTAATTGTTGGATTAACTCTTTATTTTAATGACAATGTTGTGGTGCGGCAAAAAACAGTTGCTGTTGACCAGCAAACTGAGTATACTGTTTCGGCAAGCACAATGGCTGTAAATGTTAAAGCGCCCGTTACCAATGTTCCGTTTTTCAAAAATAACCAATTTGATTATAGCTCTGTGGTCAGTTTTATGGGCGAAAAAACAAAAAACTGGGGATGGATAGTATTTGTTTTGGTAGTAATTTTTATAATAACCGCGGTTTCCAATGGAGCCAATATTACCGATGGACTGGATGGATTGGCAACGGGGGTCTCATCAATTATTGGAGTAACGCTGGGTATTTTTGCCTATGTAAGCAGTAATGCCGTTTATTCCGATTATTTAGACATAATGTTTATTCCCCAATCGGAGGAGCTTGTTGTATTTATAAGTGCTTTTATTGGAGCTTGTATTGGATTCTTATGGTACAACTCATTTCCGGCACAGGTTTTTATGGGCGATACAGGTAGTTTAACCCTGGGAGGAATCATTGCTGTTTTTGCTATTCTTATTCGTATTGAACTGCTGATACCTATTTTTTGTGGTATTTTCCTGGTGGAGAATGTATCTGTAATGTTACAGGTTTCTTATTTCAAATATACAAAACAAAGATTTGGTGAAGGACGTCGCATATTTAAAATGGCCCCACTTCATCATCATTATCAGTTAAAGGGGTATACAGAGTCGAAAATTGTAACTCGTTTTTGGATTGTGGGAATTATTCTGGCAGTTTTAACAATTGTTACATTGAAGATAAGGTAATTATGAGTAAAGAGATTGTTGTTCTGGGAGCAGGCGAGAGTGGAGTTGGAACAGCCCTTTTAGCGAAGGCCAGAGGATTGTCTGTTTTTGTTTCCGACATGGGAACTATTCTGCCTCGTTTCAGGGAAGAATTGGTTGCAAATAATATTCCTTTTGAGGAAGGAAAGCATTCGGAAGAACGTATTTTGTTGGCTTGCGAAGTTGTTAAAAGTCCTGGAATACCTGAGAAAGCTCCAATTATTAAAGCTTTACGCGATAAGTGTGTTCGGGTTATTTCTGAAATTGAATTTGCAGGTAGGTATTCCAATGCATTTATGATTGGTATTACCGGAAGTAATGGTAAGACCACAACAACATTGTGGATTTATCATATTTTAAAATTGGCAGGGCTTGATGCTGTTTTGGCAGGTAATGTGGGAACAAGTCTGGCCAGAATACTTGTTAACAGGGATCCGGCCATAGTTGTTCTGGAGCTAAGTAGTTTTCAACTTGATGGGATGGAGGATTTTAAGTGTAATATTGGAATTTTGACAAATATTACGCCCGATCATCTTGATAGATATGAATATGAATTTAAAAATTATATCGACGCTAAATTCAGGATTATTCAAAACCAAACTGGTGGTGATGCTTTTATTTATGGGAAAGATGATCCTGTTTTGATGGAGAATATTGGGAGATTTAAAATTCCATCTGCATTGTATCCGTTCTCCATTAAGGATAAAGCAGCTGCTTCAGTTCAAAACGAAATGTTGGTTCTTCAGGTAGGAAATGAAAAGATGGAAATGCCCCTGGCTGATATTTCACTAAAAGGGAAACATAATCTTTATAATTCAATGGCAGCTGGACTAGCAGCAATGATTGCCGGGGCTTCGGGTTTGGATGTAATTAAAGGGTTATCTTCTTTTGAGGGTGTTGAACATCGATTGGAACCAGCTGGAATAGTCAATAATGTGGTTTATATTAATGATTCCAAAGCTACCAATGTTAACTCAGCATGGTTTGCTCTTGATAGCATGACTCAACCGGTGGTTTGGATTGCTGGAGGCACTGATAAAGGCAACGACTACAGTGAGTTGTTCGATTTGGTAACCGATAAGGTTAAGGCTCTTATTTGTCTTGGAGTGGATAATTCAAAATTGATTCGTGATTTCTCAGGAAAAGTAGATACTCTAAAGGAGGCTAAAAGCATGGAAGAAGCCATTGTTTTGGCTTATGAAATGGCCAAACCAGGCGATGTGGTGTTGTTGTCGCCTGCCTGCGCCAGCTTCGATTTGTTTAATAATTATGAGCATAGGGGTCAGCTATTTAAGGAAAATGTAGCCAGGCTTAACAAAAAGTTAGGTTAATAGGAATAAATGATTGTGGAATGGGAAACCTGATAAAAAAATATGCCAAAGGAGATCCTGGAATATGGGGGATTATTGTGGTGTTGTCTATTGCTTCTTTACTAACGGTTTATAGCGCCACGGGAACGTTGGCTTATAGATTTCAGGGAGGAAATACTTCTTATTATATGTTTAAGCAGTTATTTTCACTAGCTGTAGGGTTTGGAATTATTTTGCTCATATTGAATCTTCCTTATCGTTATTTTTCAAAATATGCAATAATCGGATTGTATGCTTCAATTGCTTTATTGGCTCTGACTTTGTTGTCGGGGGTAAATCTGAATATGGCTTCGCGATGGTTAACAATTCCTATTCTTGGTGTAACATTTCAGCCTTCAGAAATGGCTAAAATGGCATTGATAATATATACAGCCAGGGTATTAGCTCAAAATCAGAAGGATGGCGTGCCTGCTTCAAGCGCTTTTCGACCTGTTATTTTTCACGCCTTGATAGTAGTAGCCCTTATTTTTCGTGAAAATTTGTCAACTGCATTATTGTTAATGTCTGTTATTATCGCCATGATGTTTGTTGGCCGTGTACCTTTCAAATACCTGGGAGGTGCGGGGCTTGTTGTTTTGATTATTGTAGTTGGGGTTCTTTTTCTGGCATCTAAAGTTGACTTCCTGCCTCGTGCTAAAACATGGTCGGGCAGGGTTGAAAACTATTTCTCACCTGATAAGGTTGATAATACATCATCCTATCAGGCCGATCAGGCAAAAATAGCCATAGCTTCGGGTGGTTTGTTTGGTAAAGGCCCGGGTAACAGTGTTCAACGTAATTTTATTCCCCATCCATACAGCGATTTTATTTATGCCATAATCGCGGAGGAGTTTGGGTTATTCGGAGCTTTGATCATTTTGTTGAGTTATCTTTTTTTACTGGGAAGAATTGGTGTTTTGGTCAGAGCCAGCAATCGAACATTTCCTGCTTTTCTGGCATTTGGATTAGGGTTGATGCTTGTGGCGCAGGCCTTTGTAAATATGGGCGTAGCAGTTGGTATTTTTCCCGTTACAGGACAACCATTGCCCATGGTTAGCATGGGAACCACATCGGTTTTGTTTACCTGTGTTGCTTTTGGTGCTATTTTAAGTGTTAGTCGTCAAAATATGGAGGATAAAATGAACGAGAAATTGAAGGGTAAGGCAGCGGGTTCAGAATCCATTGATTAATTAATTCAAATAAGCTGAATCGGGATAGTTTTTATTTAATATAACTAAAAAATCGTGAATCAATCTATTAAAATAATCATAAGCGGAGGGGGTACCGGAGGCCATATTTTCCCGGCAATATCAATAGCTGATGCTCTTTGTAGGTTGAATGCTGATGTGGAGATTCTTTTTGTTGGGGCAAAGGGAAAAATGGAAATGGAGAGGGTGCCGGCAGCAGGGTACAAAATAATTGGTTTACCTGTGGCTGGATTTCAAAGGAGGCTGACATTGAAAAATGTTACATTCTTTTTTAAGCTGGCGTCCAGTATTTTAAAAGCAAGAAAGATTGTTAAGAATTTCAAGCCTGATGTGGTGGTTGGAGTTGGAGGTTATGCCAGTGGTCCTGTTCTGCGAGCTGCAGCTGCTATGGGCGTACCAACGCTTATTCAGGAGCAAAATAGTTTTCCGGGAATAACAAATCGGATTCTGGCAAAAAAAGCAGCAGCTATTTGTGTTGCATATCCTGGTATGGATAGATTTTTTGAGAATTCAAAAATTGAGTTTACAGGAAATCCGGTCCGTCATGTTTTAAGGAGTAAAATTGACCGGATAGAGGCTTATAGCCATTTTGGATTAAACCCGGAGTTGAAAACCATTCTTGTTGTTGGAGGCAGTTTGGGTGCGCGAAGCATCAATAATGGCATTATCAGAAATATTGAGATGCTTAAACAGGAGGACGTTCAGGTTCTTTGGCAAACTGGAAAAATCTACTTCGACGATATTCAGAAATTATCGCAAGTAGCAGCATGTCAGAATTTGAAAATTATGCCATTTATTAAGCGCATGGATCTTGCTTATTCTATTGCAGATGTGGTTATTTCCAGGGCTGGAGCCGGCACTATAAGTGAACTGGCACTATTGGGAAAAGCTGTGGTTTTAGTGCCATCACCTAATGTGTCAGAAGATCATCAAACTAAAAACGCATTAGCTCTGGTTGAACGCAATGCCGCAGTCTTGGTTAAAGATGCCGAGAGTGGCGAAAAGCTTATTCCAGAAACCCTTGACTTAATTAATTCAAAGGATGAAATGGCAAAGCTTCAAATTAATATTAAAGAGTTTGCCCGGCCGGGGGCCGATGATGATATTGCAGGTTTTGTTTTAAAACTGGTTAGGAAATAAGAAGAATCTATTTAAAATGGAAGGATTTGACAAGGTTAAAAGTGTATTTTTTATAGGCATTGGTGGTATTGGCATGAGTGCTTTAGCCAGGTTCTTTCATTTCAAGGGACTGGCGGTAGCAGGTTACGATCGCACATCATCGGTTATTACTGATGCCTTACAGGATGAAGGCATTAGTATTGTATTTTCCGATGAGGTTGCTCTTGTTGATGTGGCATACCTAAATCCTGTCACAACTCTGGTGGTTTACACACCGGCAGTAGAAGCATCTCACCGGCAACTTTTGTTTTTTAGGGAGCAAAATTTTCGGGTTTTAAAACGCTCGCAGGTTTTAGGTATTATTACCGATGGCTCAAATGCCATATGTGTAGCCGGAACCCATGGTAAAACTACAATTTCAACGCTTACAACTCATCTGTTTACACAAAGCAATAAAGGTTGTACCGCCTTTTTGGGAGGAATTTCAAAAAACTACAATACTAATTTTCTCTGGAATGGAAATTCTTCGTATGTGGTTTTGGAAGCCGATGAGTATGACCGTTCTTTTTTGACCTTAAGTCCGCATTCGGCATTGATATCATCAGTTGATTCTGATCATCTTGATATTTACGGAACCCGTGAAAATCTTCTTGAGGCATTTCAGTCTTTTGGACAGCGGGTTGTGGATGGAGGTATGTTGGTGACAAAGAAAGGATTACCTGTAAATTGGCAGCTGAATAAAAAAGTTAAGGTTTACACATACTCTTTGTACGGAAAATCTGATTTTTATGCTACCAATATTGAAATTTCAAATGGCTCCTATAAGTTTAGCCTGGTTACTCCTGATGGTACAATTGATGACCTTCGGATGGGGATTCCGGGTTTACTCAATGTTGAGAATGCTATTGGTGCATGTGCCCTGGCGCTTTTAAATGGAGTAACATCACATGAAATTCAGCAGTCATTACCATTATTTATGGGTATTTCGCGTCGGTTCGATATTCATATTAACACGCCGGATTTGGTTTATATTGATGATTACGCCCACCACCCCGAAGAAATCAGAGCTACGCTTAGGAGTATCCGGGCGATATATCCAAAGCATTACCTTGTTGGAATTTTTCAGCCACATCTATACACTCGAACGCGTGATTTTTCATCTGATTTTGCCGCTTCACTCAGTGAGCTTGACGAACTCTTGCTGTTGGATATATACCCAGCCAGGGAATTACCTATTGAAGGAGTTACATCAGAAATAATACTTAATGAAGTTAAAGATATACCTGCTCAAATTTGTTCAAAGGCAGAACTACTGGGGTTATTGCCTTTCAGAAAACCGCAGGTTGTTATAACAATGGGTGCAGGCGACATTGACAGGGAGGTAAAAAACATAAAGGATAGAATGTGTTCATTCCTCAACAAAAAGTAGCTGTTCAAAAAAGGTGTAAAGTTGTTGATAAATAATAGGATCTAAGGTTTATACATACGTTTTAAATTGGGTATATTTAAGCGAGAAAGTGAAGGTGTTAAAGAGCTATGAAAACATTTGTTAATACATTGAAATGGTTGTTATTACTGGTTTATTTCCTGGTAATAGTGGCATTTGTTTCAACTAAAAACAGTTCTTTATTATGCTCAAATGTTGTTGTTAGTGTTAGCGACAGTCTTAGAGCTCAGTTTGTGAATGGTATTGAGATGCGAAAATTAGTACTTTCACGGTTTCCTGAAATATTGGGTAGGCCCATTGCGGAGATTGATTATGAGGCAATAGAAGCCTCCATTGAAAAACATCCGGCCATACGTTCGTGTCAGGTGTTTAATAATGCTTATGGAGAGATAAACCTAAAGATAACCCAACATGAGCCAATTGTAAGGGTTTTTAGTGGTAATGGTTCTTTTTATCTGGATGAAAATGGTGTTGAGATACCGGTTTCGGGAAGATTTAGTGCACGTGTTATGGTGGTAAATGGAAATATTCCGAAAGATAAGACGGATTTATTAAGAGTAGCCCGCTTTATTACCGACAACCCGTTTTGGAATGCGCAAATGGAACAAATTTATATACGACGAAATAATGATTACATATTAGTACCAAGAGTTGGAGAACACTTAATTCTATTGGGTAACAGTGAACAACTAAGTGATAAAATGAATAATCTCATGTTATTATATAAAGAGCTTGATCCTAAAGAATGGAATAACTATAAAACAATTAATCTGAAGTTTAAAGGGCAGGTTGTTTGTTCAAGAAATCAGGATTTTTAAGAAGAAATTTATTATAAGGTCAATAAAAAAACACCAACATGATCCAAGAGTCCAAACTTATTGCAGCAATTGATATTGGAACTACCAAGGTGGTGGCTGTTGTGGGACGTAAATATGCCGATGGGCGTATTGAGGTATTGGGAGTAGAGAAAGCTTTGTCAACCGGGGTTAAGAGAGGAGTTATTTTAAACATTGAAGAAACAGTTATTGCCATTCGTCAGGCTGTTTCTAATCTCGAAAGCAGGTTGAATATTACTATGCCCGATGTATATGTCGGAATGGCCGGTTATTCAATGAAAAGCCTAACCAACCGGTGCTATAAGTTTATTGACCCAAACGAAGAAATAACATCTTTTGACCTGGAACAATTACTTCGCGATAGCCATAGGATTGCTTTAGATACAAGTGAAAAAGTAATTCATGTTATTCCGCAAGATTATAGTGTTGATCATGAAATGGGAGAAAAGAATCCTGTAGGGATGTCTGGTCATAGGCTTGAGGGTAACTTTCATGTGGTTATAAGTCGAATGGCCTCTATTAAGAATATTGAGAAGTGTATTCACCGGGCAGGGTTAACGTTGGCAGGTGTTGTTCTGGAATCGCTTGCATCGGCTCATGCAGTGCTTACCGAAGAAGAGCGTGAAGCAGGTGTGGTTATGGTGGATATTGGAGGTGGAACTACTGATCTTGCTTTGTTTTATGATGGTATAATAAGGCATACAGCTGTAATTCCTTTTGGTGGAAATGTTGTAACTAATGATATTAAAGAAGGCTGCTCGGTGTTATTTAAACAAGCTGAAGCGCTGAAAGTTCAGTTTGGTTCAGCCATGGGAAATATGGCCCGGGAAGATATGGTTGTTGCAATTCCCGGAATTCAGGGTTGGGAGCCTAAAGAAATTTCTTTTCGCAATTTAGCCTGTATTATTCAGGCCAGGATGGAAGAAATTATTGATTATGTTGCTCATCATATAGAGGCATCTGGATTCTATGATAAATTGGGAGCTGGTATTGTTGTCACAGGAGGTGGAGCAATGCTTAAAAATATTGCACCTCTCTTTAAGCTAAAAACCGGGTTGGATGTGAGGATGGGACGACCTGAGTATTATGTTTCCTCCGATATTATATCAAATACCGACATGCCTCTTTACGCTACTGCTGTTGGGTTATTAGTTAGTTCAGGAATTTATGCTTCTCCACGGATTTTGGAACAGAAGTTATTTGAAAGTCCTGAAGAAGTACTGTTAAGCAAGGAAGAACCAACTACTGGAAGAAACAAAGTAAGCCGAAAGTCTAAAGTGTTAAAAGAAAGTGGGTATATTACTGGAGATCTTTTTGGAAGTTTAAAGAAGAGTATTGCCGGAATGTTTGATGAGAAAGATATGGAAATGTGATTCTTCATTATGAATCAATTAAGTAGTAGAGTGTATGACAGAAGACCTGATGAATTTTGAGATACCTCAATACCGGTCCTCAATTATTAAAGTAATAGGAGTTGGTGGCGGAGGTAGCAATGCTGTTAATTACATGTACAATCTTGGAATTAACGATGTTAGTTTTGTTGTGTGTAATACTGATGCCCAGGCATTGGTTAATAGTCCGGTGCCAATAAAAATTCAGCTTGGGGAATCGCTTACCGAAGGTCGTGGAGCTGGAAACAAACCTGAAACGGGGCGGCAGTCTGCCATTGAAAACATCCAGGATGTTATAAATGTGTTGGAAGATAATACCAAAATGGTTTTTATAACAGCTGGAATGGGGGGTGGTACCGGTACCGGGGCTGCTCCAATAATTGCCAAAGCTGCTAAAGAGATGGGGATTCTTACCGTGGGTATCGTTACAATTCCTTTTAGGTTTGAAGGTATGGTTCGAATCAATCAGGCTATCGATGGGATTTCAGAAATGGAAAAAAATGTTGATTCGCTGTTGATAATAAATAATGAACGTCTTCGTGAAATGTACGGTGACCTGAAATTAAGTAATGCTTTTGGTAAAGCCGATAATGTATTGGCTACTGCTGCTAAGGGTATTGCTGAAATAATTACCGTGCATGGGTATATAAATGTTGACTTTGCTGACGTGGAAACGGTAATGAAAGACAGCGGGGTAGCAATAATGGGATCAGGAAGGGCTGATGGCGAGTTTCGTGCCATTGATGCTATTCAGGCAGCTCTGGAGTCTCCACTTTTAAACAACAACCAAATTGCCGGAGCGCAGAATATTTTACTCAACATTACTTCGGGAGTTAATGAGGTAACTATGGATGAAGTTGGCCAGATTACTGATTATGTTCAGGAGGTTGTGGGGCATTCTGCATCCATTATTTGGGGTACGGGTAATGATAATAAACTTAAGGATGAGGTCGTTGTTACTATTATTGCTACTGGTTTCGATTATGATAATGTGGTAGAGTCTGCTGTTCAACCTCAAAACAGAGAGGTGATCAGAGTGGAGTTGGATGCAGATGGAAATATTCATACAAATACTGAAGGGATTTCTGAAATGGCCGATGGGATGGAATTGGAGATGTTAGATAGTCCGCGTGTGGTTCGATTTGAGGATATTGATAAGGAAAAAGAACGAAAGATTAATAAACTTTATGGTTATCCCGAGAAACCTGTTCCCAAAACAATTCCTGATGATGCTTTTTCGGTTGATACGGAAGTTGCGCCTTTTGTTTTTACCAAGCGTCAAAGTCGCGAATCTATGGCGGTTAATACCGATGATATAAATGATGAACGCGTAATTGAGCAACTCGAAAATGTACCTGCATATAAGCGTCGTAATGTGTTTCTTGATGATGGTAAAGCAGCTGCAAGAAGCGAGAATAAAGTTTCACGATTTTCTTTATCTGACGATGGAGGTGGCTCCTCAAAAGTTAACAGGGGCAACGCTTTTCTTCACGATAATGTAGATTGATTTTTAAGCCAAATTAATACTTATAACATGTCTTTATTTGATATTATCAACGAAGAGATTAAAAGTGCAATGAAAGCCCGTGAACAGCTACGACTCGACACGCTTCGTTCAATTAAGAAAGAGCTGCTTGAAGCTCGTACTGCAAAGAACTCAGGTGGTGTTGTTTCTGAGGATGAGGAGATAAGGATTTTGCAAAAAATGGTAAAACAGCGTAAAGATGCTTTTACAATTTATGCTGCCCAGAACCGGGCCGATTTGGCTGACAAAGAAGATAAGGAAGCTGAGATAATTGGAGCTTTTTTACCTGAACCAATAACTGAAGCTGAACTTGAAATGATTGTGAAGGATATTATTCAGAGCTGTGGAGCTGTTTCAATTAAAGAAATGGGTAAAGTTATTGGACTTGCCTCTGCTGCTCTTGTTGGAAAAGCTGAAGGAAAGGAGATATCTAAAATGGTAAAAAAACTTCTTTCATAAATAATATAAGGCCATATACATAAACAAAAAGAGCGGGTAAAACCCGCTCTTTTTGTTTATGTATATTCGTATAGACTAAAAGAATCTTGAGCGATTATCTGTAATCTCAACATCATTTTTTAATGACTCTATCAGCTGATAGTCGATACTCATCTCAACAGTTCTTACTAACTCCTGACGAGTTAATTCAGCTTCAACACCAATATCTTCTATATTATTAACTTTTACTATAAACACACCATTATTACCTTTTATTGGTTTTGAAATTTGATTAGCAGGTGCATTTACTGCCAATGAAACCAAAGCAGGTTCAACACCGGCTCCTGGAACCTGGAATGATGCAAAGCTAATATCCTGAGCGGTTTGCACATTAGCATTCATTTTTTCAGCTACTGATAAAATCGATTCGCTTCCACTAATGGATTCGTTAAACTTAGTAATAAGAAGTTCCGCTTTTTTGTCATTAATTAATTCCCTTTGTATTTGAGGCTTAACAGCTTCAAGCGACCTTGTACCTTCTTCGTTAGCTGCGGTTAATACAGCTACAACAAACTGATTTCCAAATTCAAATACAGGTGAAAGTGTATTAACCTTTGATTCAAATGCCCATCTAATCAATTCTCTTGGTGATTCAAGATTGCCAACAGTCCGGTCGTTTTTTTGCAATTCGCGACCAAAACGTTTAGTCAGATTTTCTTCGGTGATGGCTTTGTTGAATTTCTCAACTGTATTATTTATAGCTGCAAAACGTGTTGCGTTTGTATAAACCTCCTGATATGTTTTGGAGCTATAGGTTACTTTACGTGCCAGAGTTGCAATCTGATATTTAGTTGTTGGTTTACCCTGATCAAGAATGTTAATTATATGAACTCCAAACTGACTTTCAACCTTAACAATATCACCTTTTTTGCCATTGAAACAAGCATCGTTGAATGGTTTTACCATACTACCTTCAGCAAACCATCCCAGATCGCCACCATTAACGGCTGAGCCTTGATCTGTTGAGTGTTTACGAGCAAGATCGGAAAAGTTAGCACCCTTGTTAATCAAGTTAATAAGGCTATCGGCAATTGAATTGGAGGTTTCGGCAGAATTCTCCCTAATCAGGATGTGACGTGCCTTAACAGAGTCAGGAACCTGATTGATGGCTACAACTCTTGATATTTTATATGATTCGTCTTCAAAATAGGGGCCAAATACATCATTCTTTGAAGCTGAAGAAAGAAAGCTTTCAATTTCATATTTAAATTCAGAAGCTTTATGGTTAATACCACTATAAACTTCATCAGAATTTAGATTAGCAAATTGAGCAGCATCAATTTCAGGATTTGAAAAGTCTGGCTTCATTTTCTCTATGGCATCCAGAGTAGCTTGTTTATCGGCTTCGGTGGGTTCAATATCGAAAGTTATATATTCAAAATCTCGTGTTTCTTCTTGTTTAAAGAGCTTTTCGTTCTCTTTATAGTACTTTTCGAGTTCTGAATCAGTAAGAGTTACAAGACTATCAGGGATAAGATGCCAGGGAGCTATTACAAAGTCAAAGTCTACCATTCGGTTACGGGCTTCAGTTTCTTCTGCTACCCATGCCGAAGGAATAAACATTCCTTTTTTAATCAGGTTTTTATATTTGTTGAACAATCTTTCATTTATCAATTGCTCTTCTAGAACCTTCCAGTAGAATGAGAGAGTAGGATCTGTGTTTTTTGCTCTCAAAAAGTTTAATGCCTGCTCCTTATCGTATACACCGGTCTGGGGATTTGCGAACATTGGATGCTGAAGCAGGAATGGGTGAACATTTTTACCGGCTACCATATCCAATAGCTCATCCGAAGTTACCGAGATGCCTAATTGTTCATATTTTTCACCAAGTAATGTTTGATTAATCAATTGATTCCAGGTTTGATCGCGTAGCGTATAAACTTCTTCCTCGGTCAGAGTACTAACGTTACGGTTGAGTTTGTTAAACTCTTCCATTTCATTTATCTTGTTCTGGAAATCCTGAATTGAAACGGATGTACCATTAATGTTTGCCACATCATTCTTTGATTTGGAAAACATCGAGCTACCTGAACTCATTAGGTCAGTCATGATAAAGGCAAATAGTGCGAAGCCAATAAAAACGGCTACAAGAACTCCTCCTTTACTTCTTATTTTTTCTAAAGTTGCCATTCGAAAATCAGATTAAAATTATGCTTTTTAAACAGGTTACGAATATACAAAAAATTGCATTATCTAAACTTCAATTACAAGGTATGTTTATAACAAAGTGATGGAGATTTTGAATTTTAGAGAATAAGAAAAGTTTTTAAAGAAAAATCCGATAGAGAATTTCTGAGTTGTTGATCCTGTTTATTGTTGAATCACAAATATATGCTCCAGTTATAGGTGTAAAAGTTATTAAGAGAGATAATGCGGTAATAGCGACAAAAAATAATAGGTCAAAACTGATAAAAGGTTAACTAAATAAAAAATCGCTGAAGTTGTTATTATAAGGAAAGGGAAATGGATTTGTATGTGAGGTATATCCTAATTTATTAATTAGTATAAATTTTACATATCTGATGTTGATATGATATGAATTACCTACCTAACGATCTGTATTTACATAAATCTGTATCAATTCAATTTTTGATTTGCTCGCTTCGAGTATTTTAAGTTTGAATTTATCAACTTCAATCTCTTCTTCAGGCAATGGTATTGCTTCGTTATAGAAAAGAACTAGGCCTGCCAGCGTTTCATAATCATCCGAAACTGGTAATTGCAGATTGTATTTTTCGTTAAGATAATCAATTTCAATTCTACCTGAGAAATGATAAGTATTTGGGTCAATCTGTTTTTGAGTAAGGTCGGAAATATCATGCTCATCATCAATTTCACCAAAAATTTCCTCCAAAATATCTTCAAGAGTAACTATTCCTGAGGTTCCTCCAAACTCATCAACAACAAGCACAATGCTTCGGTGTTCTTTAGTGAAAATTTCCAATAGTTTGTTGGCTGTCATGGATTCTGGTACAACCGAAATGGGACTGATGATGTTGCGTAATTTTTTTGGATTTTTAAACATTTGTGAAACATGAACATATCCCACAATATTATCAATATTTTCGCGATAGATGAGAATTTTTGAAAATCCGGTTTCTACAAAACGTGAGCGTATATTTTCCAGATTCTCATCTATCTCCATGGCTTCAAGTTCGGTTCGTGGTACCGTACATTCGCGTACTTTAATAGATGAAAAATCCAATGCATTCTTAAAAAATTTAACTTCTTCAGGTAATGGAAGTTCATCGGTGGCTTTTCCCTGTTGTTCCGTAATTAAATGATCAAGATCAATACGTCCGATTACAATATTCTTTTTTGGAGGCGGATTTGTTGCTCTAAGTATTTTACGGATAAAGAAATTTGAAAATGCCAAGGTGAGCTTTGAGACCGGATAAAATATCCAGTAAAAAATGGTCAATGGAACAGCTAAAATTGTTAAAGCCAATGATGGATTAATTCTGAAAAGTATTTTTGGTAGAAACTCGGCTGTTAAAAGAATTATTAACGTTGAAAATATGGTTTGAAGCAGTAGTATTGTTGTTTCAGAAACGATAAAAAGTTCTAGCTCAGGTTTGATGATTTTACCCATATATAGGCCATAAACGACCAGGGCAATATTGTTACCAACAAGAATAGTTGAAATGAACAATCCGGGGTTTCTAAAAAAAACATCAGTAAGTTTGGAAACTGATGGATGCTTTTTGCGGTTCAACTCAATCATGAGTTTATTAGTCGACAGAAATGCCATTTCACTACCCGAAAAAAATGCGGACAGTATGAGAGTGGTTACAATAATAGAAAGATGGTTCATTTCTCCAAAAATATTGGGATGGAATTATTGTTGTAAGTTAACAAATTCCATAATTAATTATCCTTTTCTGATTCAGCCTTTTCTTCAACTTCAAGGATACCACTAATGTTTTTAATCTTGTAGTTTTCCAAACGTTCATCTGATTCAAAACCATAACCTGTTATAATTTCGCTTTGCCGGGTGATTTTTATAAATTGGTCGGAGTATATGGTGTGTTTATTTTGATCCCAGTAAAGAAGTTCGGTATTAATAACCTCCTCATTAACGTTTACTGCTTCCACATCGTGGCGAAGTTCCCATAGCTCCTTGTTTTGATAATAGATGGCATTATTACATTTAATTTGGGCTTCTACCTGTTCGTTGGAATCAAAAATGAATAGATGTAATCCTGATGGGAATTCGATGGTTGGTTCTTTTTTTTGGTCAAACTGAAGCAGTTCGTGAGTGATAAAACGGTATTTGATTTTACCTGAATCGGTTATGGCCGTTGTAAGATCTTTTATTTCAAGGCTGGGAACCTCGTCGCGGTTAGTAAGGGCTTTTATTTCTTCTGGTTTATTTGGCGAACATGATGAAAATGCAAAAGCAAGCAGTAAAATAATACTGCTTGCTGTTAAGTTTGTAAGTTTTATATTTTTTTCTATCTCAGGTTCCATGAATTTTAGTTCTCCCTAATGGTAGTTCTTTCATTAATCCATCCACCTACTGTATAATTTCCACCAATGGTTAACCCCTGAAAGAATATTTCAGTTTTGGGAGGAAAGTGCGCTTTATATAGCCTGATTTGTTCATTTGCGTCATCAGCTAGTGACGGATCAACCGATTTTGCTTTCATAAACTTATCAACGGCAGCCCAATAAACAGCTTTTTTCTCGAAATCGTTGGTCCCTACACTATTGGCAGAATTGGCATAAGCTTTCCCAATAAGAATATAGGGAGCACCCCAGTTTGGTTTGGCTTCGGCAGCACGTATGGCTAATGTTCGGGCAGCCTGAAAATTTGATTGGGAGAGATGGATCATGGCCATATGATAAAGGTAGGTTCCTTTTTGGTCCTGATCGGCTTCCAAATCAATGGCTTCCTGATAGTAGCCAATGGCTCTTTGAGTATCACCTGATTTCAGATACATTCTAGCCAAACCATAAGCTGAAGATGATGAGGGTTCAATGTTGTGTTGGTATTCAGATGCTTTGTATAGTAGTTCAGCCTCGTCACATTGACTTTTTGCAAGAAGCCCGCTAACTCTTTTTAACCAGGCAAGATCAAATTTGTTATCTTCCAGCTGAGGAGAAAAGATTTCTTCAATTGTTTTACAATCGGCAGCACCGCTGGCTGCAAAAAGCTGCTCAACGCTACCTTTAACCTGTTCAAGGGTTGCATTTCCTGGCTTTTCTTTTATCTGAAAATCAATAATGTCAGAAATAACAGTGTAATCTTTAATAAAAGCCGCTGCATCTAAATTGGATGATCTGTAAAGATTAAATGATGATTGCATCATTGAAGCAAGAATATCAATCCTTGTTCGTCGACCCATGCCATCTGTCGATTCTTTAAGAAGTTTATAAGCTTCTGTTAAAACATCCTTGTCATCCCTTTTATAATTTAGCATTTCAATGGCTTTAAGCCCTTTAATTTGTGCAGCAGGGTTACGACGGTTATCACCAAAATATTTTATACGCATATCATATACCCGTAACAATAATTGGTAATACTCCTCTTTTTTAGTAGCATCAGGGGTCTTTCCCATCTTGTGTTTTACAAGAGTTGGCCCGTCAATATATAAGTTCAGGTTTGCCAGAGGGCATTCGTCAATTACCATCAACCAGCTGTTAAAAGCATCATCATAGTTTTTGTTTTTGAAATCCTCATTATAGAGTGAGAGATTCTTAATACACCTAATACTATCTTCCCCACTTCCGTATTGGGTTCCGGTTTCAATGCCTTTTTGGGCGGTAGCTGATGCAAGAGAGATTATTATTCCTATTGCAATAAGTTTTAAAGCTTTCATGACTCGATTTTTTTTGTTTGTTTTCCTCAAGGTCTTGTCTAAATGAAATATCCACGCTCTACATTTTGATAATCCGATATTTCCTCTTTTTGTTAGTATTGAATTAATCAAATTTACGCTTAATAAACCAATACTCATGCATTGTAAAATTAACACTAACTCTTTTATATGTTTCTTTTATTTGATTGGTTTCTGATGTCCCTTTTGACCCGAAGTCAAATACAAAGTTTACCGAAGATTTGCTTCGTTTTAATGGTAAGCCTAATCCAAAACTCATGCCAAAGTCTTTAACCTGATATCCATTGAGTTTGATATAGTCTTGTGTATAATGTAATCCGGCCCTGTACCGGACTCTTTGGAAGTACTTTGTGCCAGTACGTTCGTTTGGAGTCCACTCGGCTCCAAAATTATAATAATTGGCATTGGTAGTTTGTGTTGTGTTATCAGGGAAGTGAGCATCCGACCATCGACGTGTTGAATAATCAGCTGCCAGGGTCAATTTATCGTCAATTATAAAGGAACCACCTACTCCAAATCCTAACGGTAATTCAAAAGTGTTGTTACTCCATTTTGATTCCTCAAAGCTAATTGTATCATTAGGTATAAAAAGCTTTCCGTCTTCATCATAATTGTATCCTTGAGCAATCAGAGTGGAGGATTCGCCTTTAATGGCCGTCTTTGGATTGAATGTAACACCAATGGTATACCTGTTGTTTTTCCCTGTAATATTGGAGTATTGAAGTCCAAAATCCAGAAAGACGTCGTTGATGTGAACATCGTTTTTGATACCATATTTTATGGCATCGGCATCATTTACGAACTCCGAAAATGAGGTGTGGTTAATATTCCCGAACCAGTAAGATATATTTAATCCCGCTGATAATGCTGGGCTTATTTTAACTCCGAGTCCACCATATACATTTGTAATATTACCTACCCCCTGCGCTTTTGATAAGGAAGCACCAGCCCCTTCTCCGGTAAGATTGTTAAAACTATATCCTGCATTGGACACTGGCTTTATTCCAATTGAGGCAAAAATACGTGCGTTTACAGGAAACCCAAATGCAAAATAGTCAAAATCAATCTCAGAAAAACTGGTTGAACCTCCCGTTGATTCAATGCTTTGCGAAAACCCGCTTATTCCCGATTCTAAGTAAAATGAAAGAGTATCCATTGAGGTATAGGATGCCGGGTTTAAACTGTTTAGGTGATAAGGCGATCTTAAACCGATGCCTGTGCCACCCATGCCGGTATTCCGGCCGAAACCTTTATTATTGATTTCTCCGATTCCATATCGGGAAAAAGGGGAAAAAGTTCTTGTTTGAGAAAAAATAGGGCTTGTAGTTATTATTAATAACCACAAAAGCAGTAGTTTACATTTATTATGCATTTTTTTCCATTATTCGGTTTAATCCTTTTAACACCAGATCGTGATCTGCAAAGATGGGTTTTTTTAATTTTTCGACCAAAAAATCTGTATCCCCACCTGTAATAATGGTTTTTACTGATTCATATTTTTTGATGCAAATGTTTCTGTAACCTTCTATTTCAAAAATCATTCCATTAAATGAACCAGAGGCAATGGCTTCATTAGTATTTTTTCCGGGGAATGAAATATATTGATTTTTTTGAACCAGAGGTAGCTTGCTGGTAAAATGGTTGAGTGCTTTAAGTCGCATCTCTAAGCCAGGCGCAATGTCGCCTCCCATATAATCGATGCCGTTTAATAATAAGTCGTAGGTAATGGCCGTGCCTGCATCAATCACTAGTACACTTTCACCGGGAAATATCGCTTGTGCGCCTGCCACTGCTGCCAGACGATCTTTTCCCAGGGATTCAGGTGAATTATAATGATTTGTAAAAGGTAAGTCAGTATTATGGTCAAGAATTATTATTTTTTTTACTAATGGTTCAATCAAATTTCTTACAATAAACTCATCATCCTTAACAACCGATGAAATAATCACATTATCAATTTTATGTGTCTCAATGAATTTGGTGATTTTATTAAAATCATTTTGTAATAAATACGATGCAGTTAATTTACCATTAATAAAAACTCCAATTTTTATAGCACTATTACCTCTGTCAATTGCTAAGTTAGTCATGAAAATTACCCAATATTTGGTGTTATTGATGAACAAATTTAACTATTTTATCAATTCTATTTGATTTTCATGAATTTTTGTATTTTTTTTGTTCAATTAATCTACGAAACCCATTGGAAAATGCTCAAGATTCTTGTTGTTGAAGATGATAAATTTATTGCTGCTATTTTTTCATTTTTTATTAAGGATTTGGGGTATATCTTAATAGGACGCTGCAAATCGGGAAACGAAGCCTTGGATATTTGTGAACGTGAGCGTCCTGATGTGGTGATAATGGATATTCATTTGGAAGGCGAACTCGATGGTATACAAACTGCTGAGCGTCTTCAGCGTGATTATGAGATTCCTGTTATTTTTGTTTCCAGTGATACAAGTAGTCATATTGTTGAAAGAGCAATTGTTGCCAATTCGTATGGGTATCTGGTTAAACCAGTTCAAAAAAAAGAACTTGGAATTACTATTGATCTGGCTTATTACAAAAATAAAGTGAACCTTGATCAGAAAAGACGCGAACAGAGTTTTAGGTTGTTCATTTCTGATGCTCCTATTCCAATGGTTGTTATTGTTGATAAGCGAATTCAATATTTAAATATGAAGGCGCTCGATTTATTTCATTCGCATTATATTGAGGACATAATAGGCCTGCCTTTCGTTGATTTTATAGGGATTGATTCAGTTCCTTATTTTGAAAGTGTTTTTGGGGAAAAGCCTCGGATAGGGAGAAGAATTGAGCAGTTTGATGCTTCATTTAAAGGCTTACATGGAAAAGAAATTGACGTGTTGGTTAATGGTTCATGGATCAGGTTTAATAATAGGGATGCTTTACATCTGATTTTATCTGACATCTCGGCTGAAAAACTTGCATTAAATGAGGTTGTTGTGTTAAAAGAAATATTAAAGGAAGGATATGGTGCGATTATTGAGTTGAATGGAGATTTTGAGGTGACCATGTGTAATAAGGCTTTTGAGTCTTTGGTTAATTTTTCTGGTGGTTTTGTGGGAAAGTCGTTTTTTGACATTACAGAAATTAAAACAGACAGAGAAAAATTTACTAAGAGTATTATAGAAATGGAAGGGAGTCCTTTTAGTTTAGATATGGAAACTTCGGAGGTGCTTCTAAAATGCCGGGTATATCCTTTAGCCATTTGTGATGGCAAGCCAAATCAAATAATTATTTCTGTTTCTGAAGTAATTCCTAACCATTAAAATCTCTCATTTCTTCCATTAGTTTCATAACAGTTGATAAATTTTGAACTGAAGGAATGGTAAGCATTAGTTTCCCCTTTTTCTCTTCCATTTTAGCTTTTTTCGAATTTGCCTGCAACCATTTTAGAATGTTTCCAAATATTTCTGATTTGAAAAATGGCGATTCTGAATTGCTGATAAAATAAATACGGATAATATTATTCTTATAAAAAAGCTTCTCAACGCCCATACTACCGGCTATGATTCTGATTTTTACAATGTCAAGCAGTCCCTCGGCCTGATATGGGGGTTCGCCAAATCGGTCTATCAGGTTTCGTCTAAACTCTTCAAGTTGTTCATATGTAGGAATATTATCAAGATCGCGGTATAAATCCATTCGCTCAGTAATATTATTAACATAGCTTTCCGGAAAGCGAACTTCTGAATCGGTTTCAATCTGACAATCGGTTATATATGAAAAAGCGGGTAAGCTATCTGATTGAGTTTTTTTGGAGATCAGCTCAGGATATTCATCTTCTCTAAGTTCCAACAGTGCTTCCTGCAGAATACGCTGATAGGTTTCATATCCAATATCGGCAATGTACCCACTTTGTTCTGCTCCCAGAATATTACCAGCACCTCTTATGTCTAAATCCTGCATGGCAATATTGAATCCACTTCCCAGTTCCGAAAATTCTTCGAGTATTTTTAGCCTTTTTCTTGCATCACTGGTTAACGTGGTTATGGGAGGTGCCAGAAGGTAGCAAAAAGCTTTTTTGTTTGAGCGCCCTACACGCCCTCTTAGTTGGTGTAACTCGCTTAATCCAAACTGATGGGCATTGTTAATAATGATTGTGTTGGCATTGGGAATGTCAAGACCCGATTCAATGATTGTGGTTGCTATAAGCACATCATTATCACCTTCAATAAAATTGAGCATAATGGATTCAAGCTTTTGACCTTCCATTTGTCCGTGGGCAACAACAGTTTTTACTGATGGAAGAATTCGTCTGACTAATGCCTCAATTTCCAGGATATTATGTACACGGTTGTTAATGAAAAAAACCTGTCCATTTCGTTCTACCTCATAAAGAATTGCCTCTTTAATGATTTCTTCATTAAATGTGTGTAGTTCAGTAATTATTGGATGGCGGTTTGGGGGAGGGGTATTCAAAATTGATAAATCACGTGCTCCCATCAATGAGAATTGCAATGTTCGGGGAATTGGTGTGGCTGTGAGGGTAAGTGAATCTACATTAACCTTCAGGTTCTTTAGCTTTTCTTTTACCGACACTCCAAATCTTTGTTCTTCATCAATTATCAATAATCCAAGATCTTTAAAAACTACATCTTTTCCAACTAAACGATGCGTGCCTATAAGAATATCAACCTTACCTTTTTTCAGGTCTTCCAGTGTCTTTTTTACTTCTGCCGGCTTCCTCAATCTGCTGACGTATTCAACCCTGCAAGGAAAGTCTTTTAATCGATCGTTGAATGTTCGGAAGTGTTGTAAGGCTAAAATGGTGGTGGGAACCAGAAGAGCTACCTGCTTGTTGTCAGTTACTGCTTTAAAGGCGGCTCTGATGGCAATTTCTGTTTTCCCAAATCCCACGTCGCCGCATACCAGGCGATCCATTGGAATCGATTCTTCCATATCTGACTTAACGGCAATGGTTGCTTTATATTGATCTGGCGTATCTTCATACATAAATGAAGCCTCCAGTTCTTTTTGCAGAAAGGAGTCGGACGAAAAAGCAAATCCTGGTTCTGATCGGCGGCGAGCATATAAGCCAATCAGTTCGCGGGCTATATCTTTTACTTTTTTCTTGGTTTTATCCTTCAACTTTTGCCACGTACCTGAGCCCAGCTTGTTGATGCGTGGTGGTTCACCTTCTTGTCCTTTGAATTTACTTATTCGGTGAAGCGAATGAATACTTACAAGCAGAACGTCATTATCGCGGTAAACCAAACGAATGGCCTCCTGCTTTTTCCCGTTTACATCGGTGGTAACTAATCCGCCAAACCTGCCAACACCGTGGTCAATGTGTACTACGTAGTCGCCTGGATTTAACCGCGTCAACTCTTTTATTGAAATTGATTGTCTTGCAGCTTTTGCCTGATCGGTACGTAAGGTAAACTTGTGATAACGGTCAAATATTTGATGGTCAGTATAAATACACCATTTTAAATCGTGATCTACAAAACCCTCATGAAGAGCGTGGTTAACCTCCTCGTATTTTAGATTGCTTTCTTTATCGGTGAAAATCTGGCGCAAACGTTCAAGTTGTCGTTGGCTTCCTGATAATACAAAAACAGAGTATCCTTCATTTTGTCTTTCAATAATATTTTCTTCCAAAAGGGAAAAATGTTTATGAAATATGGGCTGCGGAGCGGTGTTGAACTCTATGTTTTCATTAATATTGCATCCTTGCGCATTGCCCCAGATCACTACTGGTCTGTTTTGTATAAGATCGGAAAATAATTGCCCATTGATTAATTGACTGCATCGGGGAATCCTTATGTCATCTTCCTCAATGGAGTCGGAGGATTCTATCTTTTTAAAAATGAGGTCCATTCTTGCTTCAATAACCGCTGGAGCATCCATCCATATGCGAACATTAGGAGGTATAAAATCGGGAAGAGGGATAAGCCCCTCTTCTTCTGTTAACATAAGATCCGGAATAATGGAGATCTCGTCATAACTGATTTTGGATAACTGAGTCTCTATATCAAAAGATCGTATGCTTTCAATTTGATCGCCAAAAAAATCAATCCTGAATGGCTCCTCAAATGAAAAACTGAAGACGTCCAGAATGGATCCTCTAACCGAGAACTGACCGGGTTCATATACAAAATCAACTCTTTTAAATCCAAGTTCTTTAAGAAAATCAACAATAAAGGTTAGATCTGTTTTTTCATTGCACCTAATAGAAATCGTTTGACTGTCTATAGTTTTAACCTCAGGAACTTTTTCCATTAAGGCATCTGGGAAAGATATATAGAATTGTCCTGGTTTGGCAATGCGCAGATTTTGAAGAGCTTCAGTACGAAGAATGGCCTGGGTGCTATCGGGTTGTCCAAATTCCGGGGATCGCTTATAGGAAGAAGGAAGAAAAAAAACAAATTGCTCCCCTATAAGCTGTGATATATCGTGGTATAAATACGCGGCATCTTCTTTTTCGGAGACTATTATAAAATGTGGTGACTCATCTTTTAAGGATGTTGCCAAGAGTGAAACCGCTGATCCCGAAAGACCTTTAATATTTAAGGTTCCGTTATTTTTTGAATACCACTCTTTTAAATAAGGAATAAGCGGATGTTGACTGAACTTTGTTACCAGCAAGCTTGCTTGGCTCATTTTTTTTTGGCAAAATTAATTATTTTTTAATGGAATGCCCCATTAGGAAGCTGTCAATAGTAAGAATGAGAAAAATCACTATCGTGGATGGATATACAATAAAATAGAATTCAATACATTTACACCATTCGGATAAAAAGTGTTTTACAAGTGCTGTTAATTGGGTAAAGCTTTAATAATAACGATTCTAAATAAATAATTTTAAGTTTATTATCCAATTAGTGTTATTAGCTTAAAGAAATTGGATTTGCAAAGCGTTTTGTATCTGGAAATATTTTTTTATGAGAAGTCTTAAAGCATAATCAACACGTTTATTTTTTCACACTTATATATATGGTATACTTGAAAGACTAAGGTTTGCAATTTCAACTGTAATGAAAAAAAGGCAGGTTTATTTTAGAAAACAAAATACAATGAAGGTTTATAAATTTGGTGGAGCATCGGTTAAAGATGCCGATGGTATTTGCAATGTTGAGCGAATTATCAGAAGGGCTTCAGAGCCATTGGTTGTTGTGGTTTCGGCCATGGGAAAAATGACTAATGCACTTGAAATTTTAGCAGATGCTTATTTTCATCATAAAGTTGATGAATGTAAGAACGCCTTTGATGAAATCAAAAAGTTTCATGTGAGGATAATCATTGATCTGTTTGGACATGAATATGGTTCAGCTGGGTTTAATGAGCAAATAAGTTTATTGGAGCAACGATTAAAGCAACCTCCATCGTTGTATTACGATTTTGAATACGACCAGATTGTATCTTATGGAGAGTTTTTCTCAACTGCTATTGTTAGTGACTATCTGGTATTCAAAAAGATGAATTGTAAATGGTTGGATTCTCGAACGATTCTTAAAACCGATGATTTATATCGGGAGGCTAATGTTGATTGGAATCTTACAACCAATCAAATGTTGGCAGCGTTTACCTTTAAAGATGCTGATATATATCTGACCCAGGGTTTTTTGGGTGGAACGCTCAGTAATCTTACCACTACACTTGGGAGGGAGGGGTCTGACTATACTGCTGCCATAATTGGTCATGTAATGGATGTCGACTCAGTAACTATTTGGAAGGATGTTCCAGGTGTTTTAAATGCCGATCCACGATGGTATCCTGATGCACAAAAGCTGGAGGAGCTATCATATAATGAAGCAATAGAATTGACATTTTACGGTGCTCAGGTAATTCATCCCAAAACGCTAAAACCTCTTCAGAATAAGCAAATTCCTTTGTATGTCAAGTCATTCATTGATCCGGAATCGTCGGGTACCATTATTCATTCGGGAATTGAAAGTGGTTATCACATCCCAGTATATGTGCTTAAGAAGGATCAGTTTTTTGTAACGGTTAATCCAAAGGATTTTTCGTTTATTATGGAAGAGAAACTTATTGAGATTATTTCCATTTTCAAGAAATATAGGATCAGATTAAATTTGATGCAGAGTTCGGCCTTGAATTTCAGTGCCTGTTTCGACAGGAAACGTGAGTCAATGGAGCTTATTGAAGATTTAGGTAATAACTTCTCAGTACGATATAATGAAGGTTCAGATTTATTGACTATTCATCAGTATAATCAGGAAACTATTAATGAAATGACTGGAAATAGAGTTGTTATTGATTCGCAAATCACCCGTAAAGTTGCACGGTTTGTATTAAAATAGTCTCCTGATTTGTGCAATATAAGTAATGGATGGTTTCTTTATTTGGAACCATCCATTTTCATTAATAGAGATTTGTTGTTGTATGTTTATCGAGAAGAATTCTCTTTTCTCTTCTAATTACTAACACTTTTCGATTCTCATGATTAGAAAAAAGATTTTTTATTTTCTTAATGGGACTTTCGTTGAGTGAAATAGGAAAACCTGTACTTCCTTTGCAGACCACTGGAAAAGTTTAGCTATTTGGTATTATTTTATGTTTTTTGAACCCGAAAAGGGTTAATCAAGATCATTTAGCTTAATTCTAAAGGCTGCTTTTAACCCTCTTCTGGAACCATCATCATTATAAAGGGCATAGGCCAGTACTATGGAGTGAACTTTCTTCTGAAATTGTTTTAACTCAGGTGAAAAATGCCAGGTTTCGACAAATTGAATCTCTTCAATACGATCGCGCGAAAAATCGGGTGAAGCCTCTAATTCTCGGATGTCATTAATTGAAAGTGGCTCATCTGAATAATAATGATAAACAGTAAGAGTTTTCGAATAAATGGCATTAAAAACCTCTTCAACCAGCTTTTGGCGTTGCACGTTGCGCAACCTTTGTTCAGACCAGTCATCTGTGGGATCGAAATTAAATATGGTTACCGGATAAGTGATCGTATCGGCCAGAAGTGCTTCATCGCTCAATACTCCTGAAATTGCGAAAGATTTATTGTCGTTTTCAGATTTTTCTTTATTTATACAGCCAGTTGTTAATAACAGACTAAAAATGGTTAATGTAATTAGATGTCTCATAAATATTGTTTTTAAACATAAAATTCCAACCGCTCTCCTTTTTTGGTAAGGTCAAATTTACCGTTTTCATAAGCAAGATGGCCATTAACAAAAGTGTGGGTTACCTGGTTTGAGAACGTAGTTCCTGAAAAAGGAGACCAGCCACACTTATATAAAACATTATTGTCTTCAACCTTCCACGACGAATATGGCTTAACAAGGGCCAAATCAGCAAAATAACCTTCTCTTATAAAACCCCTGTTTTTAACTCTGAAAAGAATTGCAGGTGCATGGCACATTTTTTCAATAACCATTTCTCGGGTGAAGATCCCTTTTTCAACCAATTCAAGCATAGCTATTAATGAATGTTGTACCAATGGTCCTCCCGATGGAGCTTCGAAATATTTTCGATTCTTTTCATCTAATGTATGAGGAGCATGGTCGGTAGCTACCACATCAAGGAGGTTCCCTTTTAAGCCATCTCTTAAGGCATCACGGTCTGAAACGGATTTTATGGAAGGGTTCCATTTTATTCGGGAGCCATATTTTTCGTAATCACTCTCATCGAACCATAGATGATGAACACAAACTTCTCCGGTAATTTTTTTATTCTCAAGCGCAGTTTTTCGGTCAAGAAGGTTAAGTTCCTTTGCAGTAGAAATATGAAGAATATGTAAACGACTGTTGTGCTTTGAAGCCAGTTCAACAGCAATAGCTGATGATTTATAACAAGCTTCAGCATTCCTTATCTCCGAATGATAACGAAATGGCATGTCATCGCCATAGGTTGTTCTGTATTTATCCAGATTGGCCTTTACAATGTTTTCATCTTCGCAATGGGTGGCAATTATTAGCTTTACTTCCCTGAATATATTATTGAGTGTTTTTGGATTATCAACCAACATATTACCAGTTGAAGAGCCCATGAAAACTTTAACTCCACAGATTCTTTCAGGATCTGCCATTAGTAGTTCATTAAGGTTATCGTTGGTAGCTCCTAAATAGAATGAGAAGTTGGCTGGAGAGCATAATGAAGCAATTACAAACTTCTTTTCAAGCTCTTGAATGGTTGTAGCTTGTGGATTTGTATTGGGCATCTCCATAAAAGATGTAACACCACCTGCCACAGCGGCTTTTGATTCAGTTGAAATATCGCCTTTATGGGTAAGGCCTGGTTCACGAAAATGTACCTGATCGTCTATTACACCGGGAATCAGGTAATGGCCTTCAGCATCCGTTTCACTATCGGAGTCGGGTAGTTTTTCGCCATCCATAATTACCTTGTCAATGTATTGACCTTTAACAAGAATACTGCCTTTGAAACGCTTGCCTTCATTTATAATAATAGCGTTTTTAATAAGTCTTGTTTTCATTGCGGTAGTTTGTAAGTTCTAAAGAAACTCGATAATTTTATCTTTATGACTCCCCAAAGAGCTTCATTGAAGATTCCCCCACTCATCTTTGATGAGCCTTGTTTACGATCGGTAAAAACGATAGGGACCTCTATAATTTTAAATCCATATTTCCATGTGGTGAATTTCATCTCTATTTGAAAGGCATATCCCTTGAACTTAATCCTGTTAAAGTCAATTGTGCTTAATACTAGTTTATGGTAACACTTAAATCCTGCAGTGGTATCCATTATGTCCATTCGAGTAATTAACCTTACATATACAGATGCAAAGTACGACATTAATACGCGACCCATTGGCCAGTTTACTACATTAACTCCTGATTTATATCTCGAACCGATGGCTAATTGAGCACCATCTTCGGTACAGGCTTTGTAAAGTTTTACGAGATCATTGGGGTTGTGCGAAAAATCTGCATCCATTTCAAAAATGAAGTCGTAATTATGCTCCAAAGCCCATTTAAATCCGGTTATATAGGCAGTTCCAAGACCTAACTTCCCAGCCCTTTCAACAAGATGAAGTTTACCCGGATAATCATTTTGTGTTTTTCTAACTAATGTGGCTGTTCCATCGGGTGAGTTATCATCAATTATAAGAACATGTAAATTCTCAATAGGTTGTTTTAATACGGATTCTATTATGAATTCAATATTCTCTTTTTCGTTGTAGGTAGGAATAATAACAAGATTTTTATACACAATTTTGCTTTTTAGTATTTAATGAATGCGAAGATACAATTAACAAATATTTTTCAGAAAAAAAACCGAGTTTTGTTTGTTTCAAATTGTTTGTTTTTTCTATCTTTATAGTTCGGCTCTAATAAAAATGGAGCTGATTAATGAA
>CAZSQG010000030.1:0-6661 GCA_964608615.1 uncultured Marinilabiliaceae bacterium
CTTTGCAGTTAAACCTTTTCTTTGCGTCCTTTGCGAATATTTTCCTTTGCGCCTTTGCGGTTATATTTTTCTTTGCGGTTAAATCTCAGATAAAGCCTAAACTTCTTAAACCAATACCAATTTCTTTTTTTACTTTTACCAAAGTCACATTTACATAAAATATTGAATACATCAGCTATTAATAAAAGCGTATCCTACGGTTCATCCGTCACCTTGTTTATACTTGGAATGGTCGGTTCCATGATTGTCTCGCTCTTCTGGTCCATCCAGTTTTGGAGCGCTGCTGGTTTGGTGGCTTCGTTATATTTCTTCTGGGATTTCACCAGGAAAACAGGAGAGATTATCCCCATTCCCGAATTAATGGTACTACTGACAGCCATGCAATGGATTATAGGACCATATATTGACTACCATAATGAGATTGATCACTATAAATACAAGATGTATGTACCTGAAGATCAATATATGGCTTTTATTGTTCCTGCTGTTATTGCCTTTAAAATTGGACTAACATTTTTCTCTTGTAACGTTTACCTATCATCCCTAAAAGAATCCATTAAGGAGCTGCTTCTGAAACATCCTAATTTACCATATATCTTAGTAGCCTTAGGAATGTTGGCTCCATTTATTGGACGATTCTTCCCTCCCAGTTTATCATTTGTCTTCTTTTTATTAGGACAAGTTAAATACATAGGAGCCCTTTATCTTGTACTATCCGAAAACCCCAGACGCTGGTTAATTTTTGCCGGGTTAATGATCCTATCAGTTTTAGGTTCTATGGCTAGTGGAATGTTTCACGATTTACTACTTTGGTTGGTTTTGACCGTCTCTTTTGTTTTATACGAATTGAAAACCGGGTTTTGGTCAAAAATCGTTTTAATGATTATTGGTGGATTCTTAATCATTACCATTCAATCGGTAAAGCACCAATATCGGATATTAAGTCCAAATATTCCGGGGAATTTAGCAAAAGCAGGTCTATTCTTCAAGCTTTCTTCAGAAGAGTGGAAAGGGGGAAAATTTATCAACCCTGCCGATGACAACGAAATCAACGTACGTCTAAACCAGGGATGGATCATCAGTAAAATAATGGAACATATTCCTGAAAAGGAACCTTTTGCAAACGGAAGTACCATAACAGATGCACTGGAAGCTGCCTTCCTACCCAGAATTATTGCTCCCAATAAAAAAACCGCAGGAGGTCAGGAAAACTTTAAGAAATACACCGGACTTCCTCTGGGAGAAAACACCTCAATGGGTATAAGTATGGCCGGCGAAGGCTGGGCTAATTTTGGATATACTGGGGGAATTATATTTCTATTTGTCTGGGGGCTTTTTATTAGTTGGTTCTGGAAAAAACTTAGTGATTGGAGTAATTTCTTCCCTACCTTATTGGTATGGTCCCCCATATTGTTTCTGCAAACAGTCAAGGCCGAGACAGAACTGGTGGTAGTATTAAATCACCTGATAAAAGCATCAATAGTTGTGTTCGCCATATTGTACTATTTCCATCGTTTCAAAAAAATCAGGATTTAAAAATTACGTTTATTAATAATATTGTGATTTATTTTTATTTAAAAAAATCACGTCTATTCTTGATAATTCCACTACTAATTAACAACAAAATAAATGGGTTACCTATACATCTTCGGCTGCATTCTTTTCACTGTTTATGGGCAATTAGTACTTAAATGGCGCATGAACCTGAAGGGCCAACTGCCAACAGAACTAACTGACAAGTTTATCTTTATGGCCAAACTGTTTTTAGATCCCTGGTTAATAAGCGGATTTGCTGCAGCATTTATTGCCAGCATCTTTTGGATGGCAGCCATGACCAAGTTTGAAATTTCTTTTGCATACCCCTTTATGAGTCTATCATTTGTATTGGTTCTAATACTTAGCATCTATATTTTTGGAGAAACATTTACCTGGGGAAAAATAATGGGTTTATTACTAATTATTGCTGGAATTATTGTTGTAGTGTAATAATAAAATAGTCTAAAACAAAGAACACAAATGCCAAAACTTGCTGTAATTGGTGCTAGTTATTTACAACTACCTGTTTACCTAAAAGCAACAGAATTAGGTATTGAAACCATAGGTTTTGCCTGGCCAGAAGGAGCAATAGCAAAGGATTTCTGTACTAAGTTTTATCCTATATCAACATTAGAAAAAGAACAAATACTAGAAATTTGTATCAAAGAACAGATTGATGGGATTTTGACTATTGCCACAGATATTGCTGTACCTACCGTAAATTATGTTGCTTCCAAACTACGCTTAACTGCTAACTCTATTTACTCAAGTACTATCACTACTAACAAATTTTTAATGCGACAGGTTTTGTTTGAAAATAATTTAAAATGTCCAGCATTCTTTAAAATTAATGGCACTTCAGATTTAGGCACATTGTCTCCAAACTTAACCTATCCGGTTATAATCAAACCAGTTGACAGGTCGGGAAGTAAAGGAATTTCAAAAGTTGAAAACGAAAATCAACTGCTTTCAGCCACCATCACTGCTTTAAGTGAATCACTTTCCAATACTGCGATTATTGAGTCATTTGTCGAAGGTATAGAAGTAAGCGTTGAAACAATCTCCTATAATGGCAAACATCATATACTTGCTATAACTGATAAAATAACATCGGGTGCCCCACACTTTGTGGAATTAGAACATCATCAACCATCAAACTTGCCACCACAGGTACAGAAAAAAATTAAAGAAGAAACCATTAAAGCCCTAACAGCTTTAAAAATTGAGTTTGGGGCATCTCATTCTGAATTTATTATTGCTGGAGAAAATATATATATTACGGAAGTAGGTGCCAGAATGGGAGGTGATTTCATAGGTTCTGATCTGGTATACCTATCTACTGGTTATGACTTTCTGAAGGGAGTAATTCAAGTTGCTTTAAACCAATTTGAAATACCCATAAACAAATGGAATCATCATTCCGGCGTGTTATTCTATTCTCAACTTACTCCCAACATTAATAAAGTATTTGAAAACCAAAAACATCGTGATGCAATAGTTCGTAGCGAACTCAATTCATCAGAGTTCAAGCCTCTAACTCAAAGCAGTGATAGAAACGGTTATATTCTTTACCAAGGAAATGAAAAGATTTCAAATTAATCTATATCTTTATAACTGAAGCTGATTGAAAAATTAAATTAATATGCAAGGATTTACTATTGGTCGTTACTTAGAAGAATTTACTCAAGGTGAGATAATTCAACATAAAACATCAAAAACTATATTTGAATCAGACAACAACCTATTTTCATTAATAACAATGAACCATCATCCGGTACACACTAATCTTGATTATGCCTCTAAACAGCAACATGGTCAGATATTAGTTGTTGGAACACTGATCTTTAGTCTGGTGGTAGGATTTTCTGTTCCCGATATTAGTGGCAAAGCCATTGCCAACCTGGCATATGAAAATATAGAACATCTCAATCCTGTTTTTATTAATGATACCATTTATGCTAAAACCAGGATATTAGGTATCACTGAATCAAAATCTAAAAAAGATCGTGGAATTGTCTATGTTGAAACCATTGGGTATAACCAAAAGAATGAAGATGTAATCCGGTTTCGTCGTAAAGTCCTCATAAAAAAGAAATGCCAATGACATCTCAATATCTTATGCGCAGTCTAATGTTTGTTCCTGCTCACAACGAAAGATTAATGGAAAGCGCTACTCGTGTAAATGCAGATGTTCTTTTATTAGACATAGAAGATTCAGTTCAGCCTATCGAAAATAAACAAATTGCCAGGAACAATATCATCAAATATGTATCGGAAGGGCGATTTAAAAATCGACCTGTTTTTCCGCGTGTTAACGACCGGGAAAGTGGTCAGTTACTTAAGGATGTTCACCAGTTAACTATTGAAGGAATCTCGGGGTTTATGTACCCTAAATCAAAGAAAGGAGAAGATATATATTTCTTTGGCAAATTACTTGAAACCATTGAATATGAAAAGGGAATACCTATTGGGACCTATAAAATTATAGCATTAATTGAGACTGCTGGAGCAGTAATGAATATCCAGGAAATCTGTACAGCTTGCCCCAATCGAATAGTAGCAGTAGCTTTTGGATGTGAAGACTTTGTTACCGATTTAAAGGGAATTCATGATACAGAAAGTCAGAGTATAAATACCGCTCGGGCTATGATTGCTATGGGTGCACGGGCAAATAATGTTATTCCAATTGACACAGTTCATATTAAAGTCCATGATCTTGAAGATCTTGAAGTAAACCTGAAAACTGCAAAAAATCTGGGATTTGAAGGAATGCTTATATTAAATCCCAAAGAACTTGAACTAGCTCATCAATACTTTTCCCCTTCTCAAGAAGAAATTACTTGGGCCAATGAGATGCTACAGTTATCAAACGAAGCAATCTCAAAAGGTAAAGGAGTGGCTGTAAAAGGAAATCAATTTATTGGTCCACCAATGGTGAGAATGGCTAAGGATATACTTCGAAAAGATAAATTAATTCAATCAAAGCCTAACCTTGTTGTGTGAAAAATTTAAAAAACTATTTCGAGCTAATAAACTCTACTTTAAGAAGTATATTATCCAGTAAATGGTCGGTGATCATCAAAATATCAATTGGTGCCATTATTCTTATTCTCTTTTACAACTCAATAGATATCTCCCGACTTGGAATAATTATTAAGAGTTTTGGAATAAAGGAATTATTGGTAATTAGTTTTTTGGTACTTATCAGAAATATTATAGCCTCAATCCGTTTTAAGATATTACTGAATGGAAATAAGAGTATTTCAATCAAAACGATTTTTGCCCACTATTTTATCGGGGCATTTTACAATAATTTTTTACCCTCATCTCTTGGAGGAGATGCCATTAGAGCAATCCTCCTAAATAAAGAAGGTGTATCAAAAACAAATTCATTTCTATTAATTGCAACAGAAAGAACTATTGGATTCTACGCTCTTTTATTGATTGCCGCTATCAGTGTTTTCCTATGGATTCTACCTGCAAATTGGTCGGGACTTATTATAGTATCATTTATTGGTTTTTCGCTTTTTTTTGTCCTATTGTTTTTTGTCAAAAGGAAGTCAAACAACAGCCTTTTTGCAAAATTTGGAACCTTCGTGTCTGTGTTAAAGGATCAACCTAAAATCATCTTGAACTGCCTTTTTCTTTCACTTATTTTTCAACTAATTGGAGTATTTATTAGCTTTTACATTTCTAAAACCATTCAAGCTAACGGTAACTTTTATCACTATATGACAATTGTTCCAATGGTTTGGGTCTTTACAATGTTACCAATTAGTTTCGGAGGACTTGGTCTCAGAGAGATTTCCTTTACATATTTGCTTAGTTTTATTGCAGTCTCTGCTGAAGAAGCTGCCATGATTTCAATTGGAACTTATTTTACAATGATTTTTAGCGGGGTAATAGGATTGATATTTATAGTTCGTAATGTCGGTTATATTGGGTTAATAAGAAAACAACGAAATAATTGAAAGCTCTTGATATACGATATAAGTGGCATTGCTTATGGAAGGCCATTACTAGTTGTTAAGAAGTCTAGTAAGGTTATAAATAATTACAACAAATTACCCTATAGTTTGAAATAATAATCTTACAAAATAATTAATTGCATAATGTTTACATATTCAGTCATTATTCCCCTGTTTAATGATGCTCAAGTCATCAAGCCTCTCTGTGATCGCCTTATTCCAGTAATGAGGCAATTATCCAAAGACTTTGAAATATTGTTCATTGACGATGGAAGTAAAGATCAAACCTGGCAAACAGTAATTGATTTAAAGGAGGTTATATCGGAAATAACAGCCATTAAATTAGCTCGTAATTTTGGTCAACAAAATGCCATAGCTGCCGGACTGGATAATGCAATTGGGGATATAGTTATTATTATGGATTCCGATTTACAAGATAAACCGGAAGACATTCCTCTTTTGTTAAATGCCATGAAACAAGAAAATAAAGATATGGCCATTGCAAAATGGATAACAAGGAAAGAATCCTTTAAGAAGAGGTTTTTCAGTAAACTATTTCATAATTTTTCTGCCAAAACTACAAAATTAAAATATGAACCAGGCTTAGGCATTTTTAGGGTTATAAAGCGCTCTGCGGTCGAACAACTTTTAAAAGTACAAGAAAACACTGGCACAATTATAAGTCTGATTTACTGGGCCGGCATTGACTATGCAATTGTTGAATTAAATCGTGATTCCCGTTTTGCAGGAACTAGTGGATATAATCTTCATAAGATGCTAAAATTAACTGCTGATCGGATATTTTCATACTCTCTTTTCCCCATTAGGCTTGCTAGCATTTTAGGGATGATTGTTGGATTTCTCAGCATGGGTTTTGGTGTTTACTTGATTATTAGAAGATTGCTTTTTGATAATGTTGCACCCGGTTGGACATCAACCTTGGTCATTCTTTCATTTCTATTTGGCATGAATTTCTTCTTCCTTGGAATTATCGGAGAATATTTAGGAAGAATTTACATAGAATCGAAGAATCGTCCTAAATACATAATAAGCAAGAAACTTGATTCAAAAACAAAAACGCATGGAGAATAGTAAAAAAATTATCATACTTGGTGGACTTGGAAATGGAAGTGTTATTGCCAATGCAATAATTGATG
>CAZSQG010000030.1:6687-38128 GCA_964608615.1 uncultured Marinilabiliaceae bacterium
ATACTCGAAATGTCAATAGTTTAGGTCGATATGTTGATGCAAATAATAGAGGTGACAAGAAATGGGTTTTCTCAGGGTATTTAAATGACCGAGAAGATATTGGATCTAAAATTGAGGGATTTCCAGTATTAGGCAAAACATCTGAAGTGAAAAAATTTATCGAGGAAGGATATTATTTTATCAACACTATATATCGTATTGATGGCCAACAAGAAAGAATAGAGATGTTTGAATCCCTCAACATACCAGATGAAAACCTGGCTATTTTTGTACATCCATCAGCTTATGTTGCCCCAAATGTAAAACTTGGCCCCGGGACAGTGATTATGCCTCTTGTTGCAATATCCTCTGGAACTATTTTTGGAAAATGTTGTATTGTCATGGTCAGTGCTACAATTGGCCACAATAATATAATAGGAAATCATTGTCACTTTGCCGCTCAAAGTTGTGTTGGAGCATATTTGAACATTCAGGATGGTGTTCATATTGGACTTAACGCATCCATTAAGGAAAATCTTACCATTGGAAAAAATGCAACCCTAGGAATGGGATCGGTCCTTACAAAAGACATAAGCAAAAATGAAATTTGGGTTGGAAGTCCTGCAAAATTTTTCAGGATGAAAAATTAAGAAAATGGAATAACTGTGTTCATACATTATTAATGCAAAATTTGACCATAAAATGGAATATGTAGATGAACTAGACTTTAGTAACGAACACAAAGCTTTTTTCGAGATTCAAGGTCGTGCTCTTAAACAGAAATTTGAGTCAAGAAGAATATCACTTCAATTACTTCAAAACGGCGAAGAAGTGAATCAATTAATCTCAAACTTTATTAAAGAAAGAGATTATATTAAGGACATTGCCTTTAGCGATGGTGTTTCACTATATCAATTAGGAATCTTTGATTGGATTAAAAGTAAATACACAAAAGAGAAAGGCTATCATATAAATCAACCCTTGGAGCGATCGCGTACCGGCCAATATGCTGTTTATGGAGAAGAGCCGCCCGGTAAAATGAATCTTCCTTATGATGAATGGAAAGAAAAAAGTGATAAATGGATGCAAGGGTTAAGAGCTTCCCTTACAAGTGATTTATTAATTATTAGTGCAAATGCAATAACAATGAATGGTGAAATTGTTTCGATTGATGGTATTGGAAACAGAGTTTCAGGAATGATTTTTGGGCCTCGGCATGTTCTATGTATTGTAGGCAGAAATAAAATAGTCAAGGATATTGATTCTGCACTTGATCGGATCCACAATTATACTGCCCCTTTGACATATATTCGTCATAATTTAAAACATTGGTGTAACTTTCAGGAAGTCCCATGTTTAAAATTAGGAAAATGTATTAAATGTAGTCATCCTGAAAGTGCTTGCCTAAATACAGTTATTGTAAGGGGACAAGTGAAACAACACGAGGACAGAATTCATCTAATTGTTGTCAATCAGGTATTGGGTTTCTAAAACCTTAATGCAAAACATAAAAAACACATTATATGTGGATAGTATTAAAAAAAATTACCTATTTGGATAATTTATTATCGGGAAAACATTCAAATACAGTATTATTTTCCTTCTGTATTTTAGAAGTATTACTGGTTATTCTATTTGTTCCATTATCGTTTCAAACCAATGATGATGTTGCTATGAATAGCATTGCTTCCGGAGCTATTTCAGGGAAACCGTCTGAATTTTTAGTTTTCACAAACGTACTAATTGGTTATATACTAAAATTTCTGTATCAAATTATCCCGTCAGTAAACTGGTATACATATTATTTAATTTTGGCATTTACAGGTGGATATTATGCTCTCCAATTAGCCTTTCAAAAAACATGTAAAAACTGTAAATATTTAAGCATTACCGTCCATATAGCTATACTTGCAATATTAATACCATCGTTAGTTAACATTCAATTTACCAAAATAGCAGCCATCGCTTTAGCAGGTGGCTTTTCGCTGCTTTTATCAGTAAATAACTATGATTATAAAACCATTATAAAAGCTTTTTTACTAATAATGCTTGGAGCTGCCATAAGGGTCAATGTCTTTTATCTTTATTTATTACTTTGCATACCGTTTTTTTTATTTCATCTGGTAAAAAAAGATTACATTAAACCAATTCTTCTAATTGGAGCAACTGTTATCACTTTGCTAATTATTTTTATTAACCATTCTGTTTATAATAACAATGCAGAATATAAAGAATACATGTATTTTAACTCATTAAGGTCAAAAATCACTGAGGTTGATAACCCAACCCAAAGTTATGAAAAAAACAAACAAGCCTTAGACGAGTTAAATTGGAATTATGCCGACTATTATTTAGCTACTAATTTTATGTTAGATTTAGGCCATTCAAAGTTTACTATTAATAATATCGAATATATTCTAAATGCTCGAAACCATAATAACATTTTAAATGTAAATATTAATAAAATCCTTATTGGGATTAAAGCAACAATTATCACATTTCTATTTCATTCAAAAAAGCACCTCCTTTATTACTCAATACCAGTATTCTTTATTTTTCTTACAATTTGCAAACGTAGATTTAAACCTTTACTTCAAATTTTCTTTTACTCTGCTTATTTGTTAGTAATAACCTCTTCAATCATTTTTTTAATTAATGGAAGCCTAAAGGAGCATTTAGTTTGGTCTATACTTTTAGTCTGGTCATTATTTGTCATATTTACTTATAATTCAGCTACAAACAATAATGATGGTAAAATTAAAATTAGAGTAACAAAATTTACAAAACTCTCATATATACTTATTAGTTTAATGGCAATTATAACAATTGTGAAGTACTCCTATTCTCAAAACTTCATTAAAGATTACAGATTAATAGAAAGAGATAATGATGTTTATGAATTTCTTGAAAAACAGCCAGACCAATTATATGTAAGCTGGTGTAATTTAACTAATTATAATTTATTTGATTTACCATTTTCGAGAGAGAAGGTATATACATTAGGCTGGTTTGCAGGTAATCCTTTAAACAAGGAAAAACTGAACAGGTATGCTGAAAATGAAATCTCTGGATTATATTCAATTTATAATAAAGAAGTTGTTTGGTACTTTAGAAATAATACATTGTACAAAAATTATAAACACCACGAGAAGATTATCTCTTTTTACAAAGAAAATTTTGAAAATGTAAAGTGGCATTCCGAAGTATTACCAGTTAATGAAACTGATACATTATATAGGCTTTCTTTCTTTGTTGAGAGTAATTAAAGCATAACTCAAAATGAATTTTCTAATTTTGATAACTAAACATTAGTAACCGAGAAAAGAATAACAAACAGGATGGACAACAGAATTTGACCAAACCTGTATCTTAGCTACGTAAACTAGTGATCTATTCAGCATGAGCGAAAGTAAAAATGATAATTGATTTCGATAGCTTCGTTCGGAAAATAGTAATTAAGAAAGTAAACACATATGATCCCCTTCAACAAACCCCACATCACCGGCAAAGAAGTACACCATATTTATGGCGCAGTAGCCACCGGCCACATCAGCGGTAACGGCAAGTACACCAAGCTTTGTCAGAATTATTTCGAAGAGCGATGGAGCTTCAAAAAAGCTCTGCTCACCACCAGTTGCACGGATGCTCTGGAAATGGCTGCCCTATTGCTGGATATACAGCCGGGTGATGAAGTAATCCTTCCCTCCTATACCTTTGTAAGTACAGCATTGGCATTCGTGCGTCAAGGCGCCATTTTACGCTTTGTGGATAGTCGGTCTGATCATCCAGGGATGGATGAAGATCAAATTGAAGCCCTCATAAACTCTAAAACCAAAGCCATTGTTCCGGTTCATTATGCCGGAGTGGCATGCGATATGGAAAAGATAATGGCCATTGCCAATAAGCACAACATATTTGTAGTGGAAGATGCGGCCCAGGCAATTGATAGCTACTACTCCAACTCCCCCCTTCAGGGGGGCCAGGGGGGGAAACCCTTAAATGACCCGCAAATTAATCCCAAAGCTCTAGGTTCCATTGGGCACCTGGGCTGTTTCTCATTTCATGAAACTAAAAACATACAATGCGGAGAAGGGGGCTTACTGACCATCAACGACGACCGTTTTCTGAAACGTGCCGAAATACTTTGGGAGAAAGGTACCAACAGGGCAGAGTTTTTTCGGGGTGAAGTAAACAAGTACGGCTGGGTAGATACGGGAAGTAGTTTTTTGCCAAGCGAAGTAACTGCTGCCTTTTTATGGGCCCAACTGGAGGAATTGCAAAAGATTCAAACCCGCAGAAAAGAGATTTGGCATACTTACCACAAACAATTGCAGAATTGGGCAAAAACGAACAAGGTTCAATTGCCATTTGTGCCAAACTATGCCACCGTTAACGGACACATGTACTATTTGGTTTGTCCCTCAGCTGATTTTCGTACCCAGCTAATCGCCCATCTACGCAAAAACAACATTCATAGCGTATTCCATTATCTGAGTCTGCACAAAAGTCCTTACTATGCCAGCAAGTATGATGGCCCGGATTTACCATTAACCGATCATTATTCTGATTGTTTGGTAAGATTACCTTTGTATTACGATTTAGAAGAGCAAGAGCAGATCATTAATAGCATAAACAGTTTCAGCATTTAGGATACATCAGCTTCACCGCTCTGCGGTATTTTTAGGATTAATCCATGAATCTTTTTCTTTGTACTACTACCACTCTTTTGCAGCACTGCCGCAATACTAATACAAGCCACGGAACTGCAAAAGAGCGGTAACACACAAACACCACCGCTAATCATCCACCTAAGCCGCGGAGCGGTGAAAGAGCGGTAACACAATGGTAGCACCTCCCATCCTCACAAGCCGCGGAGCGGTGACAGAACGGTAACACACAAACACCAGAGCTAACCATCCACCTAAGCCGCGGAGCGGCGACAGAGTGGTAACCACAGCACCCAGTAGAGCACCTACACATCAGCATCTAATCCATACTAGCCGCGGAGCGGCGAAAGAGCGGTAACGGTAAAAGAGGGATAGCACACTCCCACACTCACCAAGCCGCAGAGCGGTGACAGAGTGATAACCACAGTATCTAGTAGAACACCTACACATCAGCACTCAATCCATATTAGCCGCGGAGCGGCGACAGAGTGGTAACACCCCCTACTCGAAAAACTCAAATAAATACTCCTCTTTAAACTCTATTTCGAAAAGTTTCAGCAGTCCAAAATATTCATCCCGAAAAGACTCCCTCTTGTGGTGTTCATGTTGATTATCTATATACCTAATAACATCACTTCTCTGCGATCTGGAATATGAAAACCCTCCATATCCCGGTTGCCACATAAACGTTCCCGGTAGAAAACAATTATCATTTATCCACTTAGATGAGTTGGATTTAAGATCCCTAACAAGGTCTGATATACTCTCCTTAGGATTCAATTCAAAGAAGAGATGAACATGATCAAAATATCCATTAACAGATAATGGGTAATGTCCTTTCGTTTTTAAAATACCGCCAAAGTATTCATAGAGTCTTTCCTCAAAAAATGGTAATAAAACATTTTCACGTGAAGAAACTACAAATACCAGATGAATATTGAATTGAGTGTAGGCATTTGGTTTCATAAATTTTGATTTAATGATTGAGTCTTTCGCCACTCCGTGGCTTTTTGAGAATTTATTTATTGTACTTATTCTTTGTTTTACCGCTCTTTGGCCGCTCTGCGGCTTTCTTAGAAATAATCCATCGAACATGTTTCTTGCACTAAAACCACTCCGTTACAGCTCTGCGGCTCTCTTAGGAATAATTCATTGAACATATTTCGTGTACTTATAGCGTTCTTTCACCGCTCAGCGGCTATACTTATACAAGCTGCGGAGCGGCGAAAGAGCGGTAACACTCAAACAAGAACACCAATCCACACAAGCCGCGGAGCGGTGACAGAGTGGTAACCACAGCACCTGGTGGAGCACCGACACATCAGCATCCAAACCATACTAGCCGCGGAGCGGCGAAAGAGCGGTAACCACAAACACCAGAACTAATCATCCACCTAAGCCGCAGAGCGGTGAAAGAGTGGTAACCACAGCACCTGGTGGAGCACCGACACATCAGCATCCAAACCATACTAGCCGCGGAGCGGCGAAAGAGCGGTAACCACAAACACCAGAACTAATCATCCACCTAAGCCGCAGAGCGGTGAAAGAGTGGTAACCACAGCACCTGGTGGAGCACCGACACATCAGCATCTAATTCATATTAGCCGCGGAGCGGTGAAAGAGCGGTAACACTCAAACAAGAACACCAATCCACCTTAGCCGCGGAGCGGCGAAAGAGCCGTAACTACTCATACTTAGTTCTACTTAGCTAAGCTATTTTCATAAACCTCGACATATTTCGCGGTCAAAGATTCAGCGTCAAACCTTGATGCATTCTCCAGCCCTTTTTTCACCAACAAGGTACGAAGATCTCCGTCTTCCAGCACCTTTAGGATTCCTCTGCGAATATCTTGCGGATTGTATGGATCAATTAAAAAAGCCCCTTCACCAGCCACTTCCATCATTGCCCCAAAACAGCTCGTGATAACCGGTCGTCCTATGGCCTGAGCTTCAATAATAGGCATTCCAAATCCTTCAAAAAAGCTAGGAAAACAAAGCAAATCGCTTCTTTTATAAGCATCAATAATCTGCTCATCCGTAGCACCAACCAGGTTCTCAAAATCAATACCCTTTCGACCCAACAAATCCCTTTGCGACTCCGACAAACGCCCGGCAATCAACAACTTACACTTCAGCCCAACTACCGCATCAATAATACCTTCCAGGTTTTTATTGTGTTTAGTCCCAATAACCAAAAACAAAGGTACATCCGGCATCCCTGATTTAGGAGTATATAAAAAGCCTTTAGGCAAAGGATTAGTAATAACATGAATTTTATTTTCGTTAATACCCGACCATTCCATCACCTGCTTTTTTGTATGTTCAGATATTACCGTAACAGCTGTTGCCCTTTGGGCCGGTAGCTTTACCCATATCCACTTTAAGAACTTACTTTTAAGACCATCATCACGAAGAAGTGATTCCAGATCGTGAAAAGTCAGAACCAGTCCTTTACGGGGTAGCGCCAAGGCCACGTAACTTATATCACCTGTGATATGATTAATTGCCCCCTTATTTTTATTTGTTTCAACCAATGCCTTAAGCCGCGAAACAATACCCTTTTCACCCGATTTAAGTTTATATATTTTAGAGTCGACAGAATCAGGAAGATTTTCAATTATTAAATTAAAAACCCTCTCGATACTATGATATTGCGGCTGAGGTTTCCTGAAGAAAAATGTTACCTGCATCTTCATAAATTAAACTCATTAAAAATCCGGCAAACATGATTTAACTTTGACTAAGATAAGATAAATGTTTTAGGTTACATTGGAAAAATCAAAGAAGAAGTAAGAACTTACAGTAAGTGTTTTTTTCTTTTTTTGTTCCCGTAAAAACTATTTCTTTGCAAACAGGTACAAAAAGACCATTTAACTGAAACTAATTTTCATGTTTGATATAACAAATAAAATTCAACCTAGGCTGGAGAAGTATTTACCCCATTACAGACCCAACTTTAAACTAGCTTTTCCGGTTGTATTATCTCAAGCCGGGCAGATGGTTGTGGTTCTTGCCGATACACTAATGGTGGGGCGTCTGGGAGCGTCTCAACTGGCAGCAGCCTCACTGGCCAACACTATTTTTATTGTTGGTTATGTTTTTGGTCTTGGGTTGGTGACCGGGATCACCCCACTGGCAGGCAAAGAATTTGGAAGTGGTAACCGTTCTGTTACTGTAAAGTGGTTAAAACAAGGATTTGTTGTTTTTCCTATACTAGCCATTACTCAAGCCATTGTTATGGCAGCGGTAGTGTGGACACTTCCACACTTGGGACAACCGGTTGACGTGGTTGAAATGGCTATTCCCTATTACCTTATTCTGGTTTTGTCGATTATACCTGTTCAGATATTCAATATTTTCAAACAATATGCCGAAGGTTTGGGCAATACACGAATAGCCATGACCATTACCATTTCGGCTAATATTATCAACATTGTTTTAAACTACCTTTTAATATACGGAAAGCTGGGATTCCCCATGATGGGTTTGATAGGAGCCGGATATGCCACTCTGGTGGCAAGAATAATTATGCCCTTGACATTTATATGGCTTTTTTTTAGGTTGAGGTTCTTTATTCCCGATCGCCAAAACTGGAGAAATATTCAATTTAAAATTAAGTCAGCTAAAAAAATGATAAAGCTTGGATTCCCTATTGCAGGTCAATACGTGCTTGAAGTGCTCGCATTCAGTTTAGGGTCAATAATGATGGGTTGGTTTGGAACCAAGGCATTGGCAGCCCATCAAATAGTCCTGAGTCTGGTCAGTTTCACCTATATGGTTTCGTCCGGTTTTGCTGCAGCTGCTACCATAAAAGTAAGTCATTTCAGAGGCCAGAATAATCCTTCCCAAGCCAGAAACTCTGCCTTTGCTTCACTACACCAGGTTTTGTTTTTCATGACAGCTAGCGTAACCATTTTTTGCCTGTTCAGATTTAAAATTCCCGGTTTGTTTGTTCCCGATCCCGAAGTTATTGCCATAGCCGGCATGCTAATGTTTATTGGTGGAATGTTTCAATTGTTTGATGGCCTTCAGGTGGTAATGCTTGGCGGATTACGAGGATTTGAAGATGTTCGGGTACCCATGCTCATTGTATTCATCTCCTACTTTATAGTTGCCTTACCGGTTAGCTATTTAGTGGCTTTTGTTTTTAAGGTTGGCGTAGCTGGCATATGGATAGGTTACCTCATAGGACTGATAACAGTGAGCTCACTCCTTTTATCAAGATTCAGAGTGATTTCAAGAAAACATCATAAAAACAAGGCTAAAAACCAAAGTTGAGATGTAAAAGACGGTGTTATCTTTTCCTTATCCTTTGTACTTTTAGCGCCTAATTATTCGTTATTGTCCTTGCCAAACATTTTCAAATAAGCCTCCAATACCACTTTATCATTAACCACTTCTAATGCTATATCATAGGCTCCTTTACAAAGATGATCATAATCAATCTGATTCATTGCGGCCAACTGTTCTATAACCCTGGTAAATTCATCTTTATCACAGAGGGGTAAATCCCAGCCTGCATTTCTTTCCTTTAGTTGATGCCAGGGTGTTTGATCGCTGATAATAACCAATCGACCTGACATAAAGCTTTCCAGAATCACATGACCAAAGTTCTCTCCGGCACTGGGAAGAAAAAGTGCGTGGTATCGACTTATTGTGTCAATGATTCTTTCAGGAGCAACAACCCCCATATAATTAATTTTTACATTGGCCGGTAATTTTAATATAGCAGCTTCACATTGCTTCCAATACTCAGTATTATATATCTGTCCATATAAATCAAAAACAATCCTAATATTTGTCTTAATTTCCAATAAACATTGAATGGCAAACAAGGTGTTTTTTTCAGGCGAAACTCTGGCCAGAGAACACAAACGAACCATTCCGGGTTCTTTAGAAATAATTTGTAATGGAGCGAATTCCTTTTTAGGAAGATTAGGTGCTACAATACACAAACCCTTACGATTTAGCGTCTGTACAACTTCCTGTTCCTCTTTTTTATTAGTAACATGCCACAACACATTTTTGAATAACCCGAAGAGGCGCGCTATTGACAAAAAAGTTTTTTTTCTGAACCGTTTAACATTAATGGCACTTGATGCCAGCATTCCTCGTGGTGCAACAATAATTCCAGGTGCCTTTTGCAGTTTTGCAGCTAATAAAGACATCAATGAAAACTTTAACGAATACACACCATTAATATAAATGGTGTCAGGTTGAACCTCGTTAATAAGCTTGCGCCAGGTTCTTAATGATGCATTACGCTTGTTGCAATAAAAGACTTTTACCCCAGACGAAAAGTCGTTCCACTGATCGCTTACTACCATATTGTAAGGAACATCCTCCAAATATTCAGTATTACGGGTGATTATATAAAAACAAAAATCGTTACTCAAGTGGTCAACCATATTGGCTATAGAACGCACCGGGCCACCAGCCTTAAAACCAGGCAAAAACCAATCAATAAAAATCAAAATCTTTTTGCTATCCATCAGTTTTACATCCTCCAACATTTCACTCTATTAAATTCACCATTTTTATGTTTTCCAATGCATCGTAATTACACTACTATCAACCATTGCCATCTATATCTTGAGGCATAATAACATACCTTAGCATTGCCTTCTCCATTAGTCTTTATCCTTTCCTTTGTCTTCTACCTTTCACCATAACATCTTTCGCTTTAAAAATCTGAAAGTATTTTTCACCAAATGCCATAACCGATATAAAGACAAAGTCTTGCGTCCATTTTTTTGAATAATCAGGATATTCCAAAGAAATCTAATCTTATTAATAAAACCTTTTGTATGCCACAGACGCTCCCATGCAATCCCATAACTATATTCAAGTTTTTGTTTATCCGAATACTGAAACATCAGAATCATTTCCTCTAAACTTCGTTCCAAAGTTTTCGGGCTGGGGATAAATAACTTATTTCCGGGTAACAAAACGGAAAAAAAGGTTAAGACTATTTTAACAGGCTCCATCACCTTCCATTTCTGAGCTAACTCTTCCACCTCTTTTAAAGAAATTCTATCACCATAATAATCCAGTAATACTTTTATATCATAAAACCAGCCAAGCCTTAAACCTCCACGGCGATAATTATAATAGATATGAATAGAGAGGTAGATAATTTGGTGAACAGGATGAATGGTCCGCGATTTTTTACCTTCAATTGGTTCCGATTGAGCCCATATTTCACTAATAGGCAAAGTAAATTTAGCATTATCAGGAAATAGATAACGATGAATCTCAATAAGACAACCTCTTAAGATAAATGAGGGTAGGTGATGCCCGGTTTCGTCATCATCAATAGTTTTGGACGCATCCTTCGGATTTAATAACTGCCAGGTTGAAAGAGCCTTCTCAGCCGGCACCAGAATGTCTATATCGCCCATTGGACGAAAAGCCACATCTGAATAAACAAACGGAGCTAAAAAACTGCCTTTTAGCAAAATAGCATTTACACCATAGTTGTGCAAGGTATTTACCATTTCATCAGCAACTAATTGAAAAGCCGTATTTCGTCCCAGATTAAACAGGTATTCTTTTCTTAATTCCAGTTTAAATCGTGCAGGAAGACAATTAACATAGTTACTTCGGTACAGAAGGGAAGATAATCCATTTCGAATTACAAAGCTGCACAAATAAGCACTCTCTTCATCACTAAAAGACTTAAGCTCAATTGGCTTATCCCGAAAAAGAACATTAACCAGCCATAACTCTTCGGTTGAGAAGAGGGATTCCAATTTAGCGCCAGATATCAGATTGTTTATCATCAGTTATTATGAAGACTTCTGTTAAAGATATAAAAAACAACCCCAATCAAGGATTAAAGCTGAAATAAATTTTAACCACCGGGAATGCAAATAACCAGAAAACACATACAAAGAAACAGATAACACTGCGTAATTAGGATTCAATGTCGCATAATTAAGCAATTTACCTAAGCACACTATTAGTTACCTTAAAAGAAACAGCATGCGCGTCATTACCTATATAGGAACGAAGGATGAACTGAACGCTTAAAAATTCTTGTTAAGTTTTAATTTCAGATTTACCTCCTAGCCCCTAAAACGGAAACTACTAGAGAATCTATGTTAAAAAAATGCTGTTGAATTTTGAATGCTGTAAGGTCATCCTTCTGTGGAACGAGGGGTGAGCAACGAAGCATAAATTTTTGCGACTTTAACTCAACAACATTAAACTAGAATTATTGTTTTTGTCTCATCCAAAATTTACAACTACAGACTAATCCAACTTTAACCGATTCATCCTGTCCAAAACTTTTGGTCCATCAAAACATTCACTTTTTTTTGAAGACAAAAAAGAATGTTTTTGAGTCTGTTTCTAAATATAGCGAGCAGCATTAACCAATCGGCCTCAGCATAAACAAACTAAATTTCAATTTATGCTGCATGATCCATTCCATTATGAGGTGTGAGTACCGGAGGTTCGGGATTTAACCACTGAATACGAAACATCACATACTCCAAAGCTTTTTTTAACGCCACGTTAATAGGTAAAAACTCCTGATCCATCGAAAGATTCAATCCTCTGACATATGTAGAAACATCGGAACTTACTGGAAATTCATAACTTAATTTATCCAGCAAATCCTGATTAATCCGGTACTCCTCTTTAAGTAGTTTGCATAAGTACAACTCACGTGTGTCATTCCTTTTAATCCGTGAACCACCACCAAAAAGCCGACAAATCAATGGGCGTAAAGAATACTCAGAACAATACCCTAACCGTCCGTCATCCGAATTTTTACAATACATAACGCAAGGAATCTGCGCAACATCTTCGTTTTCAAGCTGCTGAATAAGCTCCTCCCCTTTTCCTTGCATTACGAATTTTATGGCTAAAGGAATCATCTCAAATACAACAACTTCAATTTTTGAAGAAGGAACATAACAACAAGCTCCACAACCAGGCAAACAATAGAAGCCATTTTTACTACGTAATTCAGATATTTCCCGGTCGTATTCCTGGTAAAAAGTTACTAATTCATCAACTCCTTGAATCCCCAGTGTGGGGAATTTTTCTTCTGCTACAACCATAATTGAGTAATTCTATTAAATTGAATCACGTATAAACGAAAAATAAAAGATGCCAATTATTTGTCGAAACTAACCTGTTTTGAACTATTTGGAAGGATAAGATTCAGAACAACACCCACAATGGCAGATAAACCAATACCACCAAGTGAAAAATTTCCAAATTGTATCATTGCTCCCCCAATACCGGTGGTTAGGACAATGGAAACAATAACCTGATTGCGCGTTTTATTAAGATCAACAGCTGAATCCATCAATGTTTTGATACCTACGCTGGCTATCATACCAAAAAGCAATAGCATAATACCGCCTAAAACCCCTTTAGGTACAGATTTAAGAATTGCACTGATTTTTCCAACTAAAGAAAATAGAATGGCTGAAATGGCTGAAATACGTAGTACTAAAGGATTAGTTACTTTGGTAAGCGTAATTGCTCCTGTAACTTCTGAATAAGTGGTATTTGGAACACTCCCTAAAAATCCGGCAACTGAGGTAGCTATACCATCACCAAGCATGGTTCGATGTAATCCGGGTTTACGGATAAAATTCTTTTCAGCAACAGCACCAATAGCGTACATGTCGCCAACATGTTCAATAAGAGGAGCTATTGCAACAGGAATCATATATAGAATAGCGCCCCAATGAAATTCCGGTTTTGTAAATGATGGTAATGAGATCCAGGCCGAATCGGCCACTACTGAAAAATCAACTTTACCCCATATAACGGCCACTAAATAGCCAACAATAATACCACTGAATATTGGAATCAGCCTAAGCATCCCTTTGGTATATACAACAACGAAAACAGCAACCAACAAAGCAATGAGAGCCAGCGACCAGTCAGTTTTTGCCATATCAACACCAACCGAAGCCAGCGATAATCCAATAACTATAATAACCGGACCAACAACAACCGAAGGAAAAATCTTTTCAATCAAGCCAATGCCTTTGAATTTAACCAGTGCTGACATAATTCCGTAAACTAAACCAACTGCTATAATCCCAGATAAAGTACCGGCAAAACCAAATAATCGGGTAGATTCAATAATGGGCGCAATAAAAGCTAAACTACTACCCAGAAATATAGGCACCATACCACCTGTTATCCAGTGAAATATCAAGGTCCCGACTCCAGCTGAGAATAATGCCAGCGAAGGCTCAATACCAACCATCAAAGGTACAAAAACCGTAGCGCCAAAAGCAACAAAAAGAAATTGAACACCTAAAATGATATTCCCAGGAAGTTCGTCTATATTCTTCATTAAAAATTTTTAGCTGCAAATATAAACGATTTTTTCGTTCACAAAATGTTTGGTAATCAGTATTTGGTGTTTGATTGTTGATATTTCTCTAAGAGCAAAATTATATGAATAGATTTATTTGATTGAATAGTAAGATGTTGCAATCATTCACCCCAAGACTTCGGGAAATAATACAATAACAACAACCCAGGCAATTACGCCTTGTTTATCATTAATAGTAAGGAAAACAAAAAGACCCGGAAAACAAAAGTTTTCCGGGTCCATAATCTTTACATGTAGTATTAAACTAAACCCTGAGCAAGCATAGCATTGGCTACTTTAATGAAACCACTTATATTTGCTCCTTTAACGTAATTCACATAACCACCTTCTTCGGTTCCGTTTTTAACACAGGCTGCATGGATATTTTTCATAATAGTCTGCAAACGCTCGTCAACTTCATCTTTGGTCCATGACAAACGCATAGAGTTTTGACTCATTTCAAGTCCTGAAACTGCAACCCCACCGGCATTAGCAGCTTTACCAGGACCATAAAGAATCTTATTATCATGAAACACTTTTACAGCCTCAGGAGTTGAAGGCATATTAGCTCCTTCGGCAACACAGAAACAACCATTATTAACCAAAAGCTCTGCATCATTTCCGTTAAGCTCATTTTGAGTTGCACAAGGAAGAGCTATATCGCACTTAACTTTCCATGGGCGCTCACTGGGCCAGTATTCGGCTCCAGGATATTTTTCAGTATATTCCTTGATACGACCGCGGATAACATTTTTCAGCATCATTACATACTCAAGTTTCTCTGCGCTAATACCATCTTTATCATAAATGGTTCCGTTTGAATCCGAGAGGGTAACCACTTTACCACCCATCTGCGTTACTTTTTGAACAGCATATTGGGCTACATTTCCAGATCCGCTAATGGTAACGGTTTTTCCTTTAAAACTGTCGCCACGGGTTTTCAGCATCTCAGCAGCAAAATAAGTTGTTCCATAACCAGTTGCTTCAGGACGTAGTGGGCTTCCACCCCATTCAATTCCTTTTCCGGTATAGGTGCCGGTGAATTCATTACGTAATTTCTTATACTGACCATACATGAACCCTATTTCACGACCTCCAACACCAATATCTCCTGCCGGAACATCAGTATTTGGGCCAATGTGGCGATGTAACTCATTCATGAAAGACTGACAGAATTTCATTACCTCAAAGTCAGATTTTCCTTTTGGATTAAAATCAGAACCACCTTTTCCACCACCCATTGGCAGAGAGGTCAAACTATTTTTCAACACCTGCTCGTATGCAAGAAATTTAAGGATACCAAGATTTACTGAAGCATGGAAACGGATTCCTCCTTTATAAGGCCCGATAGCACTGCTCATTTGAATTCTGAATCCACGATTAATCTGGATTTCACCACGATCGTCTAACCATGGAACCCTGAACATTATAACCCTTTCAGGTTCTGTCATACGCTCAAGAATTTTGTTCTTTAGCAGAACAGGATTCTCAAGTATAAATGGGGCCAGACTTTCTACTACTTCATGAACAGCCTGGTGAAATTCGGGTTCGGCAGGGTTTCGGGCAATTACCCCAGCCATAAAATCATCAATGTAACGCAATACCTGGTTTTTCATTCTTAAAAATTTAAATAGATAAACAAACTATTATACAATAAACGAATAACTAAATTTACAATCAAAATACGGGGAAAACTTTCGAATTAATCAATTTATCAACGCAAGAGTAGCATTTTATAACTTAATAACAGAAAGTCTTTTTGTAAATCATTGACAAAAATAACATTTTTTCCTTTTTTTACTTACAATTACTTAAATTATTGCAGCAATTTATGATAATTTATTGCAATAACAGTCTTTTTATATGTACAAAAAGAAAATCATAGATAATTAAGTTCAAATATGATAATAGATGAATTAAATTAAAATCTCTATTAATTAGTCCTCTCCCGCTAAAAAGCAGGATTACTTTTTTGTTATGACACAAAAAACGAAAAAGTCTAGTGTCATATCAAATATAGATTGCCCCTCACGTAAGCCCTTACTCCAAGGGAAAACCTAAAAACACACAACAAAAAAACGTTATTTTATTTTTGACATTACATCAGCCTGCCCGAGAAATTCATTTCTTATATTTGCCCTACCTAAGTGGGGCAAGGTGATCTTCCAGCAAGTTAGAATCTTCCCCGTCATATTAAGATCAAGTTGCATAACGAAAGAAATTTCGCTGAAGGCAACACTGATGAACAATTAAATAATATGAATACTACAATGATTTTTCCACTATAATTCATTTGGAGCCATAATTAAGTTCGCATAATGACCTTACTCTAAATAAAAATTATGCTATTTTTAAAGAAAATAAAAATGGAAAGTCAAATTAATTCATCTGAGAAAAAACTAACGAAATGCTTCGTTTGTAATAAGCCTATTAATGAGGAAATAATTTTCTATAATAAAAAAACCAATCTTGCAGTTTGTTCTAAATGCAAGGGAACTAAAGAGGAAATTATAGCTGAAAAGAATGCACTAGACTCCTTGTCCGAAGATTTTGTTTGTGGATGTATTTAATGACTTTCTTTTAGCAACAGACCTCCTCCTTCAATTGAAAAGGTCAGATTTGGACTTCCAATATAATAAACACGTCCTTTACCAATAATTCTAACATTTAGCTGATCCGTTGCACTGCAAAAAATAAGTCCCGATCCATAAAGTGAAATGGCGGCTCCAGCTACATTCAGATCGTAAGATTCAACTTTCCCTGATCCTTCTTGTAATATCGACAAACTCTGAGCATCACCTGAAACAACCAGCTCTCCCGAACCCACTTGCCTTAAATCCAGCTTATTAAAACACCCATGAATTGATGCAGATGCTCCACCTTCGGAATAATAACTAAATTGTTCGGAAGTTATACATCTTGATGAAACAGAAGAAGATTCATAATTATTGATCTCAAAAACACTAAAATCAAGCGTGTCGCACAAAACGCTTCCTCCTTCAGATACAGAAACAGCGCGAAGATCATTAATATAAAGTCTAATTTTTACAATCTTTCGGGGAGAAAGATTAAAATTGCTTTTACGCCTGATAATCAATTTTTCCTTCTCAACTATAGTTTCAATATACGGCATAAGATTCAAATCGGCTTCAACAAACACCTCCCTTGAATCAGACTGATAAATCTCAAGATAGAAGCTCTCGGCCAACTCAACTTCTTTGACTAAACTAATGTTTTTAATCTCTCTTTTTTTTGTTATAATATTCCCATCACCAACAAGATCAAGTTTAAGAATACCCTCACAACCTGAAAACATAACAGAACTAAGGAAAACAAAACACAACAATTTAGCCCTTAACAACTGACTTGTTTTAACAATATTAAAATCTGCTCCTGACATTATGAAATAAACATTCTAATTAAACTCACCTATCCACCAAAAAATCAAGTGCATAAAGATATAAAATCCCGTAAAGGCAAACTACTTTTTTGATTATTATTATGGATTAGTATTTCAATATTGTTTAGTTATGCAATTCCCCTAATGCCCTTTACCGCTATTTCGCCACCCCGTGGCTACTCATACGCTACTCTGTGGTTACACTAAGTCTACTTGCAGGTATGGTTTTTAAGACGGTAAACAACACCCTCTTTACGAGGGAAAAGATTAATTGATGCTGCAGCATTATTAAATTAATTGCTCCCTTAACTAATCAACTTCATTTACTATTTCTTACTGATAAAAATTAGGGAAAAGTAATTTTCTTGGAATAATTGAACTAATTAAAATAATATTTTAATATCTTTAAATGCTTTTGGTTTATTAAATAATGCCGTAAAAGGAATTGGTGAAATATCGCTGATTCCTTTTCATTTATCATCAAACCTTTGCCTTATATTACACAATTCACTACTTTTATAGAAACGTCCAAATAAATAAGATGGAATTCATTGATATTATTAAAACAAGAAAATCAGTACGTTCATTCCTTAAAAAGAAGATTGAACGACATATGATGCTGGAAATACTTGAAGCAGGCAGACTGGCTCCTTCGGCATGCAATAACCAGCCATGGAGATTTATTGTGGTTGATGAGCCTTCAGTTTTACGACAGTTAAGAGAGGCTTATCCCAGAGAATGGTTTGCAGGAGTACCACAGGTTGTTGTTATTTGTGGTGATTATCAGGAATCGTGGAAACGACAATCAGACAGTAAAGATCATTGCGATATGGATGTAGCAATAGCCATTGATCACATCACGCTAATGGCAACAGTTAAAGGTCTTGGTTCGTGCTGGGTATGCAACTTTAATCCTGATAAAGTAACCGAGGCATTACAACTGCCAGCTAATATTAAACCATTGGTATTATTGCCAATAGGATATCCTGACCATTTTCAAACCATTGAAGAGAAGAAAAGGAAGAATATTGAAGACGTGGTTTTTTACAATGGTATTTCCACCAGCTACTAAAAATTCAGTTTATCTGAAACTTATTCCAATACCAACAGATAACATGGAGTAGTCGCCTATGCTATAATCGCCGTGTAATGCAATAATTCCAAAACGCAAACGAAATCCGGCATTAGCATCAAAACCTGAAGTTTCATAACCTACCGACAAGGGATTGGGTTCATTGGATCCATTAATTAAATAATCGCCTTTTAGAGCAAAATCGCTTGAAGTAGAACCATATCCAACTCCAGTATAGAGGGCTATGATAGGAAAATTGGCCCCTATAAGCAATCTGGTAGTAAAACCTGAGGCATCAATATTGAGTTTCTGATTTGTTCCGCCATTATAAGCAACACCCAGCTCGCTTCCAAAATTGGTATAGCCTACCATTAGCGAGCTATTTAAAAACGGAACCCTTTTAATTACAGGAATATACTCCTTTATACTATGCTTAACAGCAAACCCAAATAAGTGAACTTTTCCTGCATCCGAAAAATCAAATGCCGGAATAAACCGTGCTGATAATTCGATGTGATACGGTAGGCCAACTCCTATTTGAATCAACGGCATAGGGAACTTGTCAAAACCACTTCCATTGGGAAGGTTTAATACATCTTCTCCTCCAAGAGTAAGAACAGGGCGCGTACCCATATCTCCTGCGGCAGTCGGAGCAATATGAATATTAGGATCTTTAAATCCCCAACCTCCTTCCAAAGGCAAGGAAGTCACATCAAATTCCTTTGCTGAACCGGGAGCCATAGCCATATTAATCCCCACAGTAAAATCAAATCCTCCAACTTTATGAACATCGGCTGAATTATACCAACCACCATTCAACGTTTTACCAAGCATTTCACCATAAGGACGAAGATATGCATCGGTTAATATAGTCGCATCATGAATTCCAGCATTCAAAAAATCAGGAATCTCTTTTTGACCCTTTGCGCCGGATAAAAATAAAGTTATAAGTATAAATCCAATTAATCCCTTTCTTCCCAAATTCATAATCTAAATTTTTTAGTTATTATAAATCACCAACACCTCCATAAAGCATCCTTATATCAAACATTATAACCGTAACATATTAGCGATCTCATTCCTTATTGATTCTTATCGATCAATCAAAAAAATGCAGGTTTACTTATCGAATGTTTTGAGTTTAAGGCTTCGTTAATAAAGCTATTATGTACCCAGAGTAATTATTAACATACAATCCAATTTACAACTAATAGGTATAAATAAATTACCTGCTAAAATACCACAACAAAAATCGGACCTATTTATCGAATCACTAAAAGGGGGTATTTCCCAAAAGGCCTGATCCTGAATTATTGGGAAATAACAATATACTAAAGTTTATACATTGAAAAAAAAAATAAGTTTACCAAAACTTCATTTTTTTTTATGACCACCAATAAATATGGTTTTCAACGTTAAACAATAGTTGAATGGTAAATTCAATCCTTTAAGAGCTCAACTGCTTCCTTCACTGTAATGCGTGTTTCTCCATTATAGGCAACAATAAAACCTTTAATGCTTTCCTGGGTCATTGATTGCCGAGCCTCAGGTAGCGACTTAAATTGCCCAACCATATAACGATGCCAGCCATCGCCAATAACATGAGTAACTTTTAATGATCCTGCATACACTTTTGAGATTGCAGCATCTGAAACTTCTTTTCTATCGGCTAATATTTGAATCGAGAAAAAAACTTTTTTAGCCTCAGATATTACGGGTTCGGGTTCAATTGCTTGAATAACTCCAGCAATAGCAGCAGTGGGATCCACAGTAACAATAGGTGTTGCAACAGCAGCTGGTTCAACAACATCAGGAACAGGCGCCTGAATAGCCGGAATAAACTTCTCTTCCTGAAATGACTCTTGAACAAGCAGAACTGAGTCTGCCACTATTTCCGGGATGGAATCTTCGACTATGTCTGGTATAGAGTCTTTCACAATAATTGCCATCGGCATGGCATCTTCAGTAGTAATATTTTCCGGATTCATCAACACTTCCATTAGTGTAAGTGCTTCATTTTCTATGGCCGCAGCATCATAAAGTAACTCAACAATCTTTTCATTGCTCGAACGACTTTCGGCTTTAAGCCTGTACTTACGGGCTTTTTTAAACAATCCATCTCCATTCATCAAAGCCTCCCGTGCTTCATTTGATTCACTTTTTGTGATGATGGCCTTTAATTCGTCCTCAACAATTTTATATTGACCTTTATGTCCATCACGAAAATAACCTGATGCCTGTAACAAAAGCCTTTGTTTCTTGTTTTCCCGTTTTTTTGCTTTTGCAAAATGCGACTCAGTTTTAAGCATTTCTATTTCATCATTTAGCCCATTAGCTTCCTGCCAAATACTATTTCCCTTTTCAACCAAAGCAATAGAACGACTCAATTTCTTTTGATTAACAGCATTAAACTTGTTAACATCCAAGATTTTGCCTGGTTCGTTTCCAAAAAGTTGATTTGAGAAACTGCAAACTACTAAAAAAACTAATAAACAAACAGATGTGATTTTCATACGTATATGATTTGTTTTTAAGTTGTCGTATAGCTAGTCCCGTTTTAGCGGGAGAACTCCATGATGGCTATATTGACTTCGTCGATCTTTGATTCATGCGTGTTTGTGATTCTCCACCATCATGTTCGTTTCATATGAATAATATTTTATTGCAAAGGCAACATAGAACTCGCCAGTATTATCAGACTTCTGTTAGTACATGTTTTACTAAACCAAAATTAACAAAAACAAATTTAACTCATTTTGTGATTGTTACAATAAAACATCTCCTTTCTTTTCTTTGGAACACACTTTTTCTTTGTTCCTCCTTTGGAAATCAACATTGAATGGTTAAAATTGCACAGATTTTTGATAGATGTCAACCTTTATTTATATCATTTATAACAGCACCAGTATTTTCTTAACAGAATGAGAATCAATATAGATTTAGTTAAACCATAATACGACAAGAAGAAACAAAAAACTGATTCCTAAAATCCGCAAAACAGAGCTTACTAAAAATATCAGGTTTCAACCTAAGTCAAAGCCTTACTATCAGCCAATAGTAATAACACAAGCCGTTTTTTCAGGTGACTTAATAGAGTAAGTATAACCTTAAAAACAACAGCATAACGAAACGTTTAGTCTTAAAACCCTACCACTTTTGCTCATTTGTTTTCATATTAAAAAAAAACATCTACTGAACTAGTATTAAACACTGGAGATACTACAGTTAAGAATTAGTATCGTTTTTTTAAATAACACAGAAACAATATATGCAACTAAAGAACACCCTGCTCTGTTTATTGATAACAGGACTATCATTATCGTTTAATAATCAAACAACTATGAATCAGAAAAACCCTTTATTATCAGAATTTAACACCCCACACCATTCAACACCTTTTAATGAAATTAAAACCGATCATTACATGCCGGCCTTTTTAGCGGCAATGGGAAAAGGGCGTAGCGAAATTGCCTTGATTAAATCAAACAAGGAGACTCCTTCTTTTGAAAACACAATTGAGGCACTTGATAATTCGGGGAAACTGTTAGGCAGAATAAGCAGCATTTTTTTTAACATAAACTCAGCCGAAACAAATGATTCCATTCAGGCAATAGCACGTGAAATATCACCAATATTATCGGAATTCTCCAACGACATATGGCTGGATGAAGCACTTTTTAACAGGGTTAAAATTGTTTACGAAACAAAAGACAAACTAAATCTTTCATCTGAACAACTTATGTTGTTGAATAATACATATAAGGGTTTTGTTAGGCAGGGAACTCTTTTAAACAGTGAAGATAAAACACGTTACAGGGAAATTACATCTGAGCTGTCAAATTTAACTGTTGAGTTTGGTGAGAATCTGTTAGCCGAAACCAACGACTTTCGCTTGCACATTACCAATACTGATGACTTGGCTGGATTGCCCGATCATGTTAAAGATGCTGCTGCTATGCTTGCGAAAAGTGAAAACAAACAAGGTTGGTTATTCTCGCTTCAGGCTCCCAGTTACATAGGTTTCATGAAATTTGCCGACAATCGTAACTTGCGTGAACAACTTTATAGAGCTTTTTCGTCGCGTTGTAATAAAAACAATAATCGTGATAATAAAAAGAATATTTTAAGACAGGCTCAATTACGTCTTGAGAAGGCCCGACTGCTTGGGTTCAGCTCGCATGCCGCGTATGTACTTGAAGAACGAATGGCTCAGACTCCGGTAAAAGTAAACGCTTTCCTGGGTGAATTACTTGAAAAATCTCTTCCTTTTGCATCAAAAGATGTAAAGGATGTAACCTTATTTGCCAAAACACTTGGTTTCACTGAACCCATACAACGATGGGATTTTGCATACTACTCGGAAAAACTTAAAACCTCTCTGTTTGACCTGAAAGACGAAATGGTTAAACCTTATTTTGAGTTGAGTAAAGTAACCAATGGCATTTTTGACCTTACAAACAAGCTTTGGGGATTAACTTACAGGTTAAACCCTCAAATACCCGTTTACCATCCTGATGTTAAAGCCTATGAAGTATTCGATCGCGATGGATCTTTTCTATCGGTACTTTACCTTGATTTTCACCCTCGAAGCAGTAAGCAGGGAGGTGCCTGGATGACGGTTTACAAAGAGCAGTATGTTTCAAATGGAATTGATTCAAGACCTCATGTTTCAATTGTATGTAACTTTACAAAACCAACCGAAACACATCCTTCACTATTAACTTTTAATGAGGTAACAACCTTTTTGCATGAGTTTGGCCACGGTTTACATGGTATGTTCAGCAAAGTAAATTACGAGAGTCTGGCAGGAACAAACGTTTATCGCGACTTTGTTGAGTTACCATCTCAAATAATGGAGAACTGGGCCTGCGAAAAAGAATGGTTGCAACAAGTTGCAGTGCACTTCGAAACAGGTGAGCCCATTCCTGCCGACCTGGTTGATAAAATTATTGCTGCCGATAATTTTCAGAGCGGTTATTCAACCGTACGTCAGCTAAGTTTTGGATTCGACGATATGGCCTGGCATAACCTAACCGAATCGGCTCCTGTTGATGTGATTGCATTTGAACAAGCCGCCATGGCAAAAACTGAACTATTCCCGATTGTTGAAGGTACGAGCCATAGCACGGCATTTAGCCACATTTTTGATGGTGGTTATGCTGCTGGATATTATGGTTATAAATGGGCCGAGGTGCTGGATGCAGATGCATTCGCATTATTTAAGGAAAACGGTATTTTTAATACCGAAACAGCGGAAAACTTTAGAAATAAACTACTCTCAAAAGGAGGTACCGAACATCCCATGAAACTTTACGTTGACTTTAGTGGTCACGAGCCATCTATTGAGCCTTTACTAATAAGAAGCGGACTGGTTAAATAATATGCCGACATTAAATAATTACTTGAAATTGAATCCATTTCATATTGAAACAAAAAGGCTGTTGATCAGGAATCTAACTCCTTCTGATCATACAGCTTATTTTCAAATTTTCGGCAATCCCAATATTGCCTTATACGATGATTATATTCCTATCAGTGAAGAAGAGTCTGTTCGTAATATTGATGAAATCAGAACAAACTATCTGAATGGAAATCCTGAACAGGAATTTGCAGTTGCCCTTAAACAGGACAATAAAACTGTTGGCATTCTGTATATGAATAATGAAAGCAATCATATCTTAGTTGGATACCATTTTAACGAGAACCACCAGCGTAAGGGATACGCCATTGAGGCTGTAGAAGCATTTATTGAATGGATAAGAAATCATTTTGAGAAAAAAATAAAAGCTCTGGTTGATTACCAAAATCTTCCCTCCATAAGGGTACTGGAAAAACTGGGATTCGAGCTGCAGCAAAAAAATGGTGATGAACTGGTTTATGAGCTTCCTTATAATAAAACAGAGAGTAATTAATTTAAAAACTATTACCCACACCAAAAAACTCAGGATTTAAGACAATAAACTAGCTTAAGCCACTATTAGAGTCTCGTAAACTCTATACAACCATACATTTTGAGTGCTTTTTATTACATTAGAGTCACCTAACGTCTCACGAATAATAATTTAGAAGTCCTTCGAATACAATTGAAACAAATGCGATAATGAAATAAGATCCAATAAATTGTAGTTTAAAAGTGCCAATTGTTTGATTTAAGCGAGTTCTGTACAATCTATAAGGATGTTATAGTTTCAGTGCCACAAAGGAAATTAATTAAAAAATCACAACAATCCGAAAAAACAAACAATTATCACTAATTAAACCGAAAAAATTAAGTTACTTTGCACCATCAAATAGACAGATTAAGTATTGCACTTCCTATTTCAGGTAAAACCTGCTTTGCTCCCCTTTCTATTTTCATTGTATCACTTCTTAATTAATTATTTATTTATGAATCTTTTTGTAGCAAAGCTGAGTGCAGCCACTACCAGTGAAGACTTGCAAGATCTTTTTAGCGAGTATGGTGAAGTTGTTTCGGCAAAAGTAATCATGGACAGAGAAACAGGCAGATCAAAATGTTTTGGATTTGTTGAAATGAAAAATGCCGATGGCGCAACCAAAGCCATTAAAGAACTAAACGAGTGTACTTACGATAACAGTGACATTGTGGTAAAAAAAGCTCGTCCAAAAGAAGAAGGCGAACGGAAACCACAATTTAATCGCAGTTTCCGTAACTAAAACATAAAAAAAAGACCGCCGAAAGCGGTCTTTTTTTTTCTCTTTTCTAATACTATTTCATTGTCTAAAAGCTAAGGTACATCTGTTAAAACAAAACCACACTTCTACTCATCAAGTCCCAGTTTAACAACTACTTTTTTCACCTTCTCAGGCATACCATGGTGAACCATTGCTTTATGAATTTCTCCTGGAAAGAAAATCACAAATCCATTTTTTGGAAAAAACACCTCTGTACCATTTCCTTCAAATACAGTAATCTCTTTCTCGGGATTGTATGAAATAACTTCCTCCATTTTTTCTTCAGGTCCATAAAAGATGCGTTCACTACCTTCTACCAAAAAATGAATGTCAAGATATTTCTGATGCGATTCCCAAATAGATTCAGCAAAATCCTTTGTTTCACGTATCATCCCATTGGCATAAAGATGATCCCCTATTATTTCAGTCTTTCCTTCAGAAAATTCATCAGCATCAATATTTTCTATAAAATCCAAAGCCATCTCCATTGAAGGATGAAGCATATAATACCTTGATGCATTTTCAAGCGTGTCAATAATCATAACGTTGTTTTAAATTAACCTTTTCTTTTCAATTTAATATTTGGCCTCAACATAAAGAAGTTCCTTTAATATGTCAAAGCAAATTGCAATCTTCAAAATTAATAAAAAGAGAATGACTAGGACTAATTGAACCATTTTTCACTGGATAATTCTTTAAAAAAGTGGTAAATTAACTAATAAAGTTATTGTTTGCATAAAACATTTATTTGCTTTTATTAATTTTAACTATATTTCTATTCATTTGTATATCTTTCTTTTATCTTAATACTAATCAAAACTAAAAGCCTTAGATGGCATAAATGTTAAAATATTTCCTTATATTTGTTGCATAGAACATATTTGTTCAAAATAAAAAAACCTTGCTAAAAAGGTGCATTCAGAGATACCCAAGTATTATATGACCACTTAACAACAGGTCGGACTCTGAAATATTATCATAACCGTCTTTAGTTCTTCCATATCCTATTAATTACAGGAATTTAATCTAAAAATCATACGAAGAACTATGAGTAAAAACTTACAACATGGAAATCTACACTAAACATCAAAAATCAATTGCGCAAAAAATTGATCCAAATTCAGTTTTAATAAATTGGCGCGACTGGAAATGGCAGGTTCGCAATACAATAAAAACAATTGACCAATTTGAGTGGTTAACAGGGATTAAATTCTCCCCCGACGAAAAAGAAAAACTAATTAAAACTCAGGAAAAGTTTCCACTCTCAATTACCCCCTATTATCTGTCGCTAATAAAAAAAGACAATTACAGAAATGATCCTGTATTTAAGCAAGCCTTTCTCGATGAACGTGAATTAATTGTTTCATCGTATGAAATGAATGATCCTCTCTCGGAAGAACACGACAGTCCGGTACCCGGAATCACTCATCGTTACCCCGACAGGGTTCTTTTTCTGATAAGTAACGTATGTGCCATGTATTGTCGATTTTGCACCCGCAAAAGAAAAGTCGGTGATGTTGATAGTATCCCAAACAAAGACCAGATAAAACAAGGATTGGATTATATCAGAAAAACCCCACAAATACGTGATGTTCTTTTATCAGGAGGTGACCCCTTTTTATTGTCGGATGAATATTTAGACTGGATATTGACTGAGCTAAAGGCTATTCCTCATGTTCAGGTTATTCGAATTGGCACGCGAACACCCGTTGTTCTTCCATACAGAATAACCGACAAGCTGGTAAACATGTTAAAAAAGCATCAGCCTCTTTGGGTTAACACTCACTTCAATCATCCTCGCGAATTAACTGCTTCAGCTAAAGAAGCTCTTACAAAACTTGCCGATGCCGGAATCCCTTTAGGCAACCAATCGGTTCTCCTTGCTGACGTTAATGACTGTCCCCGTATTATGAAAGAACTGGTACATCAACTGGTCATGAACAGAGTTCGCCCTTATTACCTTTATCAGTGCGATTTGTCGGAAGGATTATCGCACTTCAGGACTCCTGTTGGTAAAGGAATTGAAATAATGGAAAGCCTTATTGGTCATACTAGCGGATTTGCAGTGCCCACATACGTAATTGATGCACCGGGAGGTGGAGGAAAAATACCTGTTATGCCTAATTACTTAATTTCATGGAGTACAAATAAAGTTATCCTAAGAAATTACGAAGGGGTAATTACATCATACCAGGAGCCCGAAAAGTACGAAACAACGATATGCGACAGGAATTGCGATAAATGTAATCTTGAATTGGATATTAAAGGAGGTGACGAAATAAACGCAATTGGAATAGAACAATTGCTCTCCGATTATGACAATACCATATCACTTATTCCTTCAAAGAACCCAAGATTTAAAAGGAGGAATAAAAATGGATAATAGTATAATAATCGGGAAATCAAAAGTCTCACATGGAACTGACAGTAACCGTGTTTATTTAATGGATATGCATCCTGATGATTTCCCAAACATACTAAATACAATCGACCAATTAGCTAAAGAAGAGTGTTATACCAAGATTTTTGCAAAACTACCGGTAAAATACGCTCCAGCATTCTTAAAAGAAGGATATGTAACAGAGGCGTTTATTCCCAAACTATTCAATGGCTCGGAAGATGCCGTATTTATGATGTATTACACTGATAATATCAGAATGCAACCTGAATATGAAGCTCTTACATCTTTCCAGCAAATATTATTGAAACCGGCTAAAATTGATGGTAATATTTTAGATGATGATTATTCAATAAGACCTCTAACAATAAAAGATACCAAACAGATGGTTTGTGTTTTCAAAAAGGTATTTGAATCATATCCTTTCCCCATTTTTGAGGAAGACTTCCTAATAAAAAGCATGCTTGAAGATGGAACAAGGTACTTTGGAGCTCGGTTTAATGACAATCTAATAGCAATATGTTCTGCCGAATGCAATGATGAAAAAGAATATGCTGAGATGACCGATTTCGCTGTTCTTCCTAAACACAGAGGGAAACGTTTGGCCATTCATTTACTTTCTTTTATGGAACAGATGCTTATTAAGGAGAATTTCAAAACATTTTACACAATAGCCAGGTTGCATTCCTTATCAATGAATAAAACCTTTTATAACCTTGGTTATCACTATAGCGGAACGCTTCATAACAACACTCAGATATCCGGAAAAATTGAGAGTATGAATGTTTGGTATAAAAATGTAATTTAAGGATAACACACTCCTTACCATCCGGATTTTTGGGCTGAATTTACCTTACGGTATGGATGCAGTCGTACCTGGCATTATCATTTCAATGTCATTAATGCTGATAATCCAGGCTTTTGACAAAAAGACCATATTAATTAACTAATGATTAATATCTGATTCAAAAAACTCCTCGCTTGAAATTAACGGAGCTTCATCACCCTCCTTAATTTCAAGCATATTAATAAGTAACTGCAAAGAAGCCGACATCTTCATCAACTCATCTTCCGATAAACGTTTAAGCTTAGCTGCAAGTCGCTGCTGAAGCAAATCGGGCGTTTTCCGTAATAAATCATCCCCGGCTGAAGTGAGTGAAATATTAGTAACGCGCTTATCGCCCGATTTTGGAAGACGAGCTAACAAACTTTTCTTTTCCAAACGATCAATTATTCCGGTAACGGTGCTGGAATTTAAATTAAGATGATCTCTTATACTGCGTTGAGTCGCCATGTAGTTTGGTGAAGACTTCAAATATTCAAGACATAAGATTTGTGGAATACTTACACCAAAATCTTTTTGTACCTTCTTTGACTCCAGGTGAATTGAACGGACAATGCGTCGAACTTTAATAAGAATAATTTTATAATCCATCCCTCAATTTAATAGGTAACCATTATTATTTAAGGCTCGATTACAAACACCTCTGCGGCGGCAAACCGATTAGTTAGCCTAACTTCAAAACGATTTTCCAAAGATTTAAAAGCTGCTGCTGCAACATCAGGCCTGTTATTTTCCTGTGATAGGTGCGATAAAAAAACAATTCTTAATTCAGGATTGTGATTTTTCTCTAAAAGTTCAAAAGCCTGATTGTTTGACAAATGACCTTTATCGCCAGCAACTCGTTTCTTTAAATAAATAGGATAAGGTCCCGCCCAAAGCATTTCCTCATCATAATTAGATTCTAAAAAAAGCGCCTGACAATGGCTCAATTGTTCAGTTACATTACTGCAGGCAGCTCCAATATCAGTAAATACACCAACACTCACGCCGTTGTGCTCAATCCTGAAACTGCAAGGTTCAGCAGCATCATGATTTTTCAGAAAAGTATATATCGAAAATCCCCCCACAGTCACCACATCTCCGGGAGTAAAAACATGAATATTATCAGGCCTGTCAGGATTCCAGCTTCGATCAAGGGTCTTTGAAGTCATATAAACCGGGACACCCAGCTTTTTACCAAGAACCCTAACGCCGCGAAAATGATCGCTATGCTCATGTGAAATAAAAATAGCTTTTATCTTCAGTGGATTCAACCCATTTTTTGCCATGCGTTCCAACACCTGCCTGCGACTGATTCCAACATCTACCAAAACAGCATCCTCCCGGTTACCAATATAGTAACAATTCCCGTTGCTACCCGATGCAATGGCACAAATTTCAACCATGTTTATAGAAATATAAATAAGAAAATTAAGAGGTTATAAAAATACAACCAAAAAGGATTATAAAAAAATGACTATAAAAGTAATCACACACTCTAACAAACAGTAAATACCTCATTTCCTAAAACATCACCAAATTCTTCTAATAATTGCACTGCCAAATTTAAAGATTTTTCCAGTTCATCATTTAATTCTGAAAAGACTGGAAACACCATTAAAAATCGCATTGTTTTTTCTGTCACCATAGTTCGTACCGAATCGCTTGTGGAAGTACCAAACGCTCCCCTTGTATCGCGAAAAACCGGCAAATGCTCAATATTTAAAACACCCCGGCCAATGCCTTCATAAGGCTCACCTGCAGCACCAATACCAATGCGTACATCGCCTTCAATATTATCCGCATCATATCCCCCTATTGAGAAACCTGTTTTAATGGAAATGAGATTCAGAATATCTACCATATTGTTAACAAAATACAGCCCTTTACCAGAGGCAATCCTTCGTAAAAGACTTTCAGCTGCAGGACGATAGCGATTTGGGTCCTGCCCCATTTTACGGTAGGCATTTCTGGTCATCTCAATAACAGGATGGTTGCGAATTAGCTCGGGTGTATAATACAGTTTTAAATCAGCACAAACACCATTTATTTCATCCGAAAGCTTAATTCCTGAGGTTGTCACGCGAACCGAAGAAAGAACACACCCAATTTCTATTCGGGGAAATAACTCCCGTAAAGAAGAATCAATAGAAAAATTCACAGTTCCAGAATTTTATGACCTTAATTATAACTTTAACTATAGGTACAATGTTACAATACCAAAATATAGATAGGTTTTTCAAAGATAAAAAAACAACGAAAATTTTCACTCTTTTTCTCATCTTTGCATCATGATAGATAAATTTAAACTTCCTAAAGCGATTAAAGCTGTTTTTTTTGATATGGATGGCGTCCTCTATGATTCCATGAAAAATCACGCTTCCACCTGGGTTGAAAGCTTCCGCCAGGCAGGAATAGATTTTCCGGCTTACGATGCTTATCTTAACGAAGGACGAACCGGGCCATCTACTATACGCTTGGCTTTTAAGCAATATGCCAATCGTGAAGCTACTGAAGAAGACATCCAAACTATTTACGATACCAAAACCCAGTTGATTCAAAAAGCTCCAAAAGCTGGCATATTACCGGGCATGCAACAAGTTGTTAAAATGACTATGGAAGCCGGCTTAATGGTAATGGTGGTAACAGGATCTAAACAACCATCACTGATTGAGCGACTTAAAAACGATTTTAGCATTCCAAACGAAGCTATTGTAAGTGGTTTTGACGTTAAAAATGGCAAACCCGATCCCGAACCTTACCTTATGGCCCTTGAAAAAACCGGTTGTAGAAACACAGAAGCTCTGGTAATTGAAAATGCACCCATGGGTATCAGAGCTGCATATGCCGCTAAAATTGCAACATTGGCTGTCAATACCGGAATTTTAAAAGAAGAGGATTTGAGTAAAGAAGGGGCAATAAAAGTTTTTCCTGATACTCTGGCTTTATTGAGTTGTTGGCCCGAAATAATTTGTGAAAACCTTAACTATAAACCGTAACAACTAGATTTCTTGGACCACCATAATTTCTGAATTCGCAGAAATAAATGCCCTGCCACAT
>CAZSQG010000031.1:0-38013 GCA_964608615.1 uncultured Marinilabiliaceae bacterium
GAGGGTCGCGGGTTTGAGTCCCGTCTCCCGCTCAAAAGAAAGTCTGCAAATGTTTATTTGCAGACTTTCTTGTTTTACAGGCTAATGGCGCGCGATTTATTATGCATTATTTTATTTCAAACGGCTTCACATGCCATATCTTTTCACAATAATCCGCAATGGAACGATCTGATGAGAACTTGCCCATTCTGGCTACATTCAGGATTGCTCGCCTATCCCATTCATCAACATTTAGCCATGTTTCACTAACCAAATCCTGACATGCAGTATACAATTGATAGTCGGCCAATAACATAAAAGGGTCTTGCCACAACAAATTATCAGTGATAGGCTTAAAAAGGTTAATATCACCTTTGGAGAAATAACCTGAATTTATATGATTGATAATTTCACGCAGTTCATTATTATTTTCATATATAAAATATGGATTATATCCATTGTGTAATGTTTCCTCAACCTGCGCTGCAGTGAGACCAAACAGAAAGAAATTTTCTTCGCCCACCTCTTCTCTTATTTCGATATTGGCACCATCAAGAGTACCAATTGTAAGTGCTCCATTTAGGGCAAACTTCATATTCCCGGTACCACTTGCTTCTTTTCCTGCTGTAGAAATTTGTTCAGATAAATCAGCGGCCGGATAAATATGCTGTGCATTGGTTACATTAAAATCGGGAAAATAAACAACCTTAAGCCGGTCTTTAACATCCGGATCATTATTAACTACTTCGCCTACCGAATTAATAAACTTAATCATAAGCTTGGCCATATAATAACCCGGGGCAGCTTTGCCTCCAAAAATAAATGTTCGAGGCACCATTTCAATATTTGGATTATTCTTTATTTTCAGATATAATCGAATAATATTAAGCACATTAAGATGTTGCCTTTTGTATTGATGAATACGCTTTACCTGTATATCGAACATTGAAGATGGATTAACAATGATGCCGGTCCTCTCCTTAATTATTACCGCTAAGTGTTTCTTATTCTCAAGTTTAACCTCTCTGAACTTTTTTCTAAAAGCAGCATCCTGAGCAAAAGGTTCCAGTTTTCGTAATTCATCAAGTTTCCCGGGCCAGGTATTTCCAATTGCATTTGTAATAAGCTTGCTTAATCCGGGATTACTTAATACCATAAAGCGACGAGGTGTTACACCATTGGTGACATTATGGAATCGCAGCGGAAACATATCAACCCAATCTTTCAACACTTTCTCTTTAAGCAGTTGGGTATGCAAAGCCGCTACGCCATTAATAGCGTAACTACCAGCACAGGCCAGATTAGCCATTCGAATATAGCGTTCGCCAGATTCATCGATAATTGACATGCGTGATAACTTGCCATTATCACCAGGGAACTTTTTTGATACTTCATCCAGAAAGTGCGCATTAATCTCATATATTATCTCAAGCAAGCGTGGCAAAAGACTTCCAAAGAGATTTACCGGCCATTTCTCTAATGCTTCGGGAAGCAGGGTGTGATTGGTATAACTTAATGTTTTGCAGGTTGTGTCCCATGCGGTATCCCAATCAAGTTTTTGCTCATCAAGTAGTAATCGCATGAGCTCGGCAACAGCAAGTGAAGGATGAGTATCATTAAGCTGCATGGCCCATCTCTTATGAAAATCATTAGGATTTCCACCATGGTCCAGATGCATTTTCATCATATCCTGAAGCGAACATGATACAAAAAAGTATTGCTGCTTAAGGCGAAGCTCTTTACCCTGCGCCATTTCGTCGTTGGGATAAAGAATCTTACTTATATTTTCAGATTCCACCTTTTCCATAACAGCTTTTAAGTAGTCGCCATGGTTAAACGATGAGAAGTCAAACGACTCCACTGCTTCGGATTTCCATAATCGCAGGAAGTTACACGAGGCAACCTGATATCCCATCTCAGATGTGTCATAGGGTATACCTTTAACCACCTGGGCCGGAATCCAACGGTGTAAAGTTCGTCCTTCTGCATCTATGTATAATTCAGTATGACCACCAAAACTAACATACACCGAAGACTCGGGCCTGGCAATTTCCCATGGATTTCCATAATACAACCATTTGTCGGTTATCTCCACCTGCCAGCCATCTCGAATTACCTGATCAAAAATTCCAAACTCATAACGAATACCATAACCAATTGCCGGAATCTGCAATGATGCCAGCGAATCGATATAACAGGCTGCCAAACGCCCCAAGCCACCATTACCAAGTCCCGGCTCTTCTTCTTTGGCTAAAACTTTTTCAAAATCAAAGCCAAGCTCTGTAACAGCCAGTTTAATCTCATCAAAAATATGTAAATCAATCAAATTGGCACCTAACTGAGGTCCCATAAGAAACTCAGCAGAAATATAGCTAACCAAACGAACATCTTTATTTTTTAACACATGATCAATTGTACTTATGCCTCGCTGCATTAACCTGTCGTGAACTGCATACGAAACAGCTAAATACATTTCGTTAAGTGAAGCATTCCCGGGAATCTTCCCATACTTATAAAAAAGGTGTTCGGTAATAGCAGTCTTTAAAGATGCCGCGTCCATGCCAGTACGCACACTTGAACTTTTAGTCAGAGTAGTCTGACTAGTTTCTGATTTTTTTTTGGATGCCATATGAATTCAATTATATTAAAAGTTTTTTGATTGAATACAGAAATAAATCATCAATATCTTGAATTGGATGTAATAAACAAACTTATTAAAAAAAAAATGCAGAAAAAATAAAGACCACTTAATTAGTCTTCTGATAGAGAACTTCAATAAATTACAACAAATCCATAGTTTATCCCAAAAATTTGCTTTATAAATAGTTAGCCTAATAAACTGATAGTAAACAGGACTACATTTCTAAATAAATAATGCAAAGAGTAATATATTTAAAAACAGTTTTCCGTTTTTTTTGTTTATTTTTTTTGACCATCCGAATTTCATGTCGTTTTGTTAAGGATGCTATTAATTTAATAATGTCCCGGCGCTCCCCTATGGTTCACCTTGTAAAGTGGGAACAGATTGTTCTCATAAAAAACACACCAACAAGCACATCCAATGTGACCACAAAGCTGCCACAAAGCAACGAAAGAGCGATAAATGGAACAGTAAAAAGTATACTTAGGCAAAATAATTAACTAAACAACATTGAATTCGAATTATCAATAATCGGGCTAAATTCAAGTTTCCCGATAAGTTTTTTTAACTAATATATATTACAATTATCATAGTTAGTGGATACTATTTTCTTTATTTTCGTTGAAATTAATAATCAATAATTTTCTTCACATAATCAAATACAATATAATGAATAAATTTAATTACCTACCGGCTTTTGCGTTAGCAGCCGTGATGACTGCATGTGGTGGTGGAAATTCCACAACACAGGAAAATGAATCACTTGCCAATAATCCTTTACTTAAAGAAAGTGATTTACCCTATACGGCTCCTGATTTCAGGGTTATAAAAGACAGCCATTTCCAGCCTGCAATGGAGGCTGCTATGAAGGAACATATCTCTGAAATTGAACAAATTGCAAACAATTCTGAAGCGCCTACTTTTGATAATACTTTTGTAGCTATAGAGAAAACAGGAAGAACGCTTAGTCGCGTCTATGGAGTGTTTAGTTTATTATCGGGAGCTAATACAAATTCTGAGTTACAAAGAATTGAAGAAGAACAAGCTCCAAAGTTGGCTGCTCATATGGATGCCATTTATTTAAACGACAATTTATTTCAAAGAGTAAAGAGCGTTTATAATCAACTTGGATCTCTTAATCTGGATCCTGAATCAAATCGTTTGGTAGAATATTACTATCAAAAATTTGAATTGGCTGGAGCAAATCTTTCTGATGAAGCAAAAACACAACTCAAAAAACTAAATGAAGAAGTAGCCCAACTTAGTGCCGTATTTACCAACCGATTATTGGCTGCAACAAAGGCCGGAGCTCTTATTATTGATGATGAAACAAAATTAGCCGGATTCTCGGATAGTGATATTAAAGCTATTGCACAGGAACCAGAAGATGGAAGTACAGGGAAAAAATTTAGTCTTCCTTTACAAAACACAACTCAACAACCTGCTTTACAATCACTGTCGAATCGTGATGTTCGTCGTGAAGTTTTTATGAACTCTGTAAAACGTACCGAAAAGGGCGACAGCACAGATACCCGCGAAATTATAGCACGAATAGCCGTAATAAGAGCTCAACAGGCTAACCTGTTAGGTTTTGAGAATTTTGCAGCCTGGAAACTACAGGATCAAATGGCTAAAACCCCTAAGGCTGCTAATGATTTTTTATTAAGACTTGTTCCTGCAGCTAAAACAAAAGCATTGAACGAAGCTGCTGACATACAAAAAGTTATTGATCAGCAAGATGGAGGATTTAAATTAGAAGCCTGGGATTGGGATTTCTATGCCGAACAAGTTCGTAAGGCAAAATATGATTTGGATGAAAGCCAAATGAAGCCCTATTTTGAACTAAACAAGGTAGTCGAAAACGGAGTTTTCTATGCAGCTCAAAAACTCTATGGCATTGTTTTTAAAGAGCGGTTCGACATTCCTGTTTACCATGAAGATGTTCGTGTTTTTGAACTTTTTAATGAGGACAGCACTACGATTGGCTTATTCTATTGCGACTATTTCAAACGCGACAATAAATCGGGTGGAGCCTGGATGGGAAATATTATTGAGCAATCAAAATTACTGAATACCAAACCTGTAATTTACAATGTATGTAATTTTACAAAACCTGCTGCAGGACAACCAGCTCTTATAAGCTTTGATGATGTGAATACGCTCTTCCATGAATTTGGTCATGCATTACACGGCTTCTTTGCAAATCAGCAATATCTAAGCCTATCAGGAACAAATGTTGCTCGCGATTTTGTTGAATTACCATCTCAAATAAATGAGCACTGGTCAGTTTATCCTGAAGTATTTCAAAACTATGCAGTACATTATGAAACAGGAGAGCCAATGCCACAGGAATTAGTTGAGAAAATGAGAAAAGCAGCTAAATTCAACCAGGGTTATTCATTAACCGAAGTATTGGCTGCTGCCGGGTTAGATATGCAATGGCATACTATCTCTCACGACTCCTTAATTAATGATGTTAATCAATTTGAATCAGAAGCTCTGAATAGAATTGAGCTTAATTTATCTCAAGTTCCTCCTCGTTATCGTTCTTCCTATTTTATGCATATATGGGGACATGGGTATGCAGCAGGTTATTATGCATACTTGTGGGCCGAAATGCTTGACAATGACGCTTATGCATGGTTTGAAGAGAATGGAGGATTAACACGTGAAAACGGACAACGTTTCCGCGATATGATTCTGTCTCGTGGAAATACTGAAGACTATGGTAAGATGTTTAAGGATTTCAGAGGTCAGGAACCTGATATCAAACCAATGTTAAAACATCGTGGACTGATAGATTAAATATAAATATTATAGCAATAATTTGCAGATTTAAGATTTTTTAAACAAAACAAAAAGGGACGTTCGGCTAAACGTTCCTTTTTGTTTTCCAAGGTTTATGAATATTCAATAACAACAGCAGAATAGGAAAATAAGAAATTCCTATTAAATTAGCAGTTGTTCATTATATGATAATACATATATTATTTATTAGTAACATTTTTTGTTTAAAATTGAACAGTAGAAGAAAAAACACTAGTGAACGGGATACAATTTAATCAAGAGATTTCCCCCTTCGTTCGAAATGACAATCAGTTATTTATGGTTTGTTGGAGAGGGTGTTTGGCGGTAAAAGCACAAAATACCCCCTCCAACAACAAACTAATATAAACATTTGTCATTCAATGCAAAGCGAAGAATCTTATTATTCTAGTCGGTTAGTAGTGAAAAAAAATATTAATATATGGATGTACAAATTGAAACCGGATGGAAGCAAATGCTCCAAACAGAGTTTGAAAAAGATTATTTTATTAAGTTAACTAATTTTATACGTGAAGAATACCGTCATAATACGGTTTTCCCTCCAGCCTTAAAAATTTTCAATGCATTTGATCTTTGTTCTTTTGAGAAAACCCGAGTCGTGATTTTGGGACAAGATCCCTATCACGATGTAAATCAGGCTCACGGCCTCTGTTTTTCAGTAAATGAGGGGATTCGCCTGCCTCCCTCACTCGTTAATATATATAAAGAAATAGAATCAGATTTAGGAATTAAACCTCCCCAAAGCGGAAATCTTGAACGATATGCCCGGCAAGGTGTACTTCTCCTAAACGCAACTTTAACGGTTAGAGCACATCAACCTGCTTCGCATCAAAATAAAGGTTGGGAGCAATTCACCGACAGTGTAATTCAATTACTGTCCAGAGAAAAAGAAAACCTTGTTTTTCTTTTGTGGGGTGCCTATGCGATAAAAAAATCAATATATATTGACTCGTCCAAACATCTGATTCTTACATCAGCTCACCCCTCACCCCTATCTGCTTACCGCGGATTTTTGGGCAATCACCACTTCAGTAAAACAAATGATTATCTTAAATTGAATGGATTTGCGGAAATTCAGTGGTAGTATTTCGTTATTTTATATGAGAATTATTATCCGGTAAATTAAAAACCATAATAAACTCAGAACCCTTGCCAGGTTCACTAAAAACATGCAATTCGCCACCGTTTTTCTCAACCATTTCTTTTGAGAGGGTTAATCCAAGTCCTGTCCCCGATTCTTGAGAAGTTCCTATTCGGCTGTTAGGCTTATCAAGATCAAAAAGTGTTTGAACCAACTCAGGTTCCATTCCTATTCCATCATCAATAACTGATATTACCACCTTCCCCGGAAAACGACTGTCATTAGCACTGCTTAACACTTCAACCTGTCCTCCGGGCTTAGTAAATTTAATAGCATTGTGAATAAGATTTCGAATTGCTACTTCCATCATAGGAATATCCAACTTTAACTTCAACGACTGATCAACCTTATTGGTCACTAAAACACCTTTCCTTAATCCAATAATTGACATATGGTCAACTATATTGCTAACCATCAAAACGGGCTTACATAAAACCGGATTAAAATACATCTGTCCAAGTTGCATCCGTGACCAGGTTAATAAATCATCAAGCAGTTTATATGTCTTCTCTCCTGCTTCAGCAATCTGATCAATAAACATTCTTATTTCATCATAATTGTATTGATCAAGATCATTCTGTAATATTGATGTCAATCCAATAATGGCCGAAAACGGATTTTTTATATCGTGAGCAATTATACTAAAAAACCTGTCCTTGGTATCATTCAAATTAAGTAGTCGAATTTCATTATCCCTTAACCTTTGTTCCAGCTCTCGACGTGAAGTAAAATCGGTCATAATTGCAACCACTTCAACTACTTCACCATTAACATCCAATAGGGGTCCAAAATACCAATTACCCCAAAAGGAACTCCCATCCACACGTTTTACTAATGAAACAGAATTCAGATAAGGTTGAAATCTTTCAAAAACTGGTTGCAAAAACACCTCTCCATTAATTTCGGTATCTTCAATAATAAACTCCTTAAAATTATAACCACTCAACTCAATACCATTTTTAAAACCGAGCAACTCAACCATCCTATTATTAACGAAAGTAAAATCTCCTGTTCTGTTTAGGACGCCAATTCCTGTAATAGAATTATTAAAAATTGCATCAAGTTTGGCATTTTGAGCTTTCATTTTCAGTTCTGCCTCTTTGAGTGGAGTAAAATCTACTCCAACCAGTTGATACTCTTTTTCTTTTTCGCCATCTAAAAAAATGGTTCTTACTATCCATTTTAACCAGTATGTTTGTCCTTCAATTACAATGGAAGTTTCAATTTCAAAACTGGGGTTTTTGGGTGTAAGTTTCTTAAGGCCTTCAGCAAGAAGAATAGAATTCTCTTTTGGAAAATGAGATGTAAGTGGCTGACCAATGCAACTATCCTCATTAATTAAGAAAAAACCACAATAGCGCCTATTGGCATAGGTGAGTTTTTGATTAAAATTGTAACGGGCAATCATCACAGGTGCATCATCAACCAGAGAAGCATAACGCTGATTACTCCTTGAAAGATCAATAAGTGCATTTTTATAACCTGAAACATCTACCACCATTAAACAATACTGGTTATCAAGCAAATAAAAACCACAAATTTCGAAATGTTTTTTAGTAACCGGATGCATCCATTCTGTAACAAAGTCCTCATGACGCAATGAAGCTATCATTTCATCAAGCATCAAAGAATCACCTAAAACATTTGATAACAGCCTGCGAGGCTCCAAATCGACTTCAAAAATAGTAGAAGCAATTTTATTGGCCGATGAAATTCTAAAATCTAACATAGAACCTTCAATAAATATGGGCTCCATCAGAATCATACCAATGAGCGATTTATTAAAAAGTTGGTCCTGTATGCGTTGTTTACGCTTTAACTCATCAAAAAGCTTCTTTCGCTCGTTAGCATTCTCCTTAACTGCAATAAATGCAGTAATTTCACCTTTTTCATCTTCACGAATGGGCGAAATTGTTGATTTATCCCAAACGTATTCTCCATTTTTAGTTTGATTAAGAAATTCTCCTTTCCATGTATTACCGCTCAAAATAGTATCCCAAAGTACTTTATATTCCTCATCCTCGTGGTAACCACTTTTTAAGATGGAAATAGACTTCCCTTTCACTTCATTTCTATTAAAACCGTAATTTACCTCAAAGGCATGATTAACATACTGAATAATACCATTAACATCCGTAATTACAACGATGCTTTCAGTATTATCAAGAGCTAGAAATAAAACTTGAGAACTAATCATAGGTTTCTTTAAAAAGAAAATACACTATTGAGACAAACATTATAAAACCCTTTATACTAAAGATTTAAAAAAAGATAAATTTGAGTTTTATGACCTTATAAATGTATAAAAAAAAGCACAAAAAAACGGTAAAACTTCTTTTGATCAGAAATAGTATTAAGTTAATCTAGTGTTAATACAGTTTCGTTGGATGACATTTTTTCTATAATTCTATATGGAATATAAAAAACATTCAACCACCTGACGGTAATATGCAACCACTTTATTTATACATATTTACAAGCAACACGGATCTTAAACCTTCTTTCAGATTTAATGGTTACTCATTAATGCCGAAAAAGATTATATATCAAAAGCATATTTCTTTTATGCGAAGTATTATACTACAGATACTTTTTACATTCAAACTCGCCACGAAGAATACCTAATGCATTCAAAGCAAGAGCTTCCATTTCATCTTCGCCAGGATAAATAGTTATCTTTCCAAGGAAATCTATGTATTCTTTAATAAAACCAACAACCATTTTATTATGGGCGATCCCTCCTGTTAAAATAATTCCATCAACTTGCCCTTTAAGCACAACCAGTGCTCCACCAATGGCTTTAGCAACCTGATAACCCATAGCATGTAAAATTAATTTTGCATGTTCATTGCCTTCGTTGGCCCATTGCGCCGCAACATAAGCCTCATTGGTTCCAAGATGAGCTACAAGACCACCTTTCCCGGTAATCATGGCTCGAACATCTCCTTCTGAATATTTACCACTAAAACATATATCAATCAATCGACCTGCCGGTATTGTTCCTGCCCTTTCGGGCGAAAAAGGACCAAAGCCATCCAAAGCATTATTAACATCAACAATACGTCCTTTTCTATGTGTTCCAATTGATATACCTCCGCCCAGATGAGCTACTACCAGGTTAATATCTTCATAATTTTTCTCTATTGAGTGAGCATACCGTCGCGCAACAGCTTTTTGATTCAAAGCATGGAATATTGATTGTCGCGGCATTAATGGATGTCCTGTTATACGAGCTACATCATCAAGTTCGTCTACTACTACAGGATCAGCAATAAAAGCTCGAGCGCCCGGAATGTCTTTAGCAATATCTTCAGCAATTAATCCTCCAAGATTACTTGCATGCTGCCCCATAATACCTTTAATTAAATCTCGCTTTAAGGCTTCATTCATTTCGTAAACGCCTGATTCGATTGGCTTAACTAATCCTCCACGTGCCACAACAACCTGAATATTGTCAATATCAATCTCAGCACTTTTTAATTCGTTAAGAATAACCTCCTTACGAAATTCATACTGACTTACAATAGTAGGAAATTCATCAATTTTTTCGGAAGGATGACGAAGTGTTTTCAGCAATACAGACTTCTCATTCTCAAAAACTGCAATCTTGGTAGAAGTTGACCCAGGGTTTATTACAAGAATTTTATACATATCCAGAGAGGATTATTAATCAATAATTTTGAGACAACGGCCTAAATAAGTCAGACCGACACTAATTATAAAACAAATAAACAGATTTTACCCTAATGCTGCCAGAAGAATACTATTAAATTTACTTTCTTCAGAGTCAGAACGTGAAGTTAATACTATTGGGGCAGAGGCTCCAAGGATAAGCGAAGCAACCTTAGCTTTGGCAAACCACACAAGGCTTTTATATAAAACGTTTCCTACTTCAATATCGGGCATTAAAAGAATATCTGTGTCGCCCGCCACTTCGCTTTTTATTCCTTTATTAAGTGCACTTGAATAGCTTATAGCATTATCAAAAGCTAATGGCCCATCAATAATACAATTTTTAATCTGGTCGCGCTGATTCATTTTACTGAGCAGAGCAGCATCCAGAGTGGCTTTCATATTCTCATTAACCATTTCTATAGCTCCTAGCACAGCCACTTTGGGTCTCTCGATACCGAGACGATTAAAATATGCCACCGAATTGTTAACAATAGCAATTTTTTCATTAAGGTTAGGTGCAATGTTCATTGCTACATCGGTAACCGCTATCAATTTATGATACGATTCTACTTCAAAAATAGATAAATGAGACAACAAATTTCCGGCACGTAATCCCCATTCTCTATTTAAAACAGATTTTAATAAAACCGGGGTTCCAACCTTTCCCTTCATTAAGATGTCAGCTCGTCCATCATGAACCATGCGTATTGCAATTTCAACACTTTTTTCAATACTCAATTCATCAAAAAAACTTACACCATCAAAATTGAATCCATTCTCAGCAGCAATTTTCAATGTTTCTTCCTTTGAACCAATTAAAACCGGGTCAATAATTCCTGCGTGATATGCTCTATGAACTGCATCAAGCGAAAAAGCATCCTGTGACACCGCTAAAGCAAGTCGTTTCCGCGGTTTTCGGGTATCAATAAGGTTTTGGAGTTCTTTTAATGTTTTAAACATAAACAGATAAGAAATTAGTTATCATTTCTTCAGAGCCTCAACTATTTGTTTTGTATCCTGAGCAATCACAAGTTCCTCATTTGTAGGAACCACCAATATCCGAACCTTTGATCCTGATTTGCTAATATCCATCTCCTTGCCCCTTAACCCTTCGTTTTTAGCTTCGTCCAACACCATTCCCATATAATCTAGTTCATTACAAACTTGTTTTCTGGTTGTTACATCGTTTTCACCAATCCCCCCGGTAAAGATCAATATATCAACACCTCCCATAGCTGCTGCGTATGAACCAATATATTTCTTAATCCGGTACGTGTACATCTCCATACCTAACATAGCCATAGAATCGCCTTTAGCCACAGCTTCTTCAATTTCCCTCATATCGGATGAAATACCCGTAATTCCAAGCATACCACTATGCTTATTAAACAAAGTACTGGCCGATCGGGTGCCAATCAATTCTTTATCCATGATAAAAGTTAGTGCTCCTACATCCAAATCGCCGCAACGTGTCCCCATCATCAAGCCTTCAATTGGCGTGAATCCCATTGAAGTATCAACCGATTCACCATTTTTTATTGCTGCAATAGAAGCTCCGTTACCAAGATGACAGGATATAATCCTTTGTTTGGAATAATCTACACCAAGTACTTCACAAGCCCGTTTGCTTACATAACGGTGACTTGTTCCATGAAATCCATATCGACGTACACCATATTTTTTATACAATGAATAAGGAATAGCATACATATATGCGTGCTTTGGCATGGTTTGGTGGAAGGCTGTATCAAATACACCCACCTGAGGTACATTTGGAAGCAAGCTGGAAATGGCGTTAACACCTTTTAAGTTTGGAGGATTATGTAGGGGGGCTAATTCAATACAATCCTCCATTTTTGATATAACTTCATCTGTTATAAGAACGCTGGAATTAAATGTTTCACCTCCGTGAACAACACGATGTCCTACAGCATCAATCTCCTCCATATCAACAATACATCCATGACGTTCACTGAGTAATATTCCCAAAATATAGTCAATACCTATTTGATGATCAAGAATTTCGCCTTCTAACAGGACTTTATCTCCATTCTGTTTTTCATGTTTCAAAAAAGAACCCTTAAGTCCGATTTTTTCAACACCTCCCTTAGCCAAAACCTCCCAGTTATCCTCTTCCATAAGGAACAACTGATACTTAATGGACGAACTACCGCAATTCAGTACTAATATCTTCATTTGAGGATTTTATTCTAAGCACTTTATGTTACAAATAACAATAAAACAACTTATAATTTATATTCTTTTACCGGTTTCATCATATTTATAAAACCCTTCACCGGTGGGTATTCCCAATCTTTTTGACCTTACCATTCTTTTTAATAACGGTGATGGTTTATATTTTGAATCTCCAAACTCTTCAAACAGGTTATCCATCCATCTAACCACCTTGTTTAGGCCAATGATGTCAGCTGTCTGGAAAGGGCCAAAACGCATACCCAATCCAACTACCATGGTTTTATCAATATTTTCCATGGTGGCTATTCCTTCCATTAAGGCTTCGCATGCTTCATTCAGAAGCGCAACATATAACCTTACACTTATCAAACCGGCTGATTCTGTAACAGGTATCACATCCCGATTAATAAGTTTTATAAAAGTACAAACTTTGCTATATACTTCGTCGGTGGTATATAAACCTCGTACAACTTCAATAATACGCGCTTCGGCTGATGTAACAAAGAAATGCAAGCTGACACAACGATCGCGATGCACAAGTTCCGACGCCAGTTCAGATATTACAATGGTTGTTGCATTTGTAGCAATAATGGTTTCTCTATCAACTACGGCTTCAATATTTCTGAATATCTGCTTTCTGATATCAATACTACGCCCTCCTGTTTTTTCATCCGAGCGGATAGCTTCAATCACAAAATCACAATCAATCAGATCCTGGTAATCCAATGATCCTCTGATACGTGACATGATAGACTTCTTTTCACTAATGGTTAATCCCCAGTTCTCAATACGGTTGTCAAGTTCCATACTGATACTATTAAGCGCAAGCTCAATTTTTTCAATCCCCAATTCAATAAACACCACCTCTATACCATGCCAGGCAGCAATTCGAACTATACTCTGGCCCTCCTTTCCACATCCAACAACTCCAATTTTTGAAAAAAGCGTTTTTACGCGTTGTCTGCTTTTCAGGGCATATTTTTCAATGGGTTCAACTACAATCTCTGCCATTTCTAAAGATTATTTGAATATCATTCATTTTTCATATCCGCCTATACATATTGAATGTATCAACGATATAAGCAAATATTTATTATTTACGACTTTCTAATGCCTGATTTGCCGTTATAGCTACCAGATTAACAATATCGCTAACCGAGCAACCGCGCGAAAGGTCATTAATTGGTGCAGCCATTCCTTGTAAAACAGGACCAATTGCTTCGGCATTAGCCAGTCGCTGAACAAGCTTATAGGCAATGTTTCCCGATTCAAGATTTGGGAATATCAAAACATTTGCTTTACCGGCAATCTTGCTATCGCCGGCTTTTTTTCGTCCAATTTCCGGAACCAGTGCTGCATCAACCTGAAGCTCTCCATCAATGATCATATCTGGTGCCATTTGACGCGCTTTTTCGGTTGCTCTAATAACCTTATCAACCATTTCATGCTTTGCACTTCCTTTAGTTGAAAAACTCAACAATGCAACACGTGGTTCAATACCTACAATGTCACGGGCTGTATAACCTGAAGCCACAGCAATTTCGGCAAGTTCATCAGAATTTGGATCTGGATGCACGGCACCATCAGCAAAAACCAAAATGCCATCTTCCCCAAATTGTTTATCCTTAAGAACCATTATAAATGCACCTGACACAACACTAATTCCAGGTTTTGTTTTAACAATCTGAAAAGCAGGCCTAAGAACATCCCCGGTTGCATTATCTGCACCGGCAACTTCTCCATCAGCATCTCCATTTTTAATCATTAAAACAGATAAATACAAGGGATTGGTTACAAGAATACGGGCTTGATCTTCGGTTAAACCCTTACTTTTCCTTAAACTAAGTAAAAGATTAACATACTCTTCTTTTTTGGGATGATCCATTGGATCAATAACTGAAGCTTTATAGAGGTTTTTTAATCCAAGGCGTACTCCTTCTGAATGAATATCCTCAGGATTTCCAATAAGAATTATACTGGCGAAACCTTCTTCCAATACTGCGTCAGCCGCACGAAGAGTACGTTCCTCATAGCCTTCGGGCAAAACAATACGTTTTTTATTGCTCTTTGCTTTTGCTTTAAGTCGATTAATGAATTCCATATATTAAGTTCGTTATGATATTAGCCTATAAATTTATTAACTGAAAACCATCATAGTTATGTTATTTATCATATCTACAAAGGAAACTCCAACTACTAAGCATTGTTAATTCACTGAAAATGAATTAACAAAAAATACGCAACATTTATATCTATTAAAATTAGGAAAACAGATTCAAAAAGTTCTGAATTTATTGAAATATATTTGAAAAAGTTCTGCCTTTATCAACTATTAAAATAAACCCGAAAAAAGGTATGCAGCGTTATTGTTTTAGCTTTGCAAAAATAAGTAAAATTGAGCGATTTTACCTGAAAAAATGGATAAAGGAGAAGGTATTTCTGTTAAATATAATTTTCAAATACATTTTGATGTCGTATAGCAAAGTATGCGATTATAATTTTTTTATCAAGACACTCTCCTCTGGTTTAACTATAAGGGCTTACTTTTGTATCCAGTAAAATAAAAACACCAAACAACCGCATAGTGGCGAAAAAGTATTAAAGAGTGTCAACCCTTGCCCCATATAAAGCAATTACCTGCATGCCATTCCTTATAGAGAACTAAAATAGGTTATTCCAAATATTAGTCCTTATTGTAATATTTTCTCAAACATTTTATCTCCACTATAAATGCAAAAAAGAACCGAAGCATCGCTTCAGTTCTTTTTGTGTTTTAATAAACTCGCACCATCAAAACTATCTTACAGGAGATGTTCCTCTTTTAGTAGTAATAATAACAACGCCATTTTTTGCTCTTTCCCCATATCGTTCTATTGCCTTTTCACCTTTTAAAACTCTAACCGATTTCAAATTATATGAAGGCAAATCAATTCTGGCATTCACAATCTTATCATCAATAACATATAAAGGAGGTCTTTCGTTAAGCCCATACTTTTCCAATATAGTAATAAACTCACGATCCTCGGTTGTTAATTTAAACTCTACAAAAACTGATACACTACTATGCACAGCTTCACCACTTTTTAATCCCGGTTTCCAGCTTTCTAAAAGATCAACCAAACGGAGAGCCTCCATATCAAGTTCAGCACTTACACTTTTTTCAACTTTGGAATTTAACACTTTACCATCTCTTGTAATTACAAATGATACTTGTACCACACCTTCTAACCCTTTTAACCAGGCATCTTGGGGATAAACCAAATGCTTTTTTATAAATTTCTGGATATCCGAAGGCTTACCTTTAAAAACCGGTGGCTTATCAACTACCTGAAAAACCGAATCAGATTCAAAACCTGAATTGTAACTTGCTGCTGAAAGAGCACCAAACGACCCAAATACAAAAATAAAGAGCAAAAACAAAAGATTTTTGTTTACCTGAATCATACTAGAAGATAAAATACAAATACTCTTAAAAAAAACAGGTCTTTTAGTTTGAGTTTTCATGATATAGAATTTAAGGATAACAAATAATGCTCAATTTCTATACCATTCATGCTATTTTTTTGCTTTATCTCGCATAGCATCAATTTTTTGAATAACTTCTCTTAAATTATCTAAATGACTTTCGGCATTAGAGGATAATTTTTCTTTTAAACTGCCTGAATTTTTCGACATTGCAGATCCTTTTTTCTCGTTTGCCCTAATCTCGAAACCAGGATAAATTCTTGGTTCAGAAAAACCTTCCACCATTTCATAATCAAGGAAATCCAAATATCGCATAAGCTCTTCAAAAAAATCTGCCTTATCGTCCCTAACCTTTACTCTAAAATTCTTCATTTCCTTAAGAATATTTAATAAAACATCAAATTAACAAACTATCTATAAATCAATTTACCATCATTATTAACCAAAACCAATTCAGAAAATACTATTAAAAAAAACTAAACCTTTATTATTATGCTTCAAAGTCGTTTAGTAAAGGATGCAATTAACTTAATATTGTCCCGGCACTCACCCCTCATTCACATCGTAAAGTGTGACCTTTTTATCCTCCCATAAACCAAAACACTAAATAGACACCGTGTAATCACATAGCATCCATATAGTAACGAAAGAGCGGTAAAGAGTTTACTTAGGTCACTTACTTTACTAAACAACATTTTGTTATGTTACCTTATAAGGCCCTAATTAAAACTAAACAAAAAAGAACATTTAAAAAAAATGACTCAAACCTTAACATAAATATAATTGATCTAAAGGCTTTAAGCAACAATAAAACTCAATTTTATGAAAAAAAACTTTTTATGTTAATGAAAAGTTAATTCACTAAAAACTATACCATGAAATCATTTTTTTAAACTAAGGCAGCATTTTTCCTAAAAAATAATCCTTTGATTTAATCAGTCAGATTGTTTCTCTGTCACTAGAGATTGTTGATAGTAAACGAATCAGTATCCATCCATACTGGAAATGTTTTTTTAAATTCATTCAATAAGTCCAAAGAAATTTCTGCTTCCACCGAACCCTCTTTCCCGGTGTTGAGAGATTGTAATACATCTCCTTTAAAATCAACAATCATAGAGTTTCCTGAATAATCACCCAGACCATCCTTTCCAACCCTATTTACACCTGCCACATAACATTGATTCTCTATAGCCCTTGCCTTAAGCAGTGTTTCCCAAACATTATTCCGTGTAACAGGCCAATTAGCAACATATAAAGCAAGATCATAATCATTTATCGAACGTGACCACACAGGAAATCGTAAATCATAACATATAAATAAAGCACATCGCCATCCGTTTATGTTTATTATTATTTGTTTGTTACCTGCCGAATATGTTTTATTTTCCCTTCCCATGCGGAACAGATGCCGCTTATCGTACCAATGCAATTCACCAGAAGGATAAACTGCAATAAAACGATTCCAAAACGATGAGTTTTCAGCAATTACAAGACTTCCTGCAACAACTGTTTTTTTTGTTTTAGCTAAATACTGCATCCATTGCACAACTTCTCCGTTCATTGAAGTTGCCACAGTCTGTGGATTCATAGTAAAACCGGTATTAAACATTTCAGGAAGTAGAATCAGGTCAACATCATCGCTTGAATTAGTAAGAACTCTTTCAATTGTAGAAAGATTTGTTTCTGATGACTCCCAAGATATATCAAACTGAATTAGTGCCAACTTGAAATTACTCTTTATCATAACTGCATTATTAAAACCTATTCTTACATATTAATATATTCTCTTTATTGTTCAAATACCATGATTAAATTCAGGTAAAAAACTATTTTCTTTCCAAAAATCAATCTTAAATTTATGAATAAAAAATGTTTTAAATGTCCTATCCCTTTTTTATCCAAAACCGGTTAAGCCGCAAATTAACTGATTACGTCCTTATTGTAACGGGAGCCTTTGTTCTGGCATCAGGCTTTGTCTTTTTTATTAATCCATACAATATTGTTCCCGGAGGTGTTTACGGTGTTGGCATTGTTGTGCATCACCTTATTCCGGCTGTTCCTGTTGGGATGTTCGGCCTGGCCATGAATATTCCATTAACATTTCTAGGTATTAAAATTCTGGGCCCCAAATTTGGTTTTAAAACCATTTTAGGAATGGTTTTAACATCCGTTTTTATGGATATACTCACCAATATCTTTGGCGAAGATGATCCATTACTTCTAAAAGATGAGCTTCTGCTTTCCTGTATTTTTGGAGGAATTGTAATTGGCTTGGGCTTGGGACTAATATTCCGTTCCAGAGCAACATCAGGAGGTTCAGATATTATAGCCATGATATTTGCTAAATACACTAAACTACCACTTGGGCAATTACTTATGCTGGTAGATTCAGTTATAGTATTGATAGGCCTTATTGTTTTTAAAGACTGGAAAATTCCACTATACTCATGGATTGTAATATACATTACAGGTAAAGTTATTGATATTATACTAGATGGCATAAATTACGATAAAGCCCTGTTTATTATATCAGACAAACATGAAGAAATTGGTCAATGTATTTTAAAAAACTTAGATCGAGGTGGAACCTATTTTAAATCGGAAGGTCTGTTTAGCGGCCAACCCAAAAATGTTATTTTTACTGTAATAACACGTCGCGAATTAACAACACTTGAAAACATGATACAACTGATTGATCCAAAAGCCTTTTTAACTGTAATGAATACCAGCGAGATACTTGGTGAGGGATTTAAATCATTGGAAGAAAAAACAAAGGAAAACTAATAACATTTGGCTTAAATTAGGAAATAGGCACTTCTACAAATCGTTGTACTGCATTTTGTCCTATGATGGTGGTATTACCAAACCTTTATAGCATGTCAAAGACTATAAATAAGTATTATACAACAACTTAAGTCAAATCATGACTATTAGACAATTATAATATTATCTGTGAATTAAAAGTGATTATCGATCTGTATAAACAGTTACTTTTTACATTAATTTAGCAAACCTCAATACTCATCAATTATTCTTCCTATCTCAGTTTCAACTACTTTGCGTATATCAAGCGGTTGACCAATAAAATTATTAATCATTAGACAAAAAGCTAATTTTCGGTTTTTGCTTGTATAAATATAGCCTGCATAACACATAATTCCTTCCATTGAGCCGCTTTTGCCAATAACCCGTCCGGCCCATTGCTGCTGTTGCCACATGCTTGCCAAAGTTCCTTTTTTACCACCAATAGCCAATGAAGATTCGAAAACACGGGCATTGTTTCCATGATCAATTTTACAAATTACATCAACCAAAAAATGAGATGAAATAAGGTTTTTTGGTGACAATCCCGAGCCATCAAGAATTCTTACCTTTGAGTAAATTCCTTGTTTTTGCCAAAAATCAACTATGCTCAAAGCTGATTGAGTCCATTGATCGCTTGCACTATCTCTGAATTCATTTATAGCGAAAAAAAGATGATCAGCCATAAGGTTATGACTTCGCTGATTAACAACTTTCACAATCTCGGATAGAAAAGGGGAGCGTATTTCAGTAAAAAAAACATATTCATTGGATAGTTCAACCTGATTATTATTGATAACAATTTCAATATCGCTCGATTGGTTGGTTAACAGGGAAGCAAGCTCAGAAGCAAACTGAAATGGAGGATCGGGTATTGCGCCTTTAATAGTGAAGATGCTTTTATTGACAGGAATAGTACCTCTCACTTCCCACTTGGTCAAGCCTGGATAACCGTATATGTATGCACTGTCTTTTTTATTGGCTGCTGAATAAACATAACTCGCAAATTCAATTCCGGCAATATCAGGACGCATAGATTTTACAGAGCATAACTGACCAATATTTTTTGGTGATGCCATATCGAGCTCAAATGTGTTATCGCGCCATGATAAACCCGAGGGTACTGCTCCGTAATAATTACCCATATCCTCCCATAACCGACCTGCCGGATATCTTGGTTCAGCTACCAATGATTCATCAATTAAAATCCGGCCTTTTATTTTTGCAATGCCTCTTATGGCCAGCCTTTCAATAATATGTTCAAATATCTTATCGGGAGAGTTTTGAGAAAAATAAGAAGAGCCAAATGTTGGATCGGCTCCTCCCTTTATAAGAAGGTCGCCATAGAGTGTTTCTTCTTCAACATTTCCTTTAATATAAAATTCTGTGGAAAACTGAAAATTCTTACCTAGTATCTCTAGTGCTGTTGCGGTGGTGAGTATTTTCAGAGTACTTGCCGGAATCATTAACATATCAGGATTGTAGCTTTCTATGACACCTCCCGATTCAACTTCCTTAATAAAAAAACTAATATGAGCTTCGGGAACAATTTCAGATAAATGTTGCTGTCCATTAATTTTATATGTACTTATTATAAACCCACTAACAAATAAGCATATAAACAAAAGTTGAGAGTTCATCCCTTGTGTCCTATTCAAGCCCAAACTGTGCATCCAATTTCTTCTTTTGTTGATATCGCTCACAAAGTTCAATATAATAGTATTTCGAGATATTTTTCTCTTCAACTGAGGCCTCAAAAGTCCCAAGTTTTTCAAAAAGTTGACGACTGATATCTGACCAGGCTATAGCTTCCGAAAAGTTACCCCTGACTTCGTACGATAAGGCAATATTATGAGCAGCTCTGGCCTTCTGTTTCTTTTTCCCATTTTCATAAACATTATACCATATTCGTGCTGCATCATCCCATTTGTTATCTGCCTGTAACTCTGACGCTCTTAAAAAAAGATGATTTCCTCCCGAGAAGTAATAACGGTTTACTGATTCCCAGTATGGAGTTACTCTTTTTGCTGCATTTTTGCCCATATGCCACGCCAACACCTCAATAGATTCTCGTATAGAAGGTATTTTCATGGACGAGGTGGAATAATCAGACTGTGCGTTATCCCAAAAAATACTGTCCTTCTGTAAATTAGCATCTAAAAGCACTCCATCAGCACTATACATCTTCCAATAAAGAAAACTATTCACATCCAGTGAAATATAATAGTAATCACCAAGATCAGAATAATCCATCTTACTCTGATATCGTATCGATTCAAGCGAAATAACAGCCTGTGCGTTATAGGCTTTACATAAACTGTCAATATGATAATATGGGATCTCACCTATTTGCGTACCACTAAAATCATTGTTTAAAGCTGATGGATGGTAATAAACTGAATCGAAATAATTATTTTCCATGAGCGATTTGGTCATAGAACTGGTAACTATTTCTCCAAAGTTATCAACCCAGATTGTATCAATAATTACAATTCCATTTCGCGCTTTTAACAAGTGTACATTATTATCCCTAAAAGGTAATGCGTTATCAACAACCACTACTGATAATATTTCAGGTGCCACGCTATACTCAGCTGGTCGTAAAACATCAATTTTTAGAGTGGACAAGGTGGTGCAAGAAGAGGCACCTATAAGTATAACTCCTGCAATAAGGACTACTCTGAAAAAACTGCTTAACATAAGTCCGGATTAGGTAGCTGCGATTAATTAACTAAACACCCTTAAGCAACATTAATCATGCCATTTTTAAATACTTATAAAGCGATCTAAAATATGGTTGACAAAAACCAGATCGCATTATCAACAAATATTATAAGGCTTTCCGAAGTATTTCATACACATCGTTAGCATTCAGTTTCTTAAGGCAACCAATATCTCCAAAAAAGCAAGCTTTTTGCCCCATTTCTTTAAAATCAGCTCCCGAAATATTGACACTGGAAAGCCTTGTTGGCATTCCTAACGAAACAAAGTATCGGCGCACTGCATCAATACTTTCGTGTGCGGCAATCATATTATCGGTCGACTTAACGCCCCATACGTTTCGTCCCATCTGGGCAAATTTCCAGGCATTTGATTCATCAAGCACATACTCCATCCAAGCAGGAAAAATAATGGCTAAACCAGCGCCATGCGTTAAATCATAAATAGCACTAACCTCATGCTCGATTCCATGCGAAGCCCAATCGCCTGATACTTTACCCCAACTTGTGGTTCCGTTAAGAGCAAGAGTACTGGTCCACATTAAATTGGCACGTGCTTCATAATCATCTGGCTTATCAAGTGCTGTGTGACCATAATGTATACATGTGCGCATTAATGCTTCGGCAATAGCATCCTGAACAAAAGTTCCCTCATCAGGAGTAAAATAATTTTCAAATATATGGCTTAAAATATCTGTTACACCGGCTGCTGTTTGCCATTTATTAACCGTATAAGTATAAGTTGGATCAAGAACCGAAAATACCGGACGTAACGAATTTGACCCCATAGCTCTTTTCTCAACAGTATCTTCATTACTGATAACTGCATTACCATTCATTTCGGAACCAGTTGCAGCCAATGTTAGAATAGTTCCAATGGGCAGCGGATTAACTACTGGTGCTTTCTGCATCATAAAATCCCATGGATCACCTTTATATGTAGCTCCAGCGGCAATAGCCTTGCAACAATCTAAAACACTTCCTCCTCCAACGGCCAAAATAAAATCAATTTTATTTTCGTGGCACAAATTCACTCCTTCACGAACTGAACTTATACGCGGATTGGGTTTAATACCACTTAACTCAACAAACTCAATTTCATTAGATTTCAAAAGGCTCACAACCTGATCATATAAACCGGTTTTCTTTATTGAACCACCTCCATATGCAAGTAAAACACGAGATCCATGCGACTTAATCTCTGGCACCATTTCGGTAATTTTACCTTTACCAAAAAGGATTTTAGTTGCAGTGTCAAAAGTAAAATTTTCCATCTTTTTGAAATTTATTTAATTGACGAGATAAAACCTGATGTACTTATTTTTTTAAACAGCATCTTTACTCTATTAATATATAAACCTAAAATAACTCTAGGATAAACATCAGGAATGTGACTGGTCCAGAATTACTAAAGAATTAAGAACTAATACTATTTAGTTAAGGTTGCAATAATTTAATGTTGTCCAGGCGTTCACCCCTCGTTAACCTCTTAAAGTGTGATCTGCTTATACTCCTAAAAACCATACCACTAAATAAGCACAGTGTAATCACGGAGCAGCAATAGAGTGGCGAAAAAGCGCTAAAGAGTGTAAGTAAATGCTAATTGCTAAATAAACGAAATTGGATTAGGGACAACAAAAAAAACTTAGTATTTAAAATCAGATGTAAGCAACAAATCAGACAAACATACTGATTAATTAAACTCTATGATTTATTCTAGTAGCGTCATGTACTTGCTTTACAAATATAGCAAAAAGAAAGCATATATTTATTCAAAAAAAAATCCCTTAGGAATCAACCTTAGGGATTTAAACAATTATTTACAGTTTGAAAAACTACATATTCATACCGCCACAAACATGGATAACCTGTCCGGTAACATACGACGACAGATCGGAACCTAAGTAAACACATGTGTTTGCAACATCTTCCGGTGTTCCTCCCCGACGCATTGGTATTTGTGCTTCCCATGCTTTTTTAACATCTTCGGGTAAAACACCAGTCATTTCAGTTATGATAAAGCCGGGAGCAATAGCATTACTGCGGATTCCTCTTAAGCCCATTTCTTTAGCGGCTGATTTTGTAAATCCTATGATTCCTGCTTTTGAGGCAGAATAATTACATTGGTTAGCGTTACCTGACACTCCAACAACAGAACTCATATTAATTATACTGCCCGAAGCTTGTTTCCACATAACAGGCTGCACGGCTTTAGTAAAGTTAAATACCGATTTAAGGTTAACAGAAATTACCAAATCCCATTGGTCCTCTGTCATACGTTTCAGAGCACCATCTTTTGTAATTCCGGCATTGTTAACCAAAATATCAACACGTCCAAAATCTTTTACAATTTCATCAACTACTTTATGCGTGTCGTCATAATTGGCAGCATTTGATGCATATCCCTTAGCTTTAACGCCAAAGGCAGTAATCTCTTTCTCAGTAGCCTGAGCAACATCGTTATATGCTAAATCAGTAAAAGCAATATTGCAACCTTCGGCAGCGAAACGCAAAGCAATAGCTTTTCCAATTCCCCGGGCAGCACCGGTAATAATTGCGGTTTTTCCTTCTAATAACTTCATTTTACTTTCAGATTTATGTATACTGAATTAAAATTATCCAAATACCAGAATATTAAGCTTAGAAAATTCTTTTACTAAATCTCAAATTCATGATATACTTATTTATTAAAGGCAAAGGTAGAAAATTTGATTAATTTGAAAAGAAAAATAATACCCGAATTAAATCAGTTCTATTATAACCTTGCTGACGATGAATTAATGGCTACTATTTCCATATTAAGGAATTTAAACAGGTTAAAACCTTTATTCTTTTTCAGTTTTCTCCTCTTGCATGTTAAAACGCGTACGGGGAAAGTATTCAGAGTAATTTATTCTGATAAATTCAATTATATCCTCACGTAAACGTACTCGTAAATCCCATGCCGAAGAAGAATTCTTTGCGCTTGCCAATGCCCGCAACTGCATTGATTTTTCAGTACAATCAGTAACCTGTAAAACTTTTACCTCCCCATCCCAATAAGGATTGTTTTTTAGTGACTCATCCATAAACTCGCGCAGTTTATTAACGGGAAAGCCATAATCTACATAAATAAAGACCGACCCTAAAATTTCGGATGTTTGCCTTGTCCAATTTTCAAAAGGTTTTTCAATAAAGTAGCTAACAGGTACAATCAGCCTTCTTTTATCCCAAATAGCAACAACAACATAAGTAAGGGTTATTTCCTCCACCCTGCCCCATTCACCTTCAATAATTACAACGTCATCGAGGCGAATTGGCTGTGTCAGAGCTAACTGGAACCCAGCCAATAACATTGAAATACTTTTTTGAGCTGCAAAACCAAGTATTAGTCCTGCTATACCTGCCGAAGCCAAAAGACTGACCCCAATTTTTCGGATTGGTTCAAAACTTAATAATGCCACAGACAACGCAATAAAAAGGACTAAAAAAACTGCAATACGTTCAAAAACACGAATTTGCGTATGAACTTTTCTTGCCTTCAGATTATCTTCATCCTCAAGATTAAAGCCAGAAAGAACAACCACTTTAAATGCCTTTATTAGTGAAATTGCCAACCAGGCGGCCACTGCAATAAAAAAAAGATAGAAAATCTGACCTAGCCTAATATGTTGACCAATATCTAGCTGATATCTTAAAAATGCCAATGCAATTAGAAGAATAAAGACCTTAAAGGGATACTGAATTATTGAGGCAATTTTAGTATACGCACGATTTTTATTATTCCGAAACAACCGTTTAATTAGCTTAAATAACCAGATGGCCACCAAAAAACCACCCACAATAATAATGGCAGAAATAAATAAAGAATAGAGTAATTCATTTTCAAGTCGTAATTGTTGCATTCTATAAGGATTGGTTTGATATAAATGTAACAGTCATATTTCCCCAAAGTTTAAAACGGAGAGAATTTATATTTGATTATCAAAAAGATAATTGGCGATCTCGCTCAAAACATCGCCTGCTTTTCCTTTCAGATATATGTCGGTAATTGGGCCTGTAAACTGCGATTCAACAGGGTTGATTTCGATTATCAGAGCACCATTATGCTTTGCCTCAAAGGGTATATGTGCTGCCGGCATCACCTCTCCAGTACTACCAATTATTATGCATACATCTGCTTTTTGGGCAGCTGCCATACTATTTCTGTAAGCTTCTTCCGGAATTCCTTCTCCAAAAAAAACAAAATCAGGTTTCATTAACCCGTCACATTTCGAACATTTTATTGGTAATACGGTAAGATCGGCTTTACCCACAGCCAAATAATTATTGCACTGTGTGCAAACCAGTCGTTGAGAATTTCCATGAAATTCATAAATATTGCTCGAACCGGCTTGGTGATGAAGATCATCTATGTTTTGGGTTACAATACATTTTAATAATCCGGTGGACTCCATACGGGCTAGCACATAATGAGCAGCATTGGGTTTTGCCTTACCTAAAAAATCATAAAAGATCTCCTTTATTACAGGCCAGGATTTTTCAGGATTCCTTAAAAAATAATCCAATTCAAGAATTCCAGGATCATAACGGCTCCAAATACTATTTTCGCCTCTGAAGGGCGGAATCCCGCTCTCAACAGAAATGCCGGCTCCTGTAAAAGCAATACAATATTTTGATTTTTTTATTACTTCAACAGCCTTTTGCAATTTCGTTTCCATGTTCAATTATAACATTCTTTTTCTTACTTATGTTATTTCCCACCTTTTTTTCATAACATTTTTCATGGATACTCCAATATTGGCAGGCGAATCAACCACATGAATACCACAAGCACGCATCACCACTATTTTGGCAGCAGCAGTATCGTCAACTCCACCAACAATGGCACCTGCATGCCCCATTCTTCGGCCGGGTGGGGCTGTTAACCCTGCGATAAAGCCAACAACCGTTTTGGTTCCAAATTCCTTGATCCAACGCGCAGCATCAGTCTCCATACTTCCTCCAATTTCTCCAATCATCACAATGCCTTCGGTATCGGGATCGTTCATCAACAACTGAACCGCTTCAAGTATTGATGTACCTATAACCGGGTCTCCACCAATACCAATACAGGTACTTTGCCCAAGCCCCTCCTTAGTGAGTTGATCCACTGCTTCATAGGTTAAGGTACCCGAACGACTGACCACACCAACTGAACCTTGTTTATGAATAAACCCCGGCATTATGCCAACTTTGGCTTTACCAGGCGAAATAATTCCGGGTCCGTTTGGACCAATCAAACGACTTCTTTTATGTTCAAGATAAGACTTTACCATAACCATATCGGCAACCGGAATGCCTTCGGTGATGGCAACAATCAAAGCAATTTCGGCTTCGGCAGCTTCCATAATTGCATCGGCAGCATAAGCCGGAGGCACAAAAATAACTGTTGTATCAGCTCCGGTGCTCTTACAGGCCTCCATTACTGAATTAAAAACAGGTAAACCCAGATGCCTGGTTCCGCCTTTTCCCGGAGTTACACCACCAACCACGTTGGTCCCGTATTCGAGCATCTGACCTGTATGAAAGGTACCCTCCAACCCTGTAAATCCCTGAACAATAACTTTGGTGTTTTGATCAATTAATACGCTCATATATTGGTTTATAGATACAATTGAACCATTTGAATAATCTTAAAACATCTTCCAAAGGGAAAGGTTCAATAATCCAACTATTATGTTGGGTCTTAATTATTTTGATGAACAAAAAAAATAAAACATCGAACATCACAATATTAAGTATGTTCGATGTTTTAATCACTATAAAAAACCAATCTTCTAAATTAATTTACACGATTAAGTTCTATTTGTTGACAATTTTAAACCTAACCAGACGAAGTGGGACACCATCTACTCTTTTTCTTTTTTGCAAACCATAAATATATCCTTTGTGGAAAACCATTTTTGAAGGAGTAATTTCCAATTGATAATCTTCGCACACAAAACTGCTTTGGCAAACAAATTTACCGGTTGTATTATACACCCAAACATTAAATTTATTATTCCCTTCTTTTTCTGGAAATTCGAAAAAAAGAAGATTATCATCCGAATCCTTAATCACTGTGGCAAAAACAGGTAAAGAGATAGGTTTTGATATTTTATTCAAATCAGCTTCCATAGCTTTGATAAAATAGGCATTAGCCTCCCTGTTTTCTTCTTCCGATACCCACCCGGCAAACGTCGGATTCTCAATGTTTTTATACTTCTCAATTGCTTCTTTTTGTATCTTAATTTGTTCTTCAACTGAAATTATATTCTTACCCCAGGTTATCTGGTCACTGCCTACTTTATTACCATTCAAGTCAAAAATTAAAAGCTCAGCAGTCACCGGATTTGCAATTATTATACGATCTTTCACACTGGCAATAACAGGTGGCGAAGGCATACCAATATTTTTTGTATAAGGCATAGTATTTATAGAACATGCTCCTCTCTGTTTAAAGATATAACTATAGTTGAAAAGCGAATTTCCTTCCTTTCTATCATTTTTAATGGTGAAGTGTTCCCAAATAACCGTTTCCTGATTGGTCTCATAATCAACAATAGAAACAAAATCCCGAAACCTGTCACTCCATATTACCCAACCAACTACAGCAATTTTTCCATTAGGTAACGGAATCATCTGACGGGTCATATAATCCAGGACAAGTGTTTTCTGGTATTTACCGTTGAAATCAAAACATAGCGACTTTCCCATATTATCCAACCCGGTATAAAAAATTCTGTTATTGATTATGCCTTCAATGGCATTTGCTCTTTTAAACGGGTTACCACTTTCATTGATGATTTTCATCTCCTTTTGAAAAGTGCCATTACCCGAAAACATGGAGTAAAAATCTCTATAAGCATGACTTACCACAACCGACTCGTCGGGCAATATTTTCAAAGATTTACGAGCTCCAACATGCTTTCCATACAATGAATCATTGAAACTTGAAAACACATTATTCCAATCGTTTCCAGCAGCAAAATTTTCATCAGCAACCAATTTTACAATGCCCGATTGATAAACGTCTACAAGTTTTTGAGCCGAACACCACAAACTTATTGTACAAACAGCAAACATTACTATAAGAGTCTTCATAATACTATTTTTTAGGATTAAGTTTAGATATTGTCAATTATCCTCCCATTGCCGTCAATTAATAATATGGTCATTTCTTGTTGATGAAAAGGTTTATTGGCATCAATGCCATCTGCAAAATCATTTTCCATAATGATAATTTCTTCCATTGGCACTGTAGTTTTTAGCTGTTCGTAAACCAAAGTTGAATCCTCTTTATCATTAAAAATAAACATCCTAAAGACAAACAATAATGCCACTGCCGCCACACCTCCATATATAGAAAGCTTTATTATGGATTTATTTCGTTTGTTTGCAGACCGTTTAGCATCACTGAAAATCGGAATTTTTGTATTATCGTCCACTAAAAAATTCACCAATTCAAGCAACTTCTGATGATCTTTTTTTTGCTTTTCCACCGTGGCAAAACATATACTGCATACATGAAGATGTTCCTCAATGGCTGCCACCTCCGAAATGCTTAATTCTTCATCAATAAAGCTCTGAATTCTTTCACTAGTCAAACATCTCATAACCCGCACGTTTTAATTCTTGTTTTAATTTTTGAAGTGCCCTGGCCAACGTTTTTCCAATTGACGTATATTGAATGCCAGTAACTTCAGCCATTTCTTTGTATGAAAAGCCTTCGCTATATAATATCACAAGTTTTCGATCGTCGACTTTAAGCTTGGCTATGGAGGCATCCATCAATACCTTCACCTCTTTTCTCTCAGCAGTCTCTTCATCGGAATAACGATCACTGACAATAGACTCCCTATTCACAAATTTGTTTCTCCTATGCCTATCCACACATTTGTTTAGCATTGCTCTGTATAGCCAGGCTTTTGGTTGCTGAATGGGGCTACCATTTTGGTTTCGATTAAAAAAATCAACAAATACATCCTGAACCACATCGTTAATTTCATCACTACAACCAATCATTTTACGCGCTATACGATACATAGGCTTGTAAAAACGGGTGTATATTAAATTAAAATCTTCCAAAATCAAAGGTGTTTATTGTAAGTCGTTCGAAGTAGTTGTTTTGTGACAATATATGATATAATTTTTCGATTCCTTGCTTTTTTTGTCGACAATTAAGTGATGACGTGTAATCGTCAAGCCTTGCAAAAAAATAGTAACTTTGTGGCTAAAGGAGTTGAATTATGAACATTAATGATACCATCTGCGCCATATCTACTGCCCAAGGCATGGGTGCCATTGCAGTGATTCGGCTGGCCGGACCAGATGCCTTTTCTGTATGCCAGGCTATATTTAAACCATCACGACAAGGCAAGATTCTATCGGAGCAACCTGCCAACTCCGTTCACTTTGGCAGTATACATGATGGCATTAAAGATATTGATGAAGTCTTGGTCTCAATATTCAAGGCTCCTCACTCCTTTACCGGCGAAGACATTGTGGAGATTGCCTGTCATGGTGCGCCATATATTCAGCAACAAATACTTCAGCTTCTTACAAAAAAAGGTGCACGACTGGCACTTCCCGGAGAATTTACGCAACACGCCTTTTTAAATGGTAAAATGGACCTTAGTCAGGCCGAAGCTGTGGCTGACCTTATTGCCTCGCGAAGTGAAGCTGCCCGAAGAGTGGCTTTACAGCAGATGCGTGGTGGCTTTTCGTCGGAATTAATGCAACTACGCGATCGGCTTTTATGGTTTATCTCGCTTATTGAACTTGAACTTGATTTTAGCGAAGAAGATGTTGAATTTGCCAGTCGTAAAGATTTATTTGTCGTTGTGGAGGAACTTATATTGCATCTTAAACGCCTGGTTGATTCATTCTCGCTTGGTAACGTCATAAAGAATGGCATACCCGTAGCTATTGTTGGACATACCAATGCCGGAAAAAGTACGTTGCTTAACGCCTTGCTAAATGAGGAGCGAGCCCTTGTTTCGGAGATACATGGTACCACTCGCGATGCCATTGAGGATACCATAAATATTAAAGGCATTAGCTTCCGGTTTATCGATACCGCCGGCATCCGTACCACGGCCGATAAAATCGAGAGTCTGGGCATTCAACTTACTTATAATAAAATAAAACAGGCAGCAATAGTTTTGTTACTGGTGGATGTAACCGATCCGAATGAGAAAATCCATGTCGCCGTTTCCGATATTCTAAGTAAAATGGAAATGGACCACCAACAACTTATTGTTGTTATTAATAAAACTGATTTGATTAGTGCCTCTGAGTTGAAAGAGCGGTTCTCGCAAAATGCCTTTTCGGAGTTAAGTGGTAAAAATAGTGTGATGCCAATATCAGCAAAATACAAGACTAATATTGAGAGTCTCACCGATGAACTTTTGCGTACCATAAACCTTAAGGCTGTTGACAACGATGAACTTATAGTGACCAATGCCCGTCACCACGAGGCCCTATCAAAAGCCCTCGAAGCCCTCTTACGCGTTAAAGAAGGCCTGAACAACAATATTTCAGGTGATTTTCTTGCCCAGGATATCCGCGAAGTGTTGCACTACCTTGGCTCTATAACTGGTCAGATTTCAACCGATGAAATTTTAGGCAATATTTTCAAACATTTTTGTATCGGAAAGTAAAGTAAATTTCCTCCCATTTCTTTTAATTGCTAATAGTTAATAATATCAATGATTTAGGCTTATAATTCTTTGTCCATTTTCTTTTAGCTTGTTAATACTTTACTTATATTTGTCCCTATATTGTCCCCGACAACATTTTAAGGGACAAAAGGGACATAAAAAGACTGTCCCCCGATTAACAACTAAGATTCTGGGATATGCAAACAAAAAAGCAAATAGTAAGATTAAGGCAAAAGGAGCTGACAAACGGTAACAAAAGCCTGTATTTAGATATTTACTGGGACGGCAAAAGAACCAAAGAATATTTAAAACTTCATTTGATTAAGCCTAAAAACCAACTGGACAGGGACAATAATAAAAAAACTCTGGAACTGGCAGAAAACATAAGAGCAACCCGACAAACAGAATTAACCAATAATAAATGGGGTTTCCACAATGATTTTAAACAGGATACTAATTTCATTGAATACTTTAAAAGCCTTATTGAAAATAAAAAAGAGAGTAAGGGCAATTATGGAAACTGGGACAGCACACTAAAACACCTCATCAAATATTGCAGCGTTCAAACTACATTCAGGGACATTAATACAAACTTTGTTGAGGGTTTCAAAGATTATTTGCTGTATACAGCCACTACAAAAAGTAACAACCCATTATCAAAAAATAGTCAAAATTCATATTTCAATAAATTCAGGGCAGCCATAAACCAGGCGTTTGATGACAGGATAATCCCGGATAACCCTGTAAAGAGAGTTAAGGCAATTAAACCCGATGAACCAAGCCGGGAATACTTAACCATTAATGAACTAAAAAGCCTTGTTAAAACCGATTGTAAATACCCTGTAATGAAAAATGCCTTTTTGTTTTCATGCCTTACCGGGATGAGGTGGTCAGATATTCAAAAACTCAAATGGTCAGAAGTGCAAAAACAGGGGGACGGTTTCCGAGTAGTATTCAGGCAGCAAAAAACAAGGGGACAGGAATATTTAGATATAAGCAACCAAGCAAGAGAATATCTGGGGGAGCAAAGCAAACCGGATGAGAGGGTTTTTATAGGCTTAAAATATTCAGGGTGGCATAATATAGAGCTGCAAAGATGGATTATGAGGGCAGGAATTACAAAAGAAATTACTTTCCATTGTGGACGGCACACCTTTGCAGTATTGCAATTAGAATATGGAACTGATATTTACACCGTTTCCAAACTTTTAGGACATAAGGACCTGAAAACAACCCAGATTTATGCTAAAGTGATGGATGCAAAGAAAAAAGAGGCAATGAATATAATTCCTGATATTAATATTTAAGCCATGAAACAAAAAGACCTTTTAAACTTAAACGTTGAAGACTTTTATCATATAGTCAGGACAGGAGAGGTAAGTACAATTGAAACAATTAATTACATACAAGCAATAACAGATAATTATGATTTATCAAAACTCGAGTATCTTTTATCTGATATTGAGTTTTATAAATATATAGATAACATTGAACAAGAATCTAAGTTTAGAGATCAAACCTCCAGACTTATGAACGAATATGAGGAAAAAGGGAAAGAGTTGCCTATATTTGAAGTTGAAGGCCTTGATGGCAGAGTACATAAAGCACTTATTTTTGACTTAGAAAAAGAGTTCTATCCACATTATTTTTTTCTGATTGATAGAATAATCGGATTCATAAAAAAGAAAATTGATTCAACCGGCAATAAAGAAATAAGCAAACAAAAGAAAGGTTTTCAAAGCAAATTACCCCCCGCCAAAATAGAACGCCTTTATAAACAAATGCAGGGCAATTATTTTGATACAAGTCTGGAAAACTTTGAAGCAATATTCAATCCAAATCATACAAATTTCACACCTATAAAAAGGACAAAAAAATTCACCAATTCATTGCTTATTCACTTTGCCTCTGAACTGTTCCAAAAAGAAAACCCTTTTGATTATGTAAGTATTACTGAATATTGTTTTAAGACAAAGAATTTAAGCCAATCCCAAAATAACTACATACAATATACATCAAACCATAAACCCAGAGGTTTTCAGGAAATTGATAAAATAATTCAAAGTATTTATACCCCTTTACAGTAAATTCCTCTCTATTCTAATACTTTCCAAGCTTTCCGACCTTTACCCTGTAATTACAAATTAAAGGTTTTCCGGAAAACCATATTGTTTAATTTAATACTTAAATCAATATGGAAAGTATTGTATTAGAAACATTGCAAAAGCAGGATGAGAGGTTAAAAAACATTGAAAGCCTGTTATCATTACAAAAGAATGTACTTAACATTGATGAGGTTTGCACCCTCACCGGACTCTCAAAGTCTCATATTTATAAGCTTACCTGTTATCAAAAAATCCCTTTTTATAAGCAATCAAAACATTGTTTTTTTGACCGGGCAGAAATTGAAAATTGGTTAAAAGAAAACCGTTTCAAAACCTCTGATGAACTCAAAAAAGAGGCAGCCACTTTTGTTACACTTAACAGAAAAGGGGGTGCAAAATGATTTTTACAGATTATTACAAAGGGGAGAAACTTACCGATGCAAAAAGCAGGTATGATATTACAGCCTCAACAAATGATTATGATTATTTTGAAAGCCTGTTAATCAATAAAAGAGGTTTTAACATAGGTGGATTGTCTTTTAATCTGGTTGCACGTCCGGACCGATGGAAAGGCAAAAAAACAGATATGGCAATAACCAAAGGCAGCGATAATATAACAAGTGTAAAACGTCCAAACATTGAAACAAACATTGCTTATGGGGACATAAAGGGCAAAAACGATGGATGTATTATTGTTTTCAATACCGATTTTAAAGAGGCAGGAATAAAAACCATTGAAATATTTATTGCAAGGGGGTTAAGAAATGATACAAACAGCCTTTGGGATTTATTTACCGATGGGGAGTTAAACCATGAAGTTGAGGCACTAAGAAAAAAAGCGGTTACAAAAAACGTTACCAAACCAGAAAAGGAGAGAGGGGGTTAATCAACCCCTTATCCTTATGTTAAGACATAGCCGACCACTACGCGCGCGAGATGCTGGAACGTCAAGAAGCTTATCCTTATGTTAAGATGTATTCTGTACCTCAAATTTGTAACCCATGTATGATAATTTAGATTTAACAGTACATAAAGAAGCTTGCCCAAATACTGATTTTTTAAAGTCAGTACCTCAATATTTAACCAATGTTTCAAATCATGGGGTTAATCAGTTTGGGGAGTATGTTACCGGGTATCTGGATAGGTTAAAAGTAAGCGTTTCAGAAAACAGGGTAAAAGTCTATGATAGCAGCCTATGTAAATACTATCTGGGGGACAATTTTAAAACCTTAACCAGAGGGGACACAAAAAAAGCCATTGAAAAAATAAGTGATTACTTGCAATTACCTTTCCATTTGGCAAATGTTACCCGGATAGATTTTTCTCAAAACCTCATCATGCAATTTGATGAAAAAGTATATTATCCATATTTGGGAGAAGCACACCATTACAAACGATTAGAGCAAAACAATGGACTGTACTATAATAACCAGATAAGGCAATTATTATTTTATGGCAAAGAGTATGAACAGAAAGTAAAAAAACAACCTATCCCGGAACTGTATAAAAACAGGAATGTATTAAGGTTTGAATTGAGATTCAGGAAACAGTTAAGGAAACAGTTAAAACAGCCTGAAATAACAGCCGGGTTATTGAGTGATGAGGTATTTTATAGCAGCCTTGTAAAGAGGTGGAGAAATGAATATTTGGCAATACAAAAGATAAATTCAAAACTTATCAAAATGAGACCGACCGGAAGCAAAAAAGAGTTTATTGAAAATCTGGCATTATTTACCATTCTGGAATTGGGGCAACCCAAAATACTAAACAAGGTTAAAGAATGGCAGGAAAGCGGAGATATAAGCAAAAAACAGGCTTATGATATAAGAACCTCTATAAAGCAACTAAGTAAAACCCCGATGGATGAAAAGGGAAATGATTTAATAAATGAAATGGACAGGAAAATAAAAGAGGCTGCCCGGAACTGGTAACCTTATGTTAAGATGTATTTTGTACCCTATTTTTGTAACCGGGTATTATCTAAAGTAGATTGAAATAGAAAAGTAGAATAATTAGAACTATAAAAATATGGCAAAAGGAATTAAAACAGGTGGCAGGGAGCAAGGCACACCAAACCGATTAACTAAAGAATTAAGGTCAATGTTAAAAAATATTCTTGCAAGGGAAATTGAAAAATTCCCGGATGTATTGGATAAGTTAGAACCAAAGGATAAAATGGAAATGATTATTAAATTATTGCCTTTTACCTTACCTAAAGTAGAGTCAGAAAGCTATGTAATTGGTGAAGGTGGTGCATTGGATGACTGGAACTAATATTCAGGGAGAAATAACCGGAGAAATAACCACAAGTAAATATTTTGTTGATTTATTTGCTACTTTCCAAACCAAAAAGTAATAATTTCAAAACCTGAATGAAGGGGGCAAAAGCAAGGGATATTATAAAAATTGTCCCTATTCTGTCCCCTGTTTGTTTTTAGAAACATTATAAGCACTTATTTACAAATACTTACAGCATTACTTCACTTTTTGTATCGGAAAGTAAACCAAGAAAACCATTTTTTTTCCTCTACTTAATCCCAACAAATTCAAGTGTTTCATTAGTAAAAAAAGCTTTATTTGATAGGATTTATTCCGGCTATTAACATGTAAAACAGTATCTTTAATCATGTTATCCTAAACTGTTTTTCCTCCCTTATGAAAATCCAATACTGCTCCGATTTACATCTCGAATTTGCTCAAAACGCACTGTTTTTACACAAGAACTCCATCAGGCCGGTTGCCGACACCTTAATTCTGGCAGGAGATATTACCCTATGGGGCCAAAAACATTTTAAGCATTGGTTTTTCGACTATGTATCAGAGCACTGGGAAAGGGTGTACTATATCCCTGGCAACCATGAGTTTTATTCGGGAAAGGACATCAGAATATTGGAGCAACCGGTAATGGAAGCCATTCGCCAAAATGTGTTTCTGGTAAATAATCAAGTGGTTTCCGTTAATAACTGCGACTTGTTTCTTACTGCACTTTGGTCACATATTCCGGACAATAAAAGTTTGCTGATTGAAGCCCACGTCAGTGACTTCCACCTTATAAAATATCATGGTAAGCCATTTAAGACTTACGACTTCAACAAGCTTCATACCCAAAGCATTGACTTTTTACGCACAAGCTTTCCGGAATCAAAGGCCGAATACAAAATTGTTGCCAGCCACCATGTGCCCAGCCAAATGGTCAATCCAGAGATATACAGAGATTCTGACATTAACCCTGCCTTCGTTTCAGAGCAAAAGGATCTCATCCTGGAACTCCAACCCGACTATTGGATATATGGCCACCACCATTCCAATATGCCGGAAACCGCCATTGAAAAAACCAAATTGGTAACCAATCAACTTGGCTATGTTCAAATGGCCGAACATCACCATTACAGACACTATGCCTGTATTGATTTGGACTAAGGGTGGCTGCTGTTATAACTCTTTAATGTAACTAACAACCAAGCCTATAAATAAAATATTCCACTTAGTTACATCTTTGATTTTATGAAACTTGGACGTTGAAACAATACTCCTAAACACAATACCGGCTATGATGATGTTGTGACGCATTAAACTCGTACACTAATCTAAAAAATTATGGTTGTGAACAACTTGTTATACATTATTGGCAATGGATTCGATAGACATTATGGTTTTATAACTTCTTATTGTGACTTTGACGAACTCACAAAAGAAGACTGGCTTAAACTGACTAGAATAAATTATGAAGTAAATCTGTCTTAAATCATCATTTTAAAAGAACTGACAGGCATGTTGGGGATCGGACTTGGCAGGAGGACACAAAAGAATAGTTTAATTATTATTGCATATCCGTAGTCAGACTACTAAAAAAACAACTTTTTTAACACGAGCATTATTGATATCCACATTATAATTCTTATTTTTGTAAATAAAACAGTAGTATGACTACGAATAACGACACAAAACTAAGAAGACTATTTAAAGTTCTTCAACAGGGTAATGTGGTTACAATTCCTTTATTGGATAGCCTTGGCATATCAAATGATCTAAGGAAGTATTATTTAGAAAGCTGCTGGCTGGAATCACTTGGCCGTGGTGCTTATAAAAAGCCCGGAGACAAAGTTGGATGGCAGGGCGCATTAAACGCTTTACAAAAGCAAACAGGAATAAATGTGCATGTGGGAGGATTATCTGCATTGGAAGAACATGGCTACAGCCACTATTTCAGGCTAAGTAAAACAAGGTTATACCTGTTTTCACCGCGACAAACCACCCTGCCAAAATGGTTTACCAATGTTGACTGGGGAGTTGAATTATTTCACAAGCCTACCTCCTTACTACCTGATGATACAGGCATAAAGGAAATAGAGATAAAAGGAATAAGTGTTGCTGTTTCATCTCCTGAAAGGGCAATAATGGAATGTCTGCACCTAGCTCCACAAAACACCGACCTCGTTGAATGCTTTCAGGTATTTGAAGGGTTGGTTAACCTAAAACCAAGACTTGTAACCGAACTACTTTCTAAATGCACATCTATTAAAGTAAAACGGTTGTTTTTATATATGGCAGAAAAAGCCGGTCATCAATGGTTTCAATTCATCAAAACAGATAAGGTTAATTTAGGAAACGGTAAACGAATGATTACAGAAAAAGGAGTTTACAACGCCAGGTACTTAATATCCATACCAAAAGAATTAGCAGAATTATGATTGCAGCAGCATATAGAGCACAGGTTGATTTATTATTACAGATATTACCTTACGTTTCCAAAGAAGAAATATTTGCAAGATGTGGCTCTTCTTTTTTTAGAGATTGCGAT
>CAZSQG010000032.1:0-13168 GCA_964608615.1 uncultured Marinilabiliaceae bacterium
AATCTGATTTTATTAACGGAAATTCTCTGAGGCGGAAAGTAAGCCCCAAGAAAACGAAAACTCCCGGAATCCTTATTACTTAAAGCATTATAAATAATTTTCTAAAATTTCACCGGACACCAATGATTTGATATTAAATCAGCTGCCACTTAAACAATATAATTGGTCTAAATTTTCTATTTTTGCACGTTTAAAGCAAACAACATATTTTTTTGTCTCTTCCATTAAGATTCAGACAATAAAAGAAAACAGAGATATTACCCGTTATGGAGATAGCAAGCAAATACAATCCGGTTGAGACCGAAGAAAAGTGGTATTCTTATTGGATGGAGAAAGGTTTTTTCAAATCAATACCCGATGAACGTGAACCTTACACCATCGTTATTCCTCCACCAAATGTTACTGGTGTATTGCACATGGGGCACATGCTTAACAACTCCATACAGGATATCCTTGTGCGCCGCGCCCGTATGTTGGGTAAAAATGCTTGCTGGGTTCCAGGAACCGACCATGCTTCTATTGCCACCGAGGCAAAAGTTGTAAATAAACTTCGCGAAGAAGGCATCGATAAAAGTATGCTCACACGTGATGAATTTATGAAGCATGCATGGAAATGGAAAGAGAAGCATGGTGATATCATTCTTGAGCAGTTGAAAAAACTTGGGGCATCATGCGATTGGGATCGTACCTGCTTTACTATGGACGAGGTGCGAAGCGAAGGTGTTATTAATGTTTTTGTTGATCTTTATAAAAAGGGTTACATATACCGCGGTGTTCGCATGGTAAACTGGGACCCAAAAGCAAAAACGGCCGTTTCAGATGAAGAGGTTATATACAAAGAACTGAAATCAAAACTTTATTATATCCGTTATCAGGTTGAAGGATCCGATAACGACTTTGTAACCGTTGCAACCACACGTCCCGAAACAATTTTGGGCGATACAGCAGTATGCATCAACCCCCGAGACGAACGCTTTCAGCACCTTGTTGGGAAACGAGTTCTGGTGCCATTAATCAACCGTTCCATTCCAATTATTCAGGATGAATATGTTGACATGGAGTTTGGTACCGGATGCCTCAAAATTACACCGGCACATGACATTAACGACTACGAAATTGGGATGCGTCATAATCTGGAAACCATCGACATCCTCAATGACGATGGTACCCTTAGCGAAAACGCTGTTTTATTTATTGGCGAAGACCGTTTTGCCGTGCGTGAGAAGATCGTTAAATCACTTGAGAATTCTGAAAACTTAGTAAAAGTTGAAGATTATAATAACAAAGTAGGTTTTTCGGAACGCACCGATGCAGCCATTGAACCCAAATTGAGTACCCAGTGGTTTATGCGAATGAGCGAGCTGGCCAAACCTGCTTTGGATGCCGTGATGAATGATGAGATACATTTTCATCCTGCTAAATTCAAAAATCTTTACCGTCATTGGATGGAAAATGTAAAGGACTGGTGTATTTCACGCCAGCTCTGGTGGGGACACCGCATTCCTGTTTACTATTTACCCGATGGCACTTTTGTAGTGGCCCAAACCGAGGCCGAGGCTCTTGTGGAAGCACGTAATTTAAGCGGTAATAAAGAATTAACATTAAGCGACCTGAAACAGGATGAAGATGTACTCGACACCTGGGCTTCTTCGTGGCTTTGGCCTATTTCAGTTTTTGATGGCTTCAACCCCGAAAACAATGAGGTTGACTACTATTATCCCACCAATGACCTGGTAACCGCTCCTGAAATTATTTTTTTCTGGGTAGCCCGAATGATTATTGCCGGATACGAATATCGTGGAACCTATCCTTTTAAAAATGTGTACTTCACCGGTATTGTACGCGATAAACAAAGGCGGAAAATGTCCAAATCGCTTGGCAATTCACCCGACCCACTTGATCTAATAACCAAATACGGTGCCGATGGTGTTCGTGTGGGCATGTTATTCTGCTCTCCTGCCGGAAACGATATCCTCTTTGATGAAAGCCTTACCGAACAGGGACGCAATTTTGCCAATAAAATTTGGAATGCCTTTAGGTTGGTTAAAACATGGGATGTTGACAATTCTATAAAACAACCTGATAGTTCAGTAATTGCCATTAAATGGTTTAAGCATCGCATCGAACAGGAAATGGTAATAATCAACGACCATTTCGATAAGTACAGAATTTCAGATGCCCTGATGTCGGTTTACAACCTTTTCCGTGATGAGTTTTCATCCTGGTATCTCGAACTGATTAAACCCGCTTATCAACAACCTATCGATGGTAAAACCTTTGATGCGACCATTGAGTTCTTAGACAATCTGATGCGACTTCTGCATCCTTTCATGCCTTTTATATCAGAAGAGATATGGCATCATTTAAAAGAAAGAAAAGATGGTGAAAGCCTGATGATTAGCCCTTTGCCACAACAAAAGCCTTTTGACGCAGCTTTTATCAGGCAGTTTGAAAAGGTAAAAGAAGCCATTACATATATACGCAACATACGTAAAGAACGTAATATTTCTTTCCGCGAGGTGTTAAGTTTAAAAGTTCTCAATGGTGATGATGGTTACGATGCCAACTTCAACGCTATATTAGTTAAGATGGGAATTCTCGACAAAGTGGAAGAGGTAACCGAAAAAGTTGAAGGAGCACTATCATTCTTTGTTAAATCATCAGAATTTTTCATTCCTATTGAATCATCTATAAACATTGAAGAAGAACTTGAAAAACTGAATACGGAATTAAAACATACCGAAGGCTTTCTTGAACTGGTAATGAAAAAACTTAATAACGAACGTTTTGTTAGCAGTGCCCCTGAGAAGGTTGTTATAATGGAAAATCAAAAAAAGGCCGATGCCGAAGCAAAAATAAACGCCTTACGCGAAAGCATTGCCAGTTTAAATAAATAATAAAACATTATATTGTAGGTTTAAATTAAGTCAAACCCTGAATATCAGTTAATCTTAATCATATTTTCAAATTTTATGGTTACTCTAAAGCTGTTCGCGTTTACTCTCATAAATGTTTTAATCTTTCACAATAGGTTAAAATTTACGAATTTTTGCAAAATAATTACACCTGCTTTCATGAATAAAGATGATGAAAACTAATATCTTTGTTTATTCCATATTATTCATGAAACAAGGTTGACTGTTTCATTCCGGATTTAAATCATCATTCATAAAAAACAAGCAAATATAATATCAAACAACATTGATACCAGAACAGAACAAAACACAACCGATATAAAATAGTATTAACATGCAAATTAAGCACTTAACAAACACATTATGAACAAATCTTCTCAAAAAATCAGATTAGTCGAGAAAATAGGTTATAGTTTGGGAGACCTTGCTGCCAATCTGGTATTCCAGACACTTATAACCTATCTGGCATTTTTCTATACAGACATTTATGGTCTGAGAAGTAATGATGCCTCTTTAATCATTTTAATAGTAGGATTATCGGCAGCCTTTTTATTTAACCCAATTATTGGCGTACTGGCTGACAGAACAACTTCAAAATGGGGTAAATTTCGACCATGGGTTTTGTATACCTCCATTCCTTTAGGTGTTATGGCTTTACTGGCGTTTTCAACACCTGATTTTGCATATAAGGGAAAGGTAATATACGCCGCGGCTACCTATACCCTTTTGCTTTTACTATATGCTGCCAACAACCTTCCCTATTCTGCTTTAAGTGGTGTAATTACCGGTGACATGGGCGAAAGAAACAGCATATCCTCAATAAGATTTGTTGCGGTGATGTTTGCCCAATTCTTTGTACAGGTTTTTATGTTGCCTATTATTGAATCTGCAGGAGACGGCAACAAAGCTGAAGGTATTGAAATAGTAATGACCTGGCTGGCAATAATTGGCACTATAATGCTGATAATTACATTTTTGACAACCAAAGAAAGAATTGTTCCAAAGATTGAACAAAAATCCAGCGTAAAAGAAGACCTGTCAGATTTATTCAAAAATAAACCATGGGTCATCATGCTGGTTGTTACTATATTGATTTTTACAACCTTAGCTCTAAAAGGCGGTGCTTATGTATATTACTTCGACAATTATGTTGATGAAGCTAAACTTTCAGTAATAATTAGTCCTATTACTAACTTCCTGTCCTCAATTGGAATGAACTTCTTTGGCACAAATCCTTCATCGGCCGGATTTGGTTTATTTAACGCAGGGGGCATTCTTTTCATGTTGGTTGGTATAGCTATTTCCAAAAAACTAGCCGACAAATATGGCAAAAGAGATGTATATCAGTACGGCTTGTTAGTATCAACAATATTTATACTGATTTTTTACTTCTTCTCACCCAAGAGCGTATTGTTTATGTTTGGTTCTCAAATCCTTCATGGATTTTTCTATGGCATAACCATTCCAATTTTGTGGGCTATGATTGCAGATGTTGCTGACTTCTCGGAATGGAAGAATAACCGACGAGCCACAGCAATAATTTTCTCAGCTATGATGGTAGGCCTCAAAGCCGGGTTGTCAATAGGTGGATCATTGGTTGCATGGATATTGGGCCTTTACGGGTATATTAGTCGCGATGAGGTTGAAGGCATGCAAGCAATTACCCAGCCTGAATCAGTGGCACAAGGTGCAAAAATGCTTATTAGTGTTTTTGCTTCCATCCCATTTCTAATTTCTTTTATTCTGTTGTACTTTTATGAAATAAATAAAGCCAAAGAGGTACAAATGGAAAAGGAATTGAAAGCCCGTAGAGATAAATAACCTGGGAACTTGAACATTGATACGATAAAAAAAGATCTGCCAACCCGACATTTATCAATTTAAGTAGAAAATAAAAATAAATTGGTTATGACAACAAAAAGAATTTTACAATTTGCCGGCCTACTATTTTTTTTAGTAGTAACAATTAGCAGATGTACCACCCCGAAAGAGGAAAAGGAAGACTCCCTAAAAGATGCTCTTAACGGTAAATTTCATATTGGAGTTGCCGTGAATGTAGATCAGATTGCAGGTAAAGACTCTTTAGCTATTGACATTGTTGAAAAACAATTTAACTCCATTGTTGCGGAAAATTGCATGAAAATGGAGAATATCCAACCGGAAAAAGGGGTCTTTAACTTTGAAGATGCTGATGCTTATGTTGCTTTTGGCGAAAAAAACAACATGAAAATCATTGGTCACACATTAGTTTGGCACTCACAAGCAGCCAAATGGGCATTTACTGATGATGAAGGTAATGATGTGTCGCGCGAAGAACTTATTGAACGCATGCGTAATCACATACATACTGTAGTTGGCCATTTTAAAGGTCGTATTCATGGCTGGGACGTTGTAAACGAAGCAATTCTGGATAATGGCGAATGGCGCCCAAGTAAATGGTATGAGATTATTGGCCCTGAATTCGTTCAGTTAGCTTTTGAATTTGCACATGAAGCTGATCCGCAAGCTGAACTTTATTACAACGACTACTCGGTATCGTACCCTGCTAAAAGAGACAGCATATACAGCATGCTTAAAGGCTTGATATCCAAAGGGGTTAAAGTTGATGGCGTCGGTCTACAGGGCCACTGTAACATGGACTTTCCCCTTGTTAACCAGCTTGAGGAAGCCATTGTAAAACTATCGGGTTTGGGAATTAAAACCATGATTACAGAGATGGATATCACAGTTATTCCCTGGCCTTCAGAAGAAGTTTCGGCCGATGTTTCATTAAGCTTTGAGCAATCAGCCGAGTTAAATCCTTATCCTGAAAGCATGCCCGATTCAGCTTATAATGCATTGATGGACCGATATGTTAGCTTCTTTGAAATGTTTCTGAAACAATCCGATAAAATTGATCGTGTCACTTTATGGGGTGTTCATGATGAGCAATCGTGGAGAAATAACTGGCCCATTAATGGCAGGAAAGATTATCCATTATTGTTCGACCGTGAATACCAACCAAAATCGGCCGTGAAACGTATTATTGAATTAGCAAGACAATAGATCTTAACACCTTGCCCTTAATTCTGGTATTTGGCCGGATTCTTCCGGCCAAATACTTCTTTTAAAAGCAGAACTACTCAATCTTTAGTTCTTTTTATTCACCAAGTATTAAGAAAAAGAAATGAAAAAACCAAAATACCTCATCGACCATTTATACACCGCCGATCCATCGGCTCACGTATTTAATGGCAAAATATACATCTACCCATCGCACGACGTTGAATCGGGTATACCTGAAAATGACAACGGCGACCATTTCGATATGCGTGACTATCATGTATTTTCAATGGACGATATTAACGGCGAAGTAACTGACCATGGAGTGGCTCTTGATGTAAAAAACATCCCCTGGGCAGGTCGGCAATTGTGGGCTCCCGACGCTGCCTGCAAAAATGGAAAATATTATCTCTACTTCCCGTTAAAAGACCAAAATGATATTTTTCGTATTGGTGTAGCTGTTAGCAATAAACCCGAAGGGCCATTCATTCCTGAAAGTGATCCAATTAAGGGTAGTCACAGCATTGATCCGGCCGTTCTGGAAGATGCTGAAAATAAATATTACATCTATTTTGGAGGCCTTTGGGGAGGTCAACTGCAACGCTATCGCAATAATAAGGCTATTGAATGCGGACAGGAACCCGCCGACAACGAACCAGCTTTATGTGCCAAAGTGGCCTTGTTGAGCAACAATATGCTGGAATTTGCCGAAGCCCCTCGCGATGTATTAATCCTGGACGAAAATGGGCAACCTCTTATGGCAGGAGATCATGATCGTCGTTACTTTGAAGGTCCATGGATGCACAAATACAACGGTAAATACTATTTCTCATACTCAACTGGTAACACGCACCGGTTATGCTATGCCATTGGCGATAATCCATACGGTCCATTCACCTATAAAGGAGTGATTTTAACCCCGGTGGTAGGATGGACTACCCACCACTCCATCTGTGAATTCAAAGGCAAATGGTACTTATTTCACCACGACAGTGTTCCTTCAGGTGGCAAAACATGGTTGAGAAGCATAAAGGTTGTGGAGTTGGAATACAACCCCGATGGCACAATAAAAACCATGGATGGCGGTGGCGAATAATTAGATACAAGATATACTTTAGTTTTTTTTAAGACTTTCCGATTCATCCCGGAAAGTCTTTTTTTTTTCAGCAATCTTCATTATTAGCCAGTTCCGCATTATATATGGCATTCAAGCCTTTGTAATTTTTAAAATTAACAGGAGATGCAAAAAATCAAAAAAAAAGAACAAACCAATCTTTTTTTTTTCTAATTTCAAATTTTTAACCATTACTTAACCCGATGAATGCAAAATTCGGATTTACGTACGATCTTTTTGATGCTGGAAAAGGACGCGGAAATTTCACCTATGGCAAAAAAGAAATAGCTTTTGAAACCGCAAATTTATGCAATCCTATAGGAGATCTTCTAAAATCTATGGTTGCCCTTGTCCAGGAACCTTCATATATATGGGGCGAAGAGGCATCCCAAGTGGTTGAATGGTATTGTGAATCGTGCGTCTTTGTGATGGAATTCTCATCCAAAAATGGAAAAACCATCTACTTCACACTTACAAGAAGTTCTGTTCATTATGAAGAAGAAAAACCTGCGGTTACTATTAAAGGACGAGTACCTTTCCAGGAGTTTTATCACATCATAATAGCTGAACTGGATACATTCATAAAAAAAGCCGGTCTTCTTAATTATGCTCAGGTATGGCAAAAAGACGAATTTCCACTTACGTACTTCTTAATACTAAAAAAGTATCTGATAGGATGGAGAATATGGATTCCATCTAAAGAAGAATCGGATGTTCTTGAAAGTGAATTCATAATTGTTTTAAGTTGATTCCAATGTAAAAATAAGCTTTTCTGAAATATGTTTTGTCGTCATTTCTTTCTATAAAATTTAAAGTCCTGGTTGACTTAACACTAGCTTTTCAGATTAAAAATAAACATATCTTTTATGAAATGATGGCTTTACTGAAATTAATATATTATAACATCTCTTCTTTGTACAAATATCAAATTGTATGAGTTGGAACAAATCACAAAAATCGGCCCTTGCAATCGTTTCCATTACTTCATTTCTGAGTCCATTTCTTATTTCTTCAGTCAATATCGCTCTTCCTTCCATAGAAAAAGCATTTAACATGAATGCCGTTTCCTTAAGTTGGGTTATCACCGCATTTTTGCTATCAACAGCCATATTACTCTTACCATTGGGTCGATGGGCTGACTTGGCAGGCATAAAAAAAATCTTCAGCTATGGAGTGCTTCTGTTTTCGGCTACAACATTACTTTGCGGCCTGGCTCCAAATGGTTGGTATTTAATTATTTTTCGCTTTTTTCAGGGGTTAGGTACAGCTATGACTATGAGTACCGGGCCTGCCATTCTTGTCTCAACATTTCCGACTCAGCACCGTGGAAGAGTTTTGGGGATTTCTGTCTCATCGGTTTATCTTGGTTTAGCTATGGGGCCATTTCTGGGTGGCGTATTGACCCAACAATTAGGATGGCGGTCCATCTTTTTCTCTTCGGCTTTTTTAGGTTTAATAACTTACATTATTACATACCTCAATTTGGGAAAAGACCTGCCAACTCAAAGCGCAAAAAAAATCAATCTTGGTGGATCATTTATTTACGCATTGGCTTTAGTAGTTTTGGTTTTGGGTTCGTCATCAATTCCTACTCTCTTAGGATGGATATTTTTAGCTGTAGGAATTGCTTTTCTATTTCTGTTTTTTATTGTTGAATCCCGGTGTTCACATCCAGTAATAGACACTAAATTGTTCACTAAAAACAAACTGTTCACCTACTCAAATATCGCAGCATTAATAAATTACAGTGCCACTTTTGCGATTGTTTTTTTACTCAGTTTGTACCTTCAGAAAATAAAGCAGTTTTCGCCTCAAAAAGCCGGCTCAATACTTCTTGTTCAACCTTTGCTGATGTCGTTTTTTTCTCCAATTGCAGGTCGCTTATCCGATAAAATTCAACCTCGTTATCTGGCTACAGCAGGAATGACTCTTTGCACAATCGGACTAACGGCTTTTACATTAATTGGTGTTGACACTCCTATACAAACAATCATCATATTACTGGTTGTAATGGGATTAGGCTTTGCTCTATTTTCTTCACCAAATATGAACACCATAATGAGTTCAGTAGAAAAACACCAATACGGTCTGGCCTCAGGTATTTCAGCCACCATGCGCATTGTTGGACAAATGATTAGCATGACTGTTGTAACTGTCTTTTTCGCCTTTTATTTTGGGGCCAGACAAGTATCTGAAGTTCCAGATCCAATTTTCATTCAAAGCATGTCGGTTGCTTTTGGTGTTTTTTCAATTATTTGCCTTATTGGTATATGGTTTTCTTTCTCAAGAGGTAATCTGAAGCGTTAATCTTTTTTTCATCATTATTAAATTGGATCGTTTTTAAGATTAACTTTAAAGAAAAAAATGAAACGTTTGCTGCATTTGGTTGCATCAGTTTTCATGTTATTGGCCATTATAAATTCATTATTTACATGCGGTCAGGTAATTGAAGCAGCATCTTATAGTCTTGAGCATAAACGAAACTCCAATATTCTATGTCAGGAACACTTTCTTGAGACCCCAAATCTTCCTTTTCTTTTTACTAATGATAATAATTCGTCGGAGTTGGCCCACTCCAACCCCAGATCGCCCCTGAACTGTTTTAGCGCTTCCTCTGAACGTTTTAAAAACAATGCTTTTAAAACGATCAACTCAGGATTCGTAAAACCACCTCTTCGTAATAGAGATGTTCCCATATATATCAGGGTGCGATCACTTCGTAATTAATTTAGCCGGTTAAGAACACAAATAGGAATGTCACATGTGGAGACATATGCATAATTAAGAATTTGTATTAACCAATAAAAAATTATTACCATTATGGAAAGTGCCAAAGAAACTAAAAAAGGCAATAAAAAGGCTGATATAATACTGTTTATAATCATCACCGTTTTAACTGTATTACTCATTTTAGGGATAAAAGCAATTTGGATTTAACTAATTCAAACTATAAAAGGCCCGGAATGCAGTGTTTGCATCCCGGACTTTTTTACCTGCATCAACCATATTAAGTAAAAATATTTTTTGTACTTCATTGCCAACAGTTTACATTGGCACAGCAGAAAATAATGGTAATAGTGATTTTTACATTTCGCACAAAGACAATTCGGGTGAATGGGGCGAAATGAAAAATCTGGGATTAGTGATTAACTCAGCCGAAAACGAACATTCGCCTTCATTATCACCCCATGGTGAATACCAGTTGTTTTCCTGTAATAGAAAAAAAACACTTCCCCACAGCTTAAAATCACATATTCTGACTTAAAGAGGATTATTCTTGGATCGGGCAATGGATATGGTGATGTATATAATATTGGATTTAAAGTATTACCTAAAATCGCACATAAGGGCTTTTAGGAATTACATCAATAATAAAATCAGCATATTTAGTTGCAAGCTTCCAAACTAAAATCTACCAAACCGGACTGGCATACGCTTTTACTTCTTTTTCGGTAATGGGACCATTGCAAAGAATAATTAAACGCTCAACCACATTGCGAAACTCCCGTATATTACCAGTCCACGAGATCTCCTGAAGAGCTGATATTGCAGATTCCTCGAAGGTCTTCTCCGAAACACCGAGTTCTTCGCAAATAAGTTTATTAAAATGGTTTGTTAACAGTGGAATATCTTCTTTACGATCGTTCAATGAAGGTACATGTATCAGAATCACACTTAACCGGTGGTAAAGGTCTTCGCGAAAATTTCCTTTCCTTATTTCTTCCTGAAGATTCTTGTTAGTAGCAGCCAGCACCCTCACATTCACTCTGATATCTTTATCACTCCCCACCCTTGAAATAATATTTTCCTGAAGTACCCTCAAAACCTTAGCCTGTGCAGCTAAACTCATATCACCTATCTCATCTAAAAAAATAGTTCCATTATCAGCTTGTTCAAATTTCCCTTTCCGTTGTTTTATTGCCGATGTAAAAGCACCCTTTTCATGTCCAAACAACTCACTTTCAATAAGCTCGGATGGAATGGCTGCGCAATTCACTTCAACAAAAGGTTGTTCTGTACGATTGCTTTTTTCATGTAACCATCTTGCAACCAACTCCTTTCCAGTTCCGTTACTGCCTGTAATCAGCACACGGGCATCAGTTGTAGCAACCTTGTCAATCATCTCCTTTACCAAGTTAATGGCATCCGACTCACCAACCATCTCAGCGGTTTTACTCACTTTTCGACGCAAAACACGGGTCTCAGTTACCAAATCTTTTCGTTCAACAGCGTTACGAATGGTTACTAACAAACGGTTAAGATCCAAAGGTTTCTCGATAAAATCATAAGCACCTTTTTTAATGGCATCAACAGCCGTGTCCACATTGCCATGCCCTGAAATCATAATAACAGGTACTTCCGAATTTTTCTCCATCATTTTTTGAAGAACTTCAATACCGTCCATATCAGGCATTTTGATATCACATAAAACAATATCAAACTTTTCGGTTTCAAAAAGCTCAAGTCCCTCCGGCCCCATTTCAGCCAGAACTACCTCATTTCCCTCATACTCAAGAATTTCCTTTAATGTATTTCTGATACTCTTTTGATCGTCAATAACTAATATTTTGGACATAACAGTTGGGATATATTAAGAAAACCTCATTACGATAATTAAGATATCATTATTTTGATCAGTTTCTTTATAGATGTTCTATCTTAACAACAAAGTAAAACTTCTGCCAAAAGGCTATAGTTCACTGTTGATAATTTGAAGAATAGCTCCTTCTTTAAGGGCAAAAGCACACTGCCAAACATCTTTTATTCCGAGTTCTTTTAAAGTCCACTGTACCATAATGCTTGCAAGCACAATATTATCAACCCGGTCGCTATCCATGCCGGGAATCAAACGTCGGCCATCACAATTAAGGCTTAGAAGCAGCTGATGAACCTCCTCAAGAATATCCAATTCTATTTGAAAAGAAGATATTTTTTCCAAATCAAGCAAAGGATATTTTCTTTTGGTAATCATAGCTGCCAGAGTATCAAACGAACCTGATGAACCAACAAGTTTAATAACCGGAATCCTTTTTATGACCTCAACAAGGCTTTCTAAGGTAGAAGACAAGTGCTTTTCAATGGTTAAGATTTCAGATTCGCGAATCGGATCGGAAGGTGAAAATTGCTCAAGTAATCGGGCCACACCAAGATTATAACTCTCTTTCCACAAAACACCATCTTTACTTGCTATGATAAACTCAACACTACCTCCACCAATATCCATAATCAGAATTGGTTCTTCACCAAGAGGTACAACCTGCTTAACACCGTCAAAAATAGTCTGTGCTTCCTCATCGCCAGGAATAACACGGATAGATAAACCCAGATCGAGCTTTACACGTCGAACAAAATCAGCTCCATTTGTAGCACTTCGTATAGCCGATGTGGCAAAACAAAAAATGCTTTCAACCTGATACTCTGAAATAGTGATAAGATGGTGAGTAAGTGCCTCAAGCCCTCTTTCCATAGCCTCGGGCGTTATGGTTGCCTTATGAATACCTCCTTTACCAAGCTTGGTGGGATACTTAGACTCATGCAATATTCGATACGAATTATTCTCAACCTCCGTAACCAACAAATTAAATGTATTGGTTCCCAGGTCAATAATAGCTACGCGTGTCTTTTCCATTTTCAAAAAGGATAAATATTTTCAAAGGTAATAAAAGCGCTTAGAAACAAAAACAGCAGACGACAAATGCCTGCTGTTTTTACTTATATTTGATTTATTATAGTTTGTTTATTTTCTTGAATATAAGAACCATTTCCAGAGCTCTTTATAACTCACTTTTTTGCCATACATTAAAATCCCGGTACGATAAATACGTGCAGCAAACCATGTTGTAAAAATAAAACCTACAATCAAAATAAACATTGAAAGAGCTATTTGCCATCCCGGAACATTGAACGGAATCCTTGCCATCATTACTACTGGTGATGTAAGTGGTATCATGGAAAACCAGAATGCCAGGTTGCTCATGGGATTGCGAAACACTGCCATGGCAACATAAAGAGCCAGTATGATGGGTATTGTTATGGGTAGCATAAACTGTTGCGAATCGGTTTCTGAATCTACTGCTGCTCCAATGGCTGCATATAA
>CAZSQG010000032.1:13178-37696 GCA_964608615.1 uncultured Marinilabiliaceae bacterium
CCGCAGCAAAAAGTGCCGCATAAATCAGATATCCACCAATAAAATAGAAAATAAAGAGAAGCAACATTTTTATAGGCTCAAAACTATTGACCACTTCCATTATTTTTCCAAAATCAAAACCACTTTGAGCTCCTGCCTCAATAGTACCGGCTCCCGCAATAGCTATCTGCTCAGTATTGTTAATATTAATATCAGGAACAAAAACTGCTTTAACACCTACCATTATCAGCGCAGTTAAGGCTATCCATAAAAATAATTGCGTAAGAGCCACCAGTGCAATGCCCACAATTTTCCCCATCATAAGCTGAAAGGGTTTTACTGAGGAAATTATTACTTCCACAATTCTGCTGGTCTTCTCTTCCATAACGCCCCGCATTACCTGGGCACCATAAATAAACACAAACATATACGACATTAATGCAAAGATGATACTCACAAAAATGGCTATTTCGGTGGAACTTTGTTGCTCGCTTCCATCCTCTCCAAGCTTTATCGTTGAGATATCTACACTTACTTTTCCAATTTCATCCATTATGTTATCCAAACCTTCAATATCAAAAGATTTAAGCTTTTCCTCACTGAGGTATTGCTTAAGACTACGGCTTACATGATCCTTAACATCAATGGTTATTTGCGCTTGTGAATAGAGACGGATAGCATCCGAACGTTTTAAAAGATCATCTTCGATTATCAGAAAAGCATAATAATCCGAACCGCTAAAGTTGTCTCTTAGGCCTTTCTCTTCTGATTGAGGAAGAAATTCGAATTTCAACAATTCTGTATCTTGTATTTTACCGCTATATAGACCGCTATAATCAATAACAGCCAGCTTCTTCGCCTCCTTATCTTCCATTGAAGCAAGCCAACCCGGAATCACCATCATGGCTGCAAATAAAACAGGTCCGAGAATCGTCATAATTATGAAGCTTTTCTTCCTGACCCTTGATAAATATTCACGTTGAAGTATTAATGATATTTTACTCATGACTTCATTTATTTAGATTGGGGTTACTTATTCTGGTTTACTACCTGAATGAATACATCGTTCATACTGGGCAATATCTCCTGAATACCATGAATTTCACAATGGTTGATTGCTTGAGCAAGCAATTGGTTAACGTTTGTATCTTCGGCCAGTTTTATCATTGCCGATTGATAACCGTTATACATAGACATACTTACAATCAGATTATTTTTATTCAACCCTGATTGCAAATGATTAGCATCGCCCTCAAAATCAAGACGAACCATGTTCTTACGATACCTTTGACGAATTTCGTTAACCGATCCCTCCAGAATAGATTTACCATCGTTAATTAAAGTTATGCTGTCGCACAACTCTTCAACAGAACCCATGTTATGAGTAGAAAAAATAATTGTAGCCCCTTCTTTTTTTAAGTTCAGAATCTCTTCCTTTAAAAGATTGGTATTAATTGGGTCAAAACCACTGAATGGCTCATCAAAAATAAGCAACGATGGTTTATGCAGAATGGTGATAACAAACTGGACCTTTTGCTGCATACCTTTTGAAAGCTCCTCAACCTTCTTGTCCCACCAACTCTGAATATCGAATTTTTCGAACCAGTACTTGAGTTTCTTTAGTGCATCGTTACGCGATAGACCTTTTAGCCGGGCTAAGTATATAGCTTGTTCGCCCACCTTCATTTTCTTATAAAGGCCTCTTTCTTCGGGAAGATAACCTATACGTTCAACATCTGAGCTTTGTAATACTCTTCCGTCAAACAAAATTTCGCCTTCATCCGGTCCGGTAATCTGGTTAATAATCCGGATTAAGGTAGTCTTGCCTGCTCCATTGGGACCCAGCAGACCATAAATCGAATTGGTTGGGACACTCATGCTAACATGATCCAAAGCCAATTGATTTGCATACTTTTTCACAACACTTCTGGCTTCTAAAAAAGGCATACTTTTTGGGTTTTTGGGTAAAAAAAAAGAAAAGGAAGAAAAAGATGAGACATACAAATCTACAAAAAAGCAAAATAACTCATCACTTTTTTTTACTTAAGATAAAAATCACGGCAAATAACGAAGAAAAAAAATCACTATAACCTATAAAACGCCTACCTATAGGCACTGGAACACCTGAAAAATAATCGCTCTTATTTATTCCGATAACATTAAAAGCAAGTTATGCTTGATAAGGAAAGTCAGATCCATTATAGAAAAATTTCACACCATTCGTCAAAACGTTCAAGTTGATTGGCCCCATGTTTGGCAATTTTTTCCCTTACCTTTTCAATGGGTATTTCCCTCTCAGGATGTTTTCCTTTTGAATAGAACTTATCGGCAAAACAGATAATTTGTTCTTCAATTGTAACAGGTACCATCTCGCGATGGGGAATTGGCAGATTCTTCGACTTGATTTCTTTAACCGAAAGGCCTATCCCTGTGTGCCGTTCAGCCACCATTGCAATGCCATTAAATCCTTCCTTCTCAAGAAGCTCTCGCCCAAGGTAGCCGTGACAAATGTATGGATACGATCCATGACATCCGATTTCGGGAGCATCAGTAAATAAAATACCAATATCGTGCAACAGGGCTCCCTGTTCCAGTTTTTTAGTATCTGCATTTAAATGAGGATTATTATTTGCAATCAACATCGCTTTATTGCGAACCAGCTTGCTGTGAGTAATTAAAATCTCTCTTGCCTTATTATCTTCACTATAGTATTTATCAATAATAGCTATTGCTTCTTGCATATTCTTATTTATTCCATCAATTCAACATCAATCACAACATCCTCTCCTTTTTCATTTCGGGCAATGCAAAAACACATTATACTTCCAGACTTTAGTTTATTAAAACCGCACTCATTCACACTTTGCAAATGAAAAAACAAGTTGGTATTGCCTTGACTTGCTAATTTAAGGACAGACAAAAACTTGGAGAGTAATAATTACTGTTATACGAATATGAGCATATTGTGTTACACAAAAACAAATTTCGTTTTACTATAATCACTTTCCGCGTATAAGATGAATAGGCCCACTTAGCTTATGATTTTCATTTTTTTGGTAACCTTCAGCTTCAATATAGTAAAAATAAACTCCGGGTGGAGCTAACGAATTGCCCACAGTTCCATCCCATCCCTCGGCCGGGTTGGTTGATTCATATACTTTTCGTCCCCAACGGTTAAAAACAGTAATTTTATAGTTTTTTATTGAATGATAAACAACCCTAAACTCATCATTTGCACCATCACCATTGGGAGTAAATGTATTTGGAGCTTTTAATATTGACTCGGTTACAACTACCTCCAAATTATCCTCACTAATACTCTCACATCCAGACAAATCGTTTATCACCCTGAGAATTACAGTATAGGTACCATATGTTGTAAATACGTAAAAAGGATTCCGTTCAAGGGCATGACTTGTATTATTACCAAAATCCCAATCCCATTTTGTAATATTGCCTTTGCTCTCATCCTCAAAACGCACCTCTATTGGAGCTGATCCTTCAACTAATGTATGAATTTCCTGCGGCACCTCAAGCTTTACCTCTTCCCACTTGTATTTTGCCTTAACAGCAATCGCTGTATAATTCATATTAACTGATGCCTGGTTCCCAAACTTATCAATTACATTTATTTCAAACTTAGTATCCTCAACTGGTGCTTCCATTGTTATTAAGGCACCCTGAGCTAAAGTTGTGCCTGTTGATGCCGTCCAGTTATAAGTTCGTCCATAATTAATATAAATAGGAGTTCCCGAAGATGGATTATAATAAACTAATGGCAGGGAATCACTCTTAGCAAGCAAATCAAGATAAAAGCAGGTTTCATCTGCAACGCTTATCTGTGTCTCGTTAAGCTTAGGTTCAAATGCCCAGCAGCGGTAAATATTATCCATTCCAGAGCCAGTAACTCTTACCTGATAACCACCTATATCAGTGATAAAAATCTGTGAACTACTACCTGTTTGATTCTGTATAGATTGACTCCAGGTGTTGTTTGTAGAATTATATTTCGTCCATTCAAAAGTATACGTTTCCAATGAGTTAGGACCATCACACGAAAGCATTTGCCCTTGAATGGAGGAAAAGAAAAAAACCGGGTCAGGAGATGCGTATTCCGTGTTTTCAGAGAACACGGCTGAAGTAGAATAAATTTGTCCAAAACCGGATATGAAAATATTAAATAATATAATTGACAAACAACCGGATAGTCTCATTTTTCAGATTTAATTATTCAAACAACAGTAAACTATTTGAAATGATTTGCTCTCTCCCTTTTAATAAGTGCTGAGCAAAATTACATTTTTTATGCGAAACACCAGTTCTATCTCAACGTCAAATTCATACTGCATTGAGATAGCATATACAAGTAGTACACAAATTTAGATTAAGGTGCCCTCCAGCATTTTAACGTATAATAAAAACATAAATTGTTGTATACTGTGATAAACTAACCTGTTTTATTATTTTTGTCCCATGGGTGTATGATTATTTATCAGGCAGCCCCATCATATTTTAAAACAATGCTCACATATCAAGAGCAAAATCAAAGCGATTCCCTCTGCAAAAAAAATTGCTGGCGAAAGTGATAAGTTTTGGGATAAAAAACTGCTAATGATTTAAACTAAACACCAATGCGAAAGTATTTTATTCCCAACAAAAGAATTGTAAAAAGGCAACAACATCAAAAAAAACGGTTATAAAGCGTGCAGAATTATTTAAACCAACTCAATCCCGCTCAGCGGGAAGCCGTTACTTCAACCGAAGGCGCCACATTAGTGATTGCCGGAGCCGGGTCGGGTAAAACAAGAGTGCTCACCTACCGGATTGCCCATTTGTTAAAAAATGGCATTCCGCCATGGGGTATACTGGCTCTTACATTTACTAATAAGGCGGCTAAAGAAATGAAAGAACGTATTGGACTGATTGTTGGGAAACATGTTGCCGACCAGCTCTGGATGGGAACTTTCCACTCAACATTTGCACGCATACTCCGAATTGAAGCCGAACACATAAATTACCCAAAGAATTTTACCATTTATGATTCGTCTGATTCAAAGAGCCTTATCAAATCCATTTTAAAAGAGATGAAGATTGACGAGAAGGAATATAAACCAGGTGATATACTCTCACGTATCTCTTCAGCTAAAAACGATTTGGTATTACCAGCCGCATACGCCCGCGATCAACATCGTATTATGGCCGACAAAGCTTCACGAAAACCGTTGATTTATGAAATTTACCAACGGTATATGAAAGCATGTATAAATTCAGGAGCCATGGACTTTGATGATTTATTACTGAATACAAACCTTATGTTCAGAGACTTTCCTGATATTTTGGCTAAGTATCAATCACATTTCAAATACATTCTTGTTGATGAGTATCAGGATACCAATTTCTCTCAATACATGATTATCCGCAAACTTGCCGAGAACCATCATAACGTATGTGTTGTAGGTGATGATGCCCAAAGTATATACAGCTTCCGGGGTGCGAAAATTGAAAACATTCTTAATTTCCGCAATGATTATCCCGGGTACAAGCTTTTTAAACTGGAACAAAACTACCGCTCAACCCAAACCATTGTTAATGCAGCAAACAGCATTATAGCCAAAAACAAGGGGCAAATACCTAAAAAAGTGTTCTCCACCAATACCGAAGGCAACAAAATTAAAGTTCTTCAGGCAGTTTCCGATATTGAAGAAGGTTTTATGGTGGTGAATGATATGATTGCAAAAAAAACGCAGGATAAATATGAGTATAAGGATTTTGCCATATTGTACCGTACTAACGCTCAATCAAGAATTTTTGAAGATGTTTTGCGAAAGAATAATCTGCCATACAAAATTTACGGAGGGCTTTCCTTTTATCAGCGTAAAGAAATTAAAGACTTGCTGGCTTATTTCAGAATGGTAATAAATCCCAAAGATGGAGAGGCGCTTAAACGCATAATCAACTTTCCGGCCAGGGGAATAGGAAAAACTACTCTCAGTAAACTCGAGGAAACAGCTGCCCATAACGGCATTACGGTGTGGGAGGTTTTGATGCATCCCGAACTACCTTCTGTGGGTTTTAATGCCGGCACACTGAAAAAACTTAATGGATTTACCGCACTTATTCGTGAATTCGCCGAAAAATCAAATAACTTAAATGCTTTTGAACTGGCAACAGAGATAATAACCCAAAGTGCTATTTTAAAAGATCTTCATCAGGATAATTCGCCTGAAAATCAAAGCCGTATTGAAAATATTGATGAGTTATTAAACGCCATTAAAGATTTTTCGGACAGCCGAAAAGAATCGGGCGAAGATAATTCAATTACTCTTTTTCTTGAGGAAGTGTCGCTACTTACCGATCAGGACAGTGATAAAGACGAAGATAAAAACAAAGTAACACTAATGACAATCCATTCGGCCAAAGGACTTGAATTCAAAAATGTATACATTGTAGGACTGGAAGAAGAGCTCTTTCCCTCAGGGAAGACTTCTGATTCGCAATCAGGAATGGAAGAAGAAAGGCGATTATTTTATGTTGCACTAACCCGTGCCGAGGAACATGCAGTATTGTCTTATGCCCTACGTCGCTTTAAATATGGGGAAACGAATTATCCCCGACCAAGTCGTTTTTTAGGAGAATTAGACCAGTGCTTTCTCGACCTTGAAGGAGACGTTTATAAGGAAACCGTGCTACCAGGATCTCAATCGCTTACCAATAAAAGCTATGGAGGTTCATACAACAAGCCATCCTCTTTTTCGCCAAAAAAGTTTGATTTCTCAAACAGCCATAATTCTTTGCAAAATAAAAAACCTCTTTTCAGTGAAGATACTTTTAACAACCAATTTGATATAAAGGTAGGAATGCATGTACAGCACGAACGATTCGGAATTGGAGAGGTAACTGCATTGCAAGGGTCATCATCGAATATAAAAGCCACTGTGGTGTTCCGTAATGCCGGTGAAAAACAATTACTTTTAAAGTTTGCCAAACTGAAAATATTGAACTAATTTTGAACCCTGTTTTACCAACTGGTTTTAACTGTTTTACACCAACAAAGTTGTAACTTCCGCCTGTTTTATTATCAAACGACAGAATTTTTCAAATAGTTTATACATTTATAATGGATTATAATTCAACACGAAAAAAATTAGTGCTTCCCGAATATGGCCGGCACATTCAAAAAATGGTGGACCACGCCTTAACAATTGAAGATAAAGAGGAACGTACACGATGTGTTAACTCCATTATTTCAGTTATGGGAAACCTTTTCCCTCACTTACGTGATGTGAGCGACTTTAAACATAAACTTTGGGATCACTTGGCAATTATGTCCGATTTTAAACTGGACATTGATTTTCCTTACAATTTACCGGAACCCGACGATTTTACAACAAAGCCGGAGAAAGTACCATACAGCGACGGTCGAATGCAATACCGTCATTATGGAAAATTAGTTGAACAAATGATTAATCAGGCATCTATCATGGAAGAAGGGGATCTGAAGAATCATCTGATCGTTCTAATTGCCAATCATATGAGAAAATCATTGCTGAGTTGGAATAAAGACTATGCTACTGATGATCGTATTGCTAATGATATTAATAAAATATCCAAGGGAGTCCTTAATGTTACTGATCAGCAGGTTAAAGCTCCTGATGTTCGTGACTCGCAAAACCGTCCAAGAAAAAAGCACTTTGTAAGAAAAACCAATTAATTTGGTAATTAACATTCTAAAGCCAAGTTGATGAGTAGTTTTGAAATTATCGGTCAGAAGCAAATGTCAGGGGAGATTATCCCACAGGGAGCAAAAAACGAAGCTTTACAAGTAATATGTGCCACATTACTTACCTGCGAATCTGTTACAATTGACAACATACCTGACATACTTGATGTAAACAATCTGATTAAATTACTTAAAGAACTGGGAGTTGAGATCATCAAACAATCACCCAACTGCTATTCTTTTAAAGCTGCTCACATTAATATCGAATACCTTCAGGGCACCGAATTTCGAAAAAGAGCATCCTCTCTCAGAGGCTCTATTATGATTATGGGGCCTTTACTTGCACGGTTTGGAACGGTTTATTTTCCAAAACCAGGAGGAGATAAAATTGGGAGGCGTCGCCTTGATACTCATTTCTTTGGTTTTGAAAAATTGGGCGCCCGCTTCGAATTCAATCCCGATGAGATTTTTTATACTGTCCATGCCGACTCATTGAAAGGATCATATATGCTTTTAGATGAAGCATCGGTAACCGGAACAGCTAATATTATCATGGCTGCCGTTCTTACACCTGGAACCACTACAATTTATAATGCCGCATGTGAACCATACATCCAACAATTATGCCGTATGCTGGTAAAAATGGGCGCAACAATCAATGGCATAGGATCCAATCTACTATACATAACCGGAGTTTCTTCATTAAAAGGGTGTAAACACATCATTTTACCTGATATGATTGAGGTTGGCAGCTTTATTGGAATGGCTGCCATGACTCAAAGCGAAATAACCATTAAAAATGCTCAGCCCGACCACCTTGGAATTATTCCTCTGGCATTTAACCGAATGGGTATTGAACTGGAAATAAAGGGTGATGACATCTTTATTCCAGCTCAGAAAAATTATACCATCGACACTTTTATTGATGGTTCCATAATGACAATAGCCGATGCGCCCTGGCCAGGACTGACGCCTGATCTCTTAAGTGTATTCCTTGTGTTGGCTACCCAGGCAAAAGGCAGTGTGCTTATTCACCAAAAGATGTTTGAAAGCCGTCTGTTTTTTGTTGATAAACTTATTGATATGGGAGCTCGAATAATTTTATGCGACCCACACAGAGCTACTGTCATCGGATTAAACCATGAAACACCACTACGTGCAAGTGTAATGACATCACCCGACATTCGTGCCGGAGTTGCACTGCTAATTGCAGCTCTTTCAGCACAAGGAAAAAGCACTATTCATAATATTGAACAAATTGATAGAGGATATCAAAATATAGATGGAAGATTAAATAAAATAGGGGCGTCAATCACGCGAATTTGAAAAAACAACAATTACGTAAATATTGATTATTCTTTTTTAGCTTCTTTTAACACAATCTCAATTGACTGATTATCAGACTTTTGAGGTTTTTTGTTATTAAGATAAAATTACCATGTAAAATATCCAAATTTCACAACTTTGTTTTTTCATGTTCTTAAGCATACTTTTGTGTCTCGATAAATGCTCCCGGTCAACAGTTCACCTCCCTTCATCTAAAAATTGAAGAAAGTAAAGAAATAAAGGTGAAACTTTGTACCGGTATTATTAACCAAAACAAATATTCATGAGACTCAAAGTTCTGATAATGATTGTGATTGTGGGGTTGGCTTTTCTCTCATTCATCAACGAATCCAATGAACCAGTAACCGGGCTACAAGTAGGAAACAAAGTTCCAACCATTCAATCACACCTGCTGGATGGCACTCAATTCAATCTTGATTCACTTAAAGGTAAAATGGTCTTAATTGATTTTTGGGCTTCCTACGATGCACCTTCACGTCTCGACAATTTCAGAAAAAAATTGATTCTGGAACAATACAAAAACAGCGGTTTTGTAAATGCCCACGGGCTTGTAATACTCAGTGTTTCCCTTGACCGCTTCAAGTCGCCGCTTAAACAGTCAATTCAACGTGATGAGATAGAGCAGTTTTTACATATGTGTGATTTTAAAGGACATGAATCGGACATAGCACAAACCTTTTTGGCTGACAAAGAACTAACTAATTTTCTGATTGATGGGAAAGGCCGAATAGTAGCGCGAAGCACACGCCTTGAGAAAATACAATCAACACTTGAACGACTTGAACAACTTAACCCATCCCGATTGGCATCTAACCGCTATACTCATTGATTTAATAATTGTAAACCAAAATATCGAAAGAGGCAGTGTCAGTTAAATGACACTGCCTTTTGTCATTATTGCATTAAATAATCAAAACTCTGTCAAAATGTCCAGAACCAAACGAATGGCAAAAAAATTGCATACTTTTGTACGCTCTAAAATTTCAACTCTGAGCTGATATTCTGAAACTATATTAATAGAATTAGTTTTCGGAAAACATGTAAAGATCAGGCATGGTATAACAAAATGAATAATTAACAATATGACCAAAAAGCATTCAAAAAGCAAAGAACACGAAGCAACTGCTGAAAAAGAGATAACCCAGAAAACTGATGTTGATGAAGTGGAAAACTCTGTTGAGAACCCTGAGGAAGAAACTTCTTCTGCTGAAGATTCATGTCAGAAAGCTATAACAGAAATAGAAATAAAAGTTAAGCAACTCGAAAAAGATCTTGTTGACGCCAAAGATAAACACCTGAGGTTAATTGCTGAGTACGATAATTACAGGAAAAGAACCCTGAAGGAAAAAATAGAACTTTCGAAAATCGCAGGCGAAAAAATAATTACAGAAATACTGCCTGTAATAGATGATTTTGAGCGTGCCATACTGCACCTTGATAATGCCAGCGATCTAGATGCTGTTAAAGATGGGATCTCCCTTATTTACAACAAATTCATCAGTTTTCTTTCTAAGCAGGGAGTAAAAGAAATTGAAACAAAAAATCAGGATTTCAACGCCGATTTGCACGAAGCCATTACAAAAGTGGCAGCTCCAAGCGATGAATTAAAAGGGAAAATTCTGGATTGTGTACAGAAAGGATATTTTCTCGATGATAAAGTAATCAGGTATCCTCATGTAGTGGTAGGAGAATAAAACTAATTGTTCATGTCTAAAAGAGATTATTACGAAATACTGGAAGTAAGTAAAAATGCTTCTGCTGAAGAAATAAAAAAAGCCTACCGTAAAAAGGCAATAATGCACCATCCGGATAAAAATCCGGGCGATAAGTCTTCTGAAGAGAAATTCAAGGAAGCTGCAGAGGCATATGAAGTGTTGAGCAATCCCGAAAAACGCAAACGCTACGACCAGTTTGGTCATGCCGGTGTTGGCGGTGCTACCGGAGGTGGTGGTTATGGTGGTGGAATGACCATGGATGACATCTTTTCACACTTTGGCGATATTTTTGGTGGTGGATTTGGCGGATTTGGCGGGTTTGGTTCATCGCGTTCATCCCAAAGAGTAAACAAAGGCAGTAACCTACGTGTAAAAGTTAAACTTACACTTCAGGAAATTGCCAATGGCGTAGAAAAAAAATTAAAAGTAAAAAAATACGTCAGCTGTCAGCATTGTAATGGCACTGGCGCGGCAAATGGCTCATCGTACAGCACTTGCAGTACCTGCAGGGGAACAGGTCATGTTACCAGAATTCAGAACACCATTCTTGGCCAGATGCAAACCTCATCACCTTGCCCTACGTGCCAGGGAGAAGGACGCATCATAACCCAAAAATGCGCTCAATGTAATGGCGAAGGCCTTTTAAGAAACGATGAAGTTGTAACCATAAAAATACCTGCCGGTGTTGAGGAAGGAATGCAACTTTCTGTTTCAGGTAAAGGTAATGCTGCCCGTCGCGGTGGAATTAACGGTGATTTGCTTGTACTTATTGAAGAGGAAAAACATCCCGAATTAATTCGCGAGGGTCACGATTTGATTTTCAATCTCACACTAACGGTTCCGGAAGCCATTCTTGGAACACCTTGTGAAATTCCAACAGTTGAAGGAAAAGTGAAAGTGAAAATTGAACCGGGAACCCAACCAGGTAAAATACTTCGGTTAAAAGGAAAAGGACTTCCCGAAGTTAACGGATATTACAGAGGTGATTTATTGGTGCGAATAAATATCTATATTCCGTCTGATATATCACGAGATGAAGCCAAACTTTTTGAAAAAATGCGCGAATCAGATTCTTTTAAGGTTAAAGAGGGAGCAGATCAGAGTTTCTTTAGCCGAATGAAAAATATTTTTGAGTAGTCGGAGAATATTCAAACAAACCACTAAAACCAATCCCCTTCCGACAAACAATAAATAGCTGATTGTCATTTTAACCAATGTGAGAAATCGTAAAGTCAAATTGATTCCCGGTAACCAGTGAAAAATTCCCTGACCTATTCACACTGATTTTTAATGATTTAAAAGCACAGTACAATTATCATAAAAAATATTTTACAAAAAATTCTTGGATTTTAAAAAAGCAATATCTAAACTTGCAAAGCAATTAGAAACACAAATTATGATTCGGATTTTTAGCAATATTAATTGGTGGTGGCATACTTCAATCCTTAAATACGGAAGTGAAGCAATGCCCTTTTGATCTGTTGCGAACGAATTAAATAAATATACAGAAAAGGCTTGTCGGACTCCCGACAAGCCTTTTTTAGTTTCAAAAAATCACTTACCAACCCTCACAAAAACATTCGGTCACCTAAAATTAAAACCTCTAATAACCTTGTAAGTATGAAAACCTACCAACTCAAAGTTAACTGTAACAGAATACCACCCCACATTGGTGATGTGGTAACACCAGTAAGCATTTACCTAACGCTTCGCGATCTATATCCCAACACTATCTTGCTCGAGAGCTCCGATTATCATGGAAATACCAATTCACTGTCGTTCATCTGTTTCGATCCCATTGCCGATTTTATTGTAGCAAATGAAACAGTAACATGCCGTTTCCCTGATGGAAGCATAGAGAAAACACAATTACCTGCAAAAAAGCCTTTAACAGATATTCTTCAATCGTTTATTAATCAAATAAAAGCCGAGCCTTCAAACTGCCCCGTTCCTGCAACAGGCCTTTATGGTTACACAAACTATGATGCAGTAAGGTATTTCGAAGATGTAAAGTTAGATATTGACCCCGGGGCTCCTAACGCTATCCCTGACATGCGTTACCATCTTTACCGCTCGGTTATTGCATTTAACCATTTCTCGAATCAACTATATTTTGTTGAACATCTTTTGAACGGCCAAGAAAGTCAATTATCATCACTACTCAACATACTAAAAAACAGAACTGTACCATCATTCAGATTTATCCCCGAAGATGTTGAAAAATCACCCATGACCGATGACGATTACCGTAATATGGTTAATAAAGGAAAAGACCACTGTTTCCGTGGTGATGTGTTTCAGATTGTTTTATCACGACAGTTTTCACAACAGTTTAAAGGCGATGAATTTAATGTTTACCGTGCTTTACGGAACATAAACCCTTCACCCTACCTATTCTTTTTCGATTACGGCAATTACCGCCTGTTTGGCTCATCACCCGAAAGCCAACTGGTTGTTGAAAAAGGTATCGCCACTATTAATCCCATTGCAGGAACCTTCCGTCGTACCGGTGATGATATGAAAGACCTTAAACTTGCCGAAGAACTTTCGCTCGACCATAAAGAAAATGCCGAACACGTAATGCTGGTTGATCTGGCCCGTAACGACCTGGGGCGAAACTGCACCCAGGTGAAGGTGAAAACTTACAAAGAGATTCAATATTACAGCCATGTTTTGCATATGGTTTCGGAGGTAAATGGTAAACTGAAACCCGGCTCAACGGTTCCGCGCGTAATGGGCGACACCTTCCCAGCAGGAACCCTTTCGGGTGCTCCAAAATTCAGAGCTATGGAACTCATCAACCAATATGAGCCACATCAACGAAGCTTTTATGGCGGCTGTATCGGTAAACTTGGCCTTGATGGCAGTTTTAATCAGGCCATAACAATCCGTTCATTCCTGAGCAAAAACAACACTCTGTTCTATCAGGCTGGTGCTGGAGTTGTTTCCGAGAGCAGCGATATAAATGAGCTAAACGAAGTAAACAACAAGCTGGGAGCTTTAAAGAAAGCCATTGAACTAGCTAAGGAATTCTAAAGAAAATGAATTACAAAAAACTGATTATTACTTTTTCATCCCTTTTCAACTAAAATTTCAAAAACATAACAATATGAAGATTCTAGTCCTGGATAATTACGACTCCTTTACATACAATCTTGTTCATTACCTTGAAGAACTCGCTGGCATTGAAGTAGCTGTATACCGTAACGACCAAATTACGATTGAACAAGCTGCATCCTTCGATAAAATAGTCCTTTCGCCTGGTCCTGGAATACCTGATGAAGCTGGTATTATGAAACAACTCATCAAAGAACTTGGACCCACTCACAGTATACTTGGCGTTTGTCTGGGATGCCAGGCTATTGCCGAAGCTTTTGGCGGTTCTATACTCAATCTTTCTAAAGTATATCATGGAGTAGCCACCCCGGTTATGGTTTGCGACAAAGACGAAATTCTGTTTAAGTCGTTGCCATCAAAATTCATGGCCGGACGTTATCATTCGTGGGTGGTAAACGAAAATAACCTACCGGAGGCTCTTACCATCACAGCCCGTGATGAACAAAACCAAATTATGGGCCTGAGACATAAAACCTTTGATGTGAGCGGCGTGCAATTTCACCCCGAATCAATCCTCACCGAAAATGGTAAAGAGATGATTAAAAACTGGCTGAATAAAAATTAACGTACATAAAGGAATTTAGATTGACAGATAATACTTAACCTATAGTGATTAATGAACATTTAAGTATCACAAAAATCTATTCAATCAATCTTATATCTAAACATCTTAAATAAAAAAAATGTTACAACCAATTCTTAAAAACCTTTTCAATTATCAAACGCTTTCCCGTTTGGAAGCGCGTGAGATTCTTGCAAATATAACCGCAGAGGTTTATACCAAATCTGAAGTTGTGGCCTTCCTTTCAGTATTTATGATGCGACCGGTTACACAGGAGGAACTATCGGGATTCCGTGATGCATTGATTGATCTATGCCTTCCGGTTGACTTATCTGAATTCGACACCATTGACTTATGTGGTACCGGAGGAGATGGCAAAAACACTTTTAACATTTCAACACTGGCTTCGTTTGTTGTGGCAGGAGCCGGCATAAAAGTAGCAAAACACGGTAACTATGGTGTAAGTTCAGGCTGTGGCTCTTCCAATATGATGGAGTTTATGGGCTATAAATTTACCTCCGACAATAATCTTCTTCGCCGCCAAATGGATAAGGCTGGCATTTGCTTTCTTCATGCACCGTTATTTCATCCTGCAATGAAAGCCGTTGCCCCTATCCGACGTGAATTGGGAATCAGAACTTTCTTCAACATGTTAGGCCCCCTAATTAATCCATCAAACCCGGGAAGTCAGTTGGTGGGAGTCTTTGACCTGGAAATCGCAAGGCTTTATCAGTATATTTATCAGCAAAGTGGGAAACATTTCTCAATTATCCATAGTATCGATGGCTACGACGAAATATCACTTACAGGGCCTTTTAAAGTTATTACTCAAAATGGTGAACGTCTAATGTCACCAACTGACCTGAAAATTGCCGGGAATTCACCTGAAGCTATACACGGTGGTCATGAGGTTAAGGAGGCTGCAAAAATATTCACCAATGTAATTGCAGGTAAGGGAACCCCGGCTCAAAACAACGTTGTTATTGCTAATGCCGGTATGGGCATCCAGTGTTTCTATCCTGATAAAGATTTGGACACCTGCATCAACATGGCTCGCGAATCGTTGCTGTTGGGGAAAGCTCAAAAATCTTTAAAAACACTGTTAGAAACACAGAATTAAAACGAGACAAATGAGGGGATTCACAATAAGGCAGATAGACCCGAATAAAAACAGCACGTTTATATTGTGTTACTCATTTTTGCCCTTCCCCAAAAATAATTATTAAATCACAACTTGATGCTTAATAACTTATTATGAATGTTTTAGATAAGATAATTGCCCATAAAAAAGAAGAAGTTGCCCATGTAAAGAGTCAGGTTTCAATAAAGCAACTTGAATATTACAGACATTATAACCAAAAAGCTCCTTCGTTTTGCAAACATATCCTTAAAGAAGGCTCAACGGGTATTATTGCTGAGTTCAAACGCAAGTCTCCATCTAAAGGTGACATTCATGCCGGAGCAAAAGTTGAAACCATTGTCCCTGGATACGAAAAAGCTGGTGTGGCTGGAATCTCCATTTTAACCGACCAACAATTTTTTGGTGGTTGTAATGACGACCTTTCTCGTGGACGTGATTTAGTAAAACTGCCCATCATCCGTAAAGAATTTATCATTGATCCTTATCAGGTATATGAAGCCAAAGCAATTGGAGCAAGTGCTATTTTGCTGATCGGAGCCGTTTTAGATCGCACCCAAACACTTGAACTTGCAGCATTGGCTAATACTCTGGGTATGGAGGTGCTGTTTGAAATTCATGATGAAAAAGAATTGAATCAGCTAAATAGTTATATTCAAATGGTGGGCATTAACAACCGTAACCTTAAAAACTTCCATGTTGATCTGGATCAATCAATTCGTCTGGCAGCCAAATTACCAAAAGAAATGGTTCCAATAGCAGAAAGCGGTATAGGTTCACCCGAAGATTATTTAAAACTGAAAAGTGCAGGATTTAAAGGTTTTCTTATGGGCGAATACTTTATGAAACATCCCGATCCTGCTACTGTTTGTATGGAGTTTTGCAACACCGTGAACGAAATAAAAGTGGAGTAATCACAGCTTAAGTACAAAAAGGCCAACATATTCTATAAATATAGAAACATGTTGACCTAAAAACCTCCTTTATTTGATACAATTATGCTAATAAAAGTTTGCGGAATGCGTGATGCTGATAATATCAGCAATTTGTGCAGATTACAACCTGATTATATAGGTTTTATTTTTTATCCCAAATCACCCCGCTATGCCGGAAATATACTTACCCGGGAAATTACGGATAACATTGCCGCTCACATCAAAAAAACCGGAGTTTTTGTTAATGATTCGGAAAAACAAATCATGAAAATGGTGGAAAAATTTCAACTAAGTACAGTACAACTTCATGGCAACGAATCTCCTGAGTTTTGCTCAAACATTAAAGCAAAAGGTTTGGAGGTACTAAAAGCATTCCACCCCTATAGCATCGAAAATATGAATGAAACAAAAGCCTATGAAAAGGTGTGTGACTTTTTCCTTTTCGATACACCATCGGCTGCACACGGTGGTACGGGACATAAGTTCGACTGGTCGTTACTGGAACAGTACACGGGGAGCTGCCCGTTTTTTTTAAGCGGCGGTATTGGTCCAGAAGATGCCGACATCATTATGAACCTAAAAAACATCCATCCCATTGGAGTAGACATAAATAGTAGATTTGAAACTGAACCTGGGATTAAAAACATTCCTGCCCTAGAAAATTTCATCACTAAACTGAGAAATAAAAACTAGACGTTAATTGAATTAGCTCAACAACCAGGAGAAACAGATACAACCGGATAATTATCAAAATCCGGACTCGAAAACTCAGACATAAATATTATGAAGCGAGCATGTTCGTTAAAAACGCAAACACGGATGAATTGAAAATCGGCGAAGCCAAAATTTACATGCGAGTTCCCCCGAAAAATCGCGGCTACCTGTCCCGGCTGAAAGACGGGAGGCTATACGCCTAGAACTATAAAATTATTTACGGATAAACATAAAAACAATGTATCAACCAAACGAAAAAGGATTTTACGGGAGCTATGGCGGAGCCTTTATCCCCGAAATGCTCATTCCAAATATTGAGGAGCTAAAAAAATGCTATCTCAGAATCATCAACTCCGACTCATTTCAGAAAGAATACCAGCACCTGCTCAGGGATTATGCAGGACGCCCTTCACCTCTATTTAAAGCCGAACGGTTATCTTCAAAATATGGTGCCAACATATGGCTTAAGCGTGAAGACTTAAACCATACCGGGTCGCATAAGCTCAACAACACCATTGGTCAAATTCTGTTGGCAAAAGAGATGGGACGCCAACGCATTATTGCCGAAACCGGCGCCGGTCAACATGGCGTTGCAACTGCTACAGTTTGCGCGTTAATGGGCCTCAAATGCGTGGTTTACATGGGTAAAACCGACATGGAACGTCAGGAGCCCAACGTTGCACGTATGCGAATGCTTGGTGCTGAAGTGATCCCGGCATTATCGGGAAACTGTACCCTTAAGGATGCAACCAACGAAGCGCTGCGCGACTGGATTGCACATCCTACCGACACCTTTTATCTTATTGGATCGGTGGTAGGTCCTCACCCCTATCCCGACATGGTGGCCCGCTTGCAATCGGTTATAAGCGCCGAAATAAAATTACAATTAAAAGAAAAAACCGGCTGCGAACTACCTGACTATGTGGTTGCATGCGTTGGCGGTGGCTCCAATGCCGCCGGTAGTTTCTACCATTTTCTGGAAGATGAAACAGTAAAACTAATTGGGACAGAAGCAGCAGGATTAGGTGTTAATTCAGGCGAAACAGCTGCTTCAATGGCTTGTGGAGACCTGGGAGTCATACATGGAAGCATGACTTACCTGATGCAGGACAATGACGGGCAAATCACCGAACCATACTCAATTTCGGCTGGGTTGGATTATCCCGGAATAGGGCCTCTTCATTCCTTTCTCAAGGATATTGGACGTGCATCATATATTCCAATAACCGATCAACAAGCCCTGGATGCAGCTCTGGAACTGACACGTCTGGAAGGTATTATTCCTGCTCTTGAATCGGCCCATGCTTTAGCCGCAATTTCTCAACTGCCTTTAAAACTTACTGATAACGTAGTAATAACAGTATCTGGCCGTGGTGATAAAGACATGAAAACTTATATGGAACGTTTTAAGCTATAAACGAGGAAAGCGAGCGAGAATAAAAAATAATAATTACAGACTAATAGAGTCGATATAAAAACTAATCAGGCAATTATATTACAAGAATGCCTAAACGTACAATCGATTAAACTATTAATCCACGAATTAAAAACCTTTTGACCAAATCATTGATTGGACTAAAGACCATGTACCTTAAAAAAAACAAAATGAACCGACTCAATACATTATTCAATAAAAAGCAAAACCTGTTATCAGTTTACTTTACAGCTGGTTTTCCTCAACTTAACGATACCATGTCCATTTTACAAGCGCTTCAGGATGCAGGCACTGATTTTGTTGAGATTGGCATGCCCTTTTCTGACCCTCTTGCCGATGGCCCGGTAATTCAGGCAAGCAGCGCCAAGGCTTTGCAAAACGGCATGAGTCTTAACGTCCTCTTTGAACAATTAAAAGATGTACGAAAAACCATATCTATACCATTGGTGTTAATGGGCTATATCAACCCAATGTTAAAATTTGGTGTTGAGAAATTTATCTCAAAGTGTGAAGAAACAGGAATTGATGGACTGATAATTCCTGATCTGCCCTTTGAACTCTACAACGAACAATACCGAACCCTTTTTGAAAAATCAAATATCAGCAACATCTTTCTAATTACTCCTCAAACCCCGGAAGAACGAGTAAAGATGCTTGACCAAAACTCATCGTCATTCCTTTATATGGTCTCATCCGCAGCAGTTACGGGTGCAACAACAGGTTTAAGTCAATTCCAAATCGATTATTTCAAAAGGATAAACAGTCTGAATTTGAAAACACCCCGCATAGTAGGTTTTGGAATAAGCAACAACGACAGCTATAGACAGGTTTGTCAACACGCTCATGGAGCAATTGTTGGCAGCGCCTTTATTAAGACACTTGAAAAAAGCTGCAATCTGAAAGAAGACATAAACAGTTTTATAGGTTCAATAAAGGGCTAAGCTTATAAAACCATTGACAAATTCGCATTATAACTTATAAAAACCAATGATTATCGCTATTTTTGCAATCATTTTATTACTATGGAAAAACATCACAGCGAAACAGTTATTATAAGAATGCACTGCCCTGACCAACGCGGGATAGTAGCCAGAATAACAGATTTTATCTCACGCAATAACGGTAATATTGTAGCTCTGGACCAACATACCGACAGGGACGAAAAACGTTTCTTTATGCGAGTTGAGTGGGAACTTGACGCATTTTCGCTCACAAAAGAGCAAATATCACCGGCATTTGAGCACTCCATTGCCATACCCTGCAAAATGAAATGGAATCTCAACTTTTCGGATCAGACACCAAAAATGGCCATCTTTGTTTCTAAGATGTCACACTGCCTTTACGATTTACTGGCCCGTTATCAGGGAGGTGAAATGAAGGTTGAAATTCCTTTGGTAATAAGCAATCATAAGGATCTTGAAGAGGTGGTTAAAAAATTTGGAATAAAGTTTGTTTATATCCCCATAACAACTGATAACAAAGCAGAACAAGAAAAAAAGGAGCTGGAAATATTGCATGAACACGGCATCGATTTTATTGTCATGGCCAGATATATGCAGATTCTCTCGTCCGATTTTGTAAGTCATTATCCTGAACGAATCATCAACATCCATCATTCATTTTTGCCTGCATTTATTGGAGCAAAACCTTATCACGCTGCACATGCACGTGGTGTGAAAATTATTGGAGCTACCAGCCATTATGTAACCTCCGATCTGGATGGAGGCCCAATTATCGATCAGGGAATCTCAAGAATTACTCACAGAGATAATGTTGAAGGACTGATACAAAAAGGCCGGGATATTGAAAAAATTGTTCTCTCCAGAGCGGTTAAAGCTCATGTTGACCGAAAAACCCTTATTTACAAAAACCGGACAATAATTTTCAATTAAGAAAAACCACGAATTATTAGTTTCTGATGATCCCGGAAATACAGAACATATGACCAAACAGAATATCGTAATAATAAAATACAATGCCGGTAACATCCGTTCGGTAAACAATGCCTTATTGCGACTGAATCAGGAGGCCCAAATAACTGCCGATCCTGAAAAGATCAGACGTGCCGACAAAGTCATATTCCCGGGAGTTGGTGAAGCCAGCACCACCATGAAATACTTAAATGAAACCGGATTATCACCTCTCATCAAATCATTGACACAACCGGTTTTGGGCATCTGTTTAGGCATGCAACTAATGGGCAGCTTCAGCGAGGAAGGCAACGTTAAGTGTTTGGGAATTTTTGATGAACCCATAAAGAAGTTTCAACTACCCCAACCAAATCCCGACAATCTGAAGATCCCTCAAATGGGATGGAATCGCATCTTTGACTTGAGAAGTGACCTTTTTGACGCTTCTCTTGAAGGCCAATATGTCTATTTTGTTCACAGCTACTATGTTTCGTCGGGCGTTGATACAGCCGCTACAACTGATTATATAATACCCTACAGTTCAGCATTGCAACGCGATAATTTTTTTGCCACACAGTTTCACCCGGAAAAAAGTGGTTTGGTTGGACAAAAAATTCTTGAGAACTTTTTGAAACTTTAGATTAAGTGATAAACTATTCTTTAGAGCCGACAATCCAATACCAAAGGAGTAGTTTGATTATTCCTTAATATTGAAAAAAACTAATTACTAGTTCCTGAAAGGAGATTCTCAGATGATAAGAATTGAAACTAAAGAGTAATTAAGAATATAGAATAACACCATGCCCAGTATAGAAAACTCAGTTAAGAAAGATGTTAAAAGATGAATATTGAACTTATACCGGCCATTGACCTGATTGATGGCAAATGCGTGCGGCTAAGCAAGGGTGACTACAATACCAAAAAGATTTACAATGAAAACCCTTTGGAGGTTGCCATGGAATTTGAAGCACATGGTATTACGCGTCTTCACCTGGTTGATTTGGACGGTGCTAAAGCCGGCCACATAGTCAACCATAAAGTTCTGGAAAACATTGTTTCAAAAACTCAATTAATTGTTGATTTTGGCGGAGGATTAAAAACAACAGACGACCTTAGAACGGCCTTTGAATGTGGAGCTAAAATGATAACCGGCGGGAGCATTGCAGTTAAAAACCCGCAGGAATTTTCACAATGGATAACAAAGTACGGTGCTGAAAAAATTATTCTTGGATCAGATGTTAAGGACAATAAAATAGCAGTATCAGGTTGGTTGGAGACCTCAACGCTGGATCTTTTTGATTTTCTGGAAGAATATATTGCAAAAGGCATCACCAAAACCATTTGCACAGATATCAGTAAAGATGGAATGCTTCAGGGACCTGCCATTAATCTGTATAAAGAAATCCTGAAACGTTTCCCTAACCTATACCTTATTGCCAGTGGCGGAGTGAGTAACATCAAAGATATTGAACTATTACACGAAGCCGGCATCCCATCGGTTATTTTTGGGAAAGCCATTTATGAAGGACGCATAACAATGAGCGAAATTGAGAAATTAATTATTAGTCAAAAAAAATAAGATAGAAATTAGCAATTTGCATATATAGTGCTGAGCTATTAATTTAGCCTGCCAATTAAAAACATTTTATTATTTTATAGTATCCCGGCACTCACCCTTAGTAAAAAAAGTGTACTTAGGCAAAGAGCTTAAATAAATAACTTTGAACTAATATTTATAATTACAAAAGTATTGGCAAAACATTCTGCCTTGTGCTTTCTGACAAAAGATTAAAAAATGCTTGCAAAACGCATCATCCCCTGTCTCGACATAAAAGATGGCATGACCGTAAAAGGGATAAAATTTGTAGAACTGAAAACCGTTGGCGACCCAGTTGAACTTGCTGCTGCTTATGCCGACCAGGGTGCCGACGAATTGGTTTTTCTCGACATCACTGCTTCGCATGAAGGACGTAAGACTTTTGTTGATTTGGTTCACCGTATTGCTCGCCGTATTAACATCCCTTTCACTGTGGGCGGTGGCATAAGTGAACTAAAAGATGTTGAAGCACTTTTAAATGCCGGAGCCGATAAAATCAGTATCAACTCCTCGGCTGTTCGCAATCCGCAGCTCATTGATGATATGGCAAAAAACTTTGGTAGTCAGTTTGTTGTTGTAGCAATTGACGCAAAAAAAGATGATGCAGGCAATGATTGGTCAGTAACAGTTAACGGAGGACGTATTTTCACTGAAAAAAAACTATTTTCGTGGGCTAAAGAAGCTGAAAATCGCGGAGCTGGCGAAATTTTATTTACCAGCATGGATCACGATGGAGTTAAACAAGGCTTTGCCAATGAAGCACTGGCAAAAATTAGCACCGATCTGTCCATCCCTGTTATAGCATCGGGCGGAGCTGGTACCATGGAACATTTCCGCGATGCCTTTGTTCTGGGAAAAGCAGATGCAGCATTAGCTGCCAGCGTGTTTCATTATAATGAAATATCTGTGCCCCAATTAAAACAATATCTGAAAAAAGAAGGAATAGCCGTTCGATAATAAAACGTACACCTTTAAAAACCACAACATAACGTAAAGACACACGGCTGTGAGTCTAAAAAAAAAACATAACAATGACCATAGATTTCTCTAAATCACCCGACGGATTGGTTCCGGCCATCATTCAGGATAATACTACCAACAAAGTATTAATGTTGGGTTACATGAATGCCGAAGCCCTTGAAAAAACTCAGAAAGAAAAAAAGGTCACCTTTTTTAGCCGTTCAAGAAAAAAACTCTGGACCAAAGGTGAAGAATCAGGGAACTTTTTAAACGTGGTGTCCATAGCCTCCGATTGCGACGACGATACGCTCCTAATCAAATGCGATCCGGCAGGACCAACCTGCCATACCGGTGCCGATACGTGCTGGAATGAAACAAATCAGGGTGAAGAAATTCTGTTTCTTAAACAACTTCAGGATTTTATTGATAAACGAAAGGCAGAGATGCCCGAAGGCTCCTATACCACTTCTTTGTTTACCAAAGGAATACGAAATATAACACAAAAAGTAGGTGAAGAAGCTGTTGAAACCATAATTGGTGCTATGGCCAACGATGATGAAAACTTTATTTACGAAGGCGCCGATTTGTTGTACCACCTCATTGTACTTTTAACTTACAAGGGTTACCGTATAGAAGACCTCGCCAAAGAATTAAAAAAACGGCATAAATAAACGCCTAAGTGGCAACTTATTAACACCATTTAATCGCTGAGTAAGCTTATATGGTGCAAAACTATTTATGTTGTTTAAATAAAACATTTGAGCAATTGTTTAAAAATAAACTAAAAAATAAATAGTATTTACATGACACATCGGGTTCTAAATGAAATGATGGGATACTTTGGTAAAGATGTTCGCCGGATTAATCATGCCCTTAAGGTATATGGACTTGCCAGTGCCATTGGAAGAACTGAGAATTTAGATTCCCAAACCATCGAAATAATTGAAACAGCTGCCATAATACACGATATTGGCATTCCCGAATCGGAAAAGAAGTATGGCTCATGTATTGGTAAATACCAGGAAATTGAAGGCCCGCCAATTGCCCGCGTAATACTTGAGAATATCCTGGTTTCAGTTGCTTTAGGTTTAGGCTTTATTTAAGCTACAAAAAACATATTGAACCAGAACTTCAAAATTTAAAAATTCCAGTGAAAGGATTGCTTCACAATAAACAGATTACTTATGTCATTGGCCCATGCCTAACCGATGCCGACGTGATGGTTTATTTCAAATATAATTCCCGTATTTGGATTGTAAGCAAAAGCATGTCCCGTATCAAAAACACCGCTAGATTGAACTCCATAATACCAAGTTTCACCCTCGCTTGATACAGCCTTTTTCGCCTTCTGTTGATGTAATAACGTATTAAACATCATTTCATACGCCC
>CAZSQG010000033.1:0-37494 GCA_964608615.1 uncultured Marinilabiliaceae bacterium
TGTTTTTTTATGGAGGTTTAAGTCTTTACCCACTGAAATGGTAGTAGAACCATTTTAATAAGTTCTTTATATCGCAAAGGTTTGATTCTTTAGTTAATAAAATATTTTTTTTCGGATTTCAATATATATCAACCCATTATAATAAGCCAACCATAATAACATCTGCGAATTTCAGGAAATTAAAACAACCTATCAGTATAATTTTCATACGTAAATAATTGTTTTTTTAAAGGTCGTATAGCCTCCCGTCTTTCAGCCGGGACAGGTAGCCCCGCTAATGAGCGGTGGAACTCGCAAGAGGATTTTGGCTTCGCCGATTTTCAATTCATCCTTGTTTGTGATTTCCGAATCATGCTCATTTCATTCCACCTTAATTAGGCCTCAAATGTATAAAATTATCATAAAAAGTTAAATCTCACTTATAAAAATCAATTTTTCCAAGACAACTAAAACAAAAATTGTAAAAGTTAGTTGGTTTAATTACTTTTGAAGAAGATTTCCGCATATTGAAAATCTTGATTTTTTAAACAATAAACAAATATAAAATCTAGAAAAATGGCTGTTAGTTACAAAGAATTAGGCTTAGCAAATAGTAAAGAACTGTTTGCTAAAGCTGTTGCCGGTGGTTACGCCATTCCGGCTTACAACTTTAACAATCTGGAGCAGATGCAAGCTATCCTTATGGCTTGTGTTGAAACAAAATCTCCGGTAATTCTTCAGGTATCCTCAGGTGCCCGTAAATATGCCAATGCCACCTTGCTGCGCAATATGGCTAAAGGCGCTGTTGAATATGTAAAAGAATTGGGTTGTGAGATACCCATTGTTTTACACCTTGATCATGGTGATACATTCGAGCTTTGCAAAGATTGTATCGACAACGGTTTTTCTTCAGTTATGATTGATGGTTCACACCATTCATACGAAGAAAACGTTGCTCTCACCAAAAAGGTTGTTGAATATGCTCATGCACATGGTGTAAGTGTTGAAGGTGAACTTGGTGTTCTTGCCGGAGTTGAAGACGATGTAGTGGCCGAACATTCAAGCTATACACGTCCTGAAGAAGTGGAAGATTTCGTGAAACGTACAGGTGTAGATTCTTTGGCTATTTCGATAGGTACATCACATGGTGCACATAAATTTACTCCTGCACAATGTACCCGTAATGCTGAAGGTATTTTGGTACCACCCCCATTGAAATTTGAAATCCTGGAAGAAATTGAAAAACGCATTCCCGGATTCCCCATTGTTCTTCATGGTTCTTCTTCGGTACCTCAGGAGCATGTTGCCACTATCAACAAATATGGTGGAGCTATGAAAGAAGCTGTTGGTATTCCTGAAGAGCAATTACGCAGGGCAGCTAAATCAGCCGTTTGTAAAATAAACATCGACTCAGATGGTCGTATAGCTATGACTGCTGCCATTCGTAAGGTTATGGCTGAAAATCCTTCTGAATTTGATCCACGCAAATATCTTGGACCGGCTCGCGATGTGCTAAAAGCTCTTTACAAACACAAAAACGAAAATGTTCTTGGATCAGCTGGAAAAGCTTAATAAATACAGTTTACAATAAATAAAAAAAGCGCTCAAAGTAATATTGGGCGCTTTTTTATTATACAAACTTTTATAGGAACCGGTTATAAAAAAACACTAAGTATAATTAAAGCTCACTCTAATACCCTTAAAAATAGACCTCTCAAATAATGGCTATAAATTTTTCCTTAGGCTACACTTTTAATTTTGCTGAAGGCATTGTTTGTTAAAAGCTACAATAAATAATCAGAACGGATAACCAATAGCAAAGTTAAATGCAACATCATCCCAGGTATAAGGGCGTGAACCAGGAATCCACCTTTTACCCCTTTCAGCTGAGGGATCGTGGAGCTTTAATCCGGTATCAATCCTGAAAATAAAATACTTAAAATCGAACCGCGTTCCAAATCCGGTGCCAATGGCAAATTGTTTGTAAAACTCATCCAGTTTAAATGAGCCTCCCGGTAGAGAAACTCCAGGCCTTATGCCCCAGATATTTCCGGCATCAATAAAAAAGGCTCCTTCCAACACCCAGAATAACTTAAAACGATATTCGGCATTAAATTCAAGTTTAATATCAGCTGTTTGATTATAATACGACAAATTTTCTTCCTTAAAAGAACCGGGTCCAAGGCCTCTTACAGGCCATGCCCTCACACTATTGGCCCCCCCGGAAAAATATCGCTTTTCAAAAGGAAGAACGTTCAGATTTCCATAAGGAATACCAATACCACCAAAAAACCTATATGTAAGAGATGAGACCCTGTTAAGACGTTGATGGTAACGGATGTCAATATCACTTTTAACATATTGAGCATATCGTATACCAAATAATTCGTAAAACCCCTCTTTTGAAGGTTTAGACCAGACAGGAGCCATTAGGTCAATCAAATTTCCTGCCGACTCCAAATTATACTTAACATACCAAAAATCCCGATTTTGACCCAACACCTGCTGATTGTACAATAGAGTATAATTCATATTCAAAATCAAGTGATCTTCATACGAATATTCAAGAAATGTATCTTCAATACTTTTCTTAAAAGTGCTGTCAACATTGGGTATGTTAACCAGATTAAAATCAATTGGGTATAAAGAATGAGTCACAAACCTTGATGAACGCCAGGAGTATCCCATTCTTGCATTAGCAATGGTGCGTGTATAATCAGGACGACGCTGGTAATTATATGCAAAGGCAATTGTGGTTCGGGGGTTATATTTTTGTCGGAACTTTTCAATTTTCACCGGAAGCAAAAATTTAGGTAATACAATGGATGCTTCACCCCCTAACTCCATTGTGTTAAATTGCTCCGCATTACCTTTTCGAAGAACAAACTGATTTTGCCGCGACATCCTTGTACTCAGAGTAAAAAACTCGGCTCCATTAAACAGGTTCTTATGTTGATATTTAAAGTTTCCTGCAGCACCTAGATTTCCTGATGAATTAATACCTTCAATTTCCACTGCATAACTTTGGTATTTACCGGGCACAACATGAATAATACAATCTAGAAGTTTTCGGCCATCAGCATCGACAATATTCTCAAGCTCCTTAAACTGAATATTAATATACTTAAAGAGCCGCAGATTACTCAACAGCAATTTGGTACGTTCAACTAACTCCGCCTTATAGAGTTCTCCCGGATTAATATAGTTACTGTTGGTAAGAACCTCCGGACGAAAACGCATACTACCTTCACTAACAATTGTAAATCCCTGATAATAAATTGTATCAACTCGATAATTAGTTGACTCGTCAATAAAGGCCAATTCTTGAGGATCTTCTCCAACCTGGAACTGAACATCTCTTATAACATAACGCCTGTGATAATCATCCGGATCGGCAACTCCTGATGATTGCGAAGGACGAATCAAGACTAAGGTATCGTTAATTGAATAATTACCTCGTGAACTATCAGCTATAAAATATATATATTCTTTGGAGAACCCATAATAGCCCATATTCTTAAGCTTTTCGGTTATCCTATCGCGCTCCAGGTTATGCATATCGGTAGTGAAGCCGCGTCCTCTTCGCATCTGGGAACTAGTAGTGTCCTTTAGAACAATATCCCTAAGACTGTCATCTTCGATGCGATAATAAACATCATTTAGATGGTACCGTACACCGGGATGGATGATATAAGAAACCTTTGCTTTTTTTCGTGTGGGATATGTTACAGTATCGGTTACTTCAGCCAGAAAATAGCCCCTATTTTTCAAGAATACGCCCATTTGCTCAACAGAACGCTCCACAAGGGTTGAATCATAAATAACAGGAGCCTCACCGATTCTCCGTAACCATTTATTAAAACCCTTTTCGTCATTCTGGCCTGATAAATTATATATTCCAAGATGAAATTTCCAGAAACCCAAAATGCTTAAGTTCTCCTGTTGACGCAAATACGATTTTAAATCATCTCGTGAAACATCTCTGGTCAGGTTTTTTATTTCAACTTTGGCTAATAAGCGTTCCCCCTTAGGCACATATTTAGTTGTGCTACAGCCAGCTATTGTCAATAATAACAAAATAATAATGCCAATATAAATTATCTTATCAGTTCTTTGTTCAATCATTAGGGGAAAACTAATTATTAAAAAAATGAAACCAGGGCGATTCCTTCCTGCTAATGTACTATATTATTATAATTTTGCATGCAAAGATATAAAATTGAACCATGTTAAGTAAGGCAAGGCAAAAACTCATAGCTTCATTGGTGCAAAAAAAGCAGCGCGATATTCACGGACTCTTTATTGCCGAAGGTCCCAGGATGATTGCTGATTTAATTGGAGCCGGAATAATACCTGAATTTTTAGTTAGATCAGAGCAATGGGTGCCATTGAAGGAAATTGATGAAAAGAAAATAGAAACCATCATAATCTCTTTTGATGAGTTAAAAAAAATCTCTCTTCTGAAAACGCCTCAACACTTATTGGGGATCTTTCCAAAACCAAAATACTATCTCAACAATGATGCCATATATAACTCTTTGGCAATAATGCTTGATGGGATTCAGGACCCCGGAAATATGGGCACCATAATCAGAGTAGCCGATTGGTTTGGCATTTCTGATATCATTTGCAGTGTTGATACGGTAGATGTTTACAACCCAAAAGTTGTTCAAGCCACCATGGGAGCTCTAGCCCGGGTTAAAGTACATTACACCAATTTAGAAACTTTTTGCAAAAATTACAAAACCAATTCAGAAAACCCTGTTTACGGGACCTTTTTGGAAGGTAAAAACATATATACCCAGTCGCTAAAACAAAATGGGTTGATAGTTATGGGAAATGAAGGAAACGGGATAAGGTCCGAAATAGAGAACCTGATAACTGAAAAAATAACCATACCCGATTTTTCAAATTCAGGTAAAGCTTCTGAGTCATTGAACGTGGGAGTAGCTACAGCGGTTATTTGTGCTGAATTCAGACGTCAGAGATCGTCAGGTACATGAATACCCAGCATTACCGCAGCCATGGTTGCACATTTTTCTCCATCCAGAGCTGAAGAAGCAATACCACCGGCATAACCTGCTCCCTCTCCGCATGGGAACAAGCCCTTTATTTGAACATGCTGGTAGGTGATAGGATCGCGGGGAATCCTAACGGGAGAAGAAGTTCGGGATTCAGTGCCCAACACAATAGCTTCGGGCGTTAAAAAACCTTTTGCCCACTTTCCAAAGGATGAAAATCCTTCACGTAAACGATCGGAAATCATTGGTGGTAAAATAAAATGGAGCGGAGCCGAAATAGTCCCAGGCACATACGAGCATTCAGGTAAATCGAACGACAATCGGCCATTCACAAAATCGGTGAGACGCTGAGCAGGAGCAATAACACTTTTACCGCCATTTACATAACAGGTTCTCTCTACTTCACGTTGAAACATCAATCCGGCTAACGGTCCGTATTGTTGAAATGCTGTCAAATCCTCAGGTCTGATCTCAACCACCATTCCACTATTGGCATATGGAGAATTTCGTCCTGATGGTGACATACCATTAACCACCATTTCATCGGGGCCGGTCATTGCCGGCACAATAAACCCGCCAGGACACATGCAAAATGAATATACACCACGCTCTTGCGCCTGACAAGTGAATGAATATGATGCAGCTGGCAGATATTCGCCTCTACCTTCAGGTGTATGATATTGAATCTGATCAATAAGTGCTTGCGGATGTTCCACCCTAACACCCATGGCCCATACTTTTGCTTCCAGAAGAATGGCTTTTTTATTTAATAATTCATACACATCCCTGGCCGAATGACCAGTAGCTAAAATCATGGCTTGTGCCATTATTTTATCTCCCCCAGAAGTAATAATACCCTTAAACTCATCTCCATCAATAATCAGATCATCCATTCGCGTGTTAAAATAAACCTCCCCTCCTGCCTCAATTATGGCTTTACGGATGTTGCGAATTACACCAGGTAACCTATCAGTACCAATATGCGGATGCGCATCGATAAGAATATCCTCACTAGCACCATGAAAGTGAAACACTTCGAGAAATCGCTCAAAATCGCCTCTCTTCTTACTACGTGTATAAAGTTTTCCGTCGGAAAAAGTTCCTGCTCCACCTTCTCCAAAAGCGTAATTAGACTCCGGATTAACAGGATTATTTCGGTTAAGAAGTGCCAAATCTTTTTTTCGTTCACTCACGTCCTTACCCCTTTCCACCACTATTGGTTTAAGCCCAAGTTCAATTAAACGCAATGCGGCAAAAAGTCCTCCCGGGCCTGCTCCTACAACAATAACCTGAGGGGCTGAGACTACATTAGGATAAGTAAAGCGAATACGTTGTTGAACAGGTGGTGGAGTATTTGCCCAGGCATTAATATGCATCTGAACCATAACCGGATGTTTCCGTGCATCAATAGAACGACGACGAACAAAATAACCGGTAACTTTTTGAGGTGTCACCTTTAAATAACTAGCTACCTTTTCCTTTATAAGTTGATTGTTGGCAGCCTCAGCAGGCAATAATCGAAGGATAATCTCTTTCTTCATAGGTGCTCACAATGCTATTCGAAATAAAAAGTGAGTACAAAGATACGAGAAGAAAGCTTATCGAGAACTTTTGTGTAGTAAATGTCTTCGGGTTCACCAGTACCTGCCGGATTAAGCACGTTGGTTATACCAACTGATAGTTTAAATTCGGTGGAGAACCGAAAATAACTCATATAGGAATCAATGCCTGCACCCACTTCCCAATATAAATCAAAAGGATGAAGTAAAACTCCATCTTTTTTACTTTTAGCCAAATCAACTCTTGGATTTATTCCCGTAACAAAGTAGGGTTTAGCATTGGTCATCCTGGCCCCGTTAAATTTAATCATAATTGGACATTCCAGGAAAGTAGATTTAATCTCCAGAGGAAACTCATCCTTTTGCCCTTCGGAGTCAATAAATAAAAGATCACGTTGTCCAAAACTAATGCCCGGAAGAAGACGAATATTTATATACTTATTAATTCTGAAATTACTAACCATGCCAATATTGATGCCCGGATTAAGATTAACAACCTCGGCATACCTGGGATCAACACCCGCACCCAAGGCTCCCGGACTTTTATGAACTATCCTAAAATCCATTGTGTTTAATCCAATAAGGAAACCGAAATTCAATGCATCATCATCGAAAGCTGGAAGATTGGGAACACCCTTTCCATTAGGTTGTCCGGCAAGGGTTAAGGAAAAGAAGAACAAACAAAGAATCAAGTAAATTTTCATCATAAAGGAAGAAACGAAAAAGCATCAAATTTATTGCAGAGGTTTTTCAGCCACATAAATGGTTGCAATACCAAAGGTTTGCCGCCATTCGCGAGAAGGAAATAATCCAGCCTTTCTCAATTCTTCAGAAAAGCTGTCGCCATCGGGAAACTCAAGAACAGAGCTAGGAAGATATTTATATGCAGCATTATCGCCCGAAATAAGCCCCCCCCACCAAGGTAATATTTTGGTGAAATAAAGACTATATATTTGTTTCATGGGAAAAGATGATGGCTTTGAAAATTCCAGTATCACCACCCTACCGCCAGGTTTTAGCACCCTTTCCATTTCCAAAAGACCCTTACCTAAATTTTCAAAATTCCTTACACCAAATGCTACAGTAATGGCATCAAAGGAGTTTTTCCCAAAAGGCAGAGCTTCAGAATCACCTTCTTTAAGAAGAATGGTGTGTTGTAAACCTCTTCTACGTATTTTCTGCTTAGCAATGGCTAACATCTCGGCCGAGATATCAACACCATAAATCAAGGTTGTTTTAAGCTTAGCCTCTTCAATAGCTAAATCGGCTGTACCGGTTGCAACATCAAGAATATAGGGCATTTTCAAATCCTTCAGCAAACTGACAACCCTACGGCGCCAAATTTTATCAATACCAAAGGAAAGCATACGGTTAAGCATATCATAACGTGGAGCAATGCGGTTAAACATCTCTGTTACTTGCTCCCTTTTTGTACCATCTAATTCCTTATAAGGCTTCACACTCATTTTCTTCAATTTTTCCAGAGCAATATTAATAAACTTTGCTGATAAAATCAGATTGTGAAATATTTTATTATTAATTAGTTACTATAATAAAACCCAAATTTCTGCAATATAAAACTCTCCTAAAAATGATTTTCTGTAATATCTATTTAGCACCTTCAACCCATTCTTTTAGCCGATTCTCAAACAGTTTACGGTAGTCTTCAACAAAGCCAAACGATTCATCATCAATGCGGATTTCCCCCTTGGTTACGTGTCCTAAAATAGAGAATGGAAATCCCTGCTCCACCATATAATCAACAAATAAATCTTGTTTTTCAGGAGAAACCGAAACCACTACTCGACTTTGCGATTCACCAAAAAGGAAGGCATCTTTACGAATTTCCGCATCTGAAGTTATATCAAAACCAAAACCCAAGGAAACTCCGCTTTCGAGGAGAGTAAAGAAAAGACCTCCATTTGAAACATCATGAACAGAACGTACCAGTCCTTTATCAATCATTCCAACTATAACCTGATGAAGTTCAACCTCCTCATCGGGTATATAAACTGGTGGCCTTGATATTTCGACAGAATGTACTAATCTAATGTATTCAGAACCATTTACATCGTTACATGACCTACCTACCAGAAAAACCATGTCGCCTTTATGTTTAAACGAAAGGGTGGTATGTTGTTCGGCATGTTTGAGCTTCCCAACCATACCGATAATGGGAGAAGGCACGGTAGGTAAAATTTGCCCATCAACAGAACGCTGGTTATAAAAACTTACGTTTCCACTGACAACCGGCACATTAAAAAGTTTACAAGCTTCGGCAATACCTTTAACCGAGGCCACAAAAGCTCCGTATGCTTTAGGATCCTTGGGACTTCCAAAATTAAGACAATCAGATATAGCCAAGGGTTTACCTCCGGCACATACAATATTACGGGCGGCTTCAGCAACCGCTATTTGGGCACCTTTATATGGATCAACAGGCATATACCCCGGATTGCAATCCAGGGTAGCTACAAGGGCCAAACCGGTCTCTTTAATTTCAATAATAGAAGCATCAGATGGAAATTTTGAGCTGATATCCTCGGCCCTTAAAGATTTTGAGAATTTCTTGCTCAGATATTTCTTAGATGCCAAATTAAGTGAACTAAGCATCATCTTAACCACTTTAGGATAATGGTCGGGTTCCGGGAGATTGTCAACTAAATAATCTCCAACTTCAGCCTTTATACTTTCAAATGCAGGGTCATAAACCGGGGCCATTCCTCCCAATCCCAGATATTTAACAGGCATTTGTGCCAGAAGATCTTTATCGGCATAAAGACTGAAAACTTCATCAGAAGTAACTTTTCCAACAACACCGTACTCAACCTCATGTTCAAGCGCCAGAGACCTTATTTTATCAGCATTATCCGGAGTAAAACAAACCAACATACGGCCCCACGTTTCAGAAATTAAAATATCGCGTGAGCTTAAGCCCTCATCACGTAAAGGCACCCCTTCGGTGCGAACAGTAATTCCCGAATTACCACGGGCAGCCATTTCAGTAATGGCTCCAACAATACCCTGGGCGCCGATTGGCTGAACTCCTATTATAACTTTTTCATGAATAAGTTTTTGGATAAGTTTACAAAGCTTAACCTCAACTTCAACATTTTTCAAATAATCAACCGCAATTCCTTTTGTTCCATTATCAGAAATTATGTCGGCTTCAAAAGCATCTCCTGCAATACCTTCATTTCCGGTTGGTACACCAATAATAGCAACAAGGTTCCCTTCTCCTTTGGCAACAGCAGATATAAGCTTATCTTTTTGAGTAACTCCGATTACCATATTGTTCACAATAGGGCTTGAATTAAAGGCATTACAGAAAAAGACTTCACCTCCAACTACCGGAATACCAAATCCCTTTTCAAAATCGGCTAATCCGTTAACCACCTCTTCAAAAAGCCACCTTGCGGTATCACGTTTTCCATCACCAAAACGCAATGAGTTTAAAAATGCCAATGGGCGAGCACCCATTGAGAAAATATCGCGAGTTACAACCCTTAATCCGGTTGAAGCACCCAAACGCGGCTGCACAGCACATGGATGATTATGCGATTCGAGCTTGAACACACAAACAAGACCATCACCTATATCAATTGCACCGGCACTCTCTTTACCAGCTTCAACAACAACACCTTCACCTTTGCGCGGTAATAAATCGAGCCATTTAAGCGAGTTTTTATAACTGGCATGTTCTGACCAAAGAATGGAGAAAAGCTCCAACTCAAGAAGATTAGGTTTTCGCCCAAGAATTTGCTGAATACGATCAAACTCGTCGGATGAAAGATTGAAAGTTTCGGCATCATAAATGGTAACATCAGTTGCGGACATGGTACACAGTTTTAATTAAATACTTAGGCGAGTACTCAAAATTAAGTACCTTTGCTATTAGTTGGTTTGCTGCTGCAAAAAACTTCCTGAAAATAGAAAAAATCAACCACATTGCAAACCGCTGAACAATTTTAAAACGAACAAATTATTTTATTTATGGAAAAAATTGCTCTTATTACCGGCGCAACCTCAGGAATAGGAATGGCTACAGCCACAAAAGCTTCTACTCTTGGATATAACCTTATTTTAACCGGACGAAGATTGGATCGTCTAAACATACTAAAACCTGAACTTGAAAAAAATGGCGTGCGGGTTCAACTCATGTGTTTTGATATCCGCGACCGTAAAGCTACACATCTTGCATGGAAAAATCTCCCGGATGAGTGGAAGAAAATTGATTTGCTTGTTAATAATGCAGGATTAGCCGCGGGAATTGACCCAATAAATGAAGGTAACTGGACCGACTGGGAACAAATGATAGATACAAATATTAAGGGATTGTTAACTATGAGTCAACTTGTTATTCCTGGTATGATTGAACATAAAAGCGGTCACATTATTAACTTAAGTTCAATAGCCGGAACGGAAGTTTATGCTAATGGTAATGTTTACTGTGCTACCAAACACGCAGTTCACGCTCTTACCAAGGGAATGCGTATTGATTTGCTCCAGCATAACATAAAAGTGTCTTCTATTTCACCTGGAATGGTGGAAACTGAATTCTCGGTTGTACGCTTTCATGGCGACAAAGAAAAAGCAGCCAATTTTTACGCCGGTCTCACTCCGCTTAATGCTGAAGATGTTGCCGATGCCATCGAATTTATGATAACACGCCCCCCTCATGTAAACGTGAATGACATGTTGCTGATGCCAACCCAACAGGCCAGCGGGGTTTATAATTACAGAGAGTAGCTTAAAAAGAGTTGGGAGTTGGGAGTTTAGGGTTTAAGGGTTTGAACGAAGTGAATCCCGATGCCTGAAATTTATTTACTTCGGGATAGGGTTTAGGGTAAAAGGTAAAAACACTTTTTACCTTTTACCTTTTTACTTTATACTCTATTACTTTACCAGCAAAGGATTTTCTATTTTTCCGATAAAAGTAACGGCTCCACTGGTTTTTTCAGAAATAATAAAAACGAATGGACGATCAACACGAAATATGGGTGGTTGAGGTGGCATACTAGTTACAAATGTCCCTGATGTTACGGCAGCCGCTTCTGTTCCCTTTTCATCTACTTCAATAAATGTTTTGTGCTTAACATCACTAAGAGAAATTCCTTGATCTGTAATATTGCCAAATCCTTGTGAACTATAAAAAGCCTCATTCATTCCTAATTCTTTAAGAGCAGGAATAAGATCGTAACTACACTCAGTTTTAAACCTTGGAAGAACCAATTTCATGTTTTGTTTGGGTTGTTCAGTCCTGATTTTACTCCATTCATTGGAATTCAATTCACCAATAACATCATCCACAGCAATACCCTCGTCAGGTAATAAAATGGTCATTGCAAATGAACCATTAGCATAAGGGACTCTTAAGGCAGTATATATCTCACCATCAATAAGTTCGAGAGAAGTCTCCTGATGCATCATTTTGACCTGAATATTTGAGCCGTTTGTTAAGTAGAAAGGCGCATCAGCAGTATTTGCTTTATCAAATTTATTAGCCCAGGTACCATAAAAATAAACAGCATTAATCAGAAAGAGCACGTGGGAATTGGAGATGTTATCAATAATACTTGGGATTTTACCATTTGTTTTATTATTGACCCATCCATTTATTGTTTTAAGTGCATATTCTTCCTGACCAAAATCAAGAGCGGTAATCTCAGCATCATAATAATCTCTAAGGTTTTGAACATATCCTTGCTTCATAACAAACTGGTTATTATACCATGCCGAATTGGCTATTCCAATGGTTACTTTGGGATCGGTAGTTGATAGCGCACCCCGGATATTTTTATAGGCTGTATTCATGCCATCGGAATTCTCATATCCAAAAACCTCCAGCATCTCTTCCAGATTACTGCCAGTTGCACCATTAATAACCATTCCAAAAGCCTGAGAAATACTTAAGGGAGAAACCACCAGGTTCTTACCGGCGTCCTCCAGATTATTCATGGTCTGAAAAAGCTTCCAATTAAACTCATCGGTTTTTTCAATTAATTCAAGCGATTTAAGTGAAAACTCTTCTTTAACAACAATAGGGTCCTGATCATTTTGGCATCCTGAAAACAGGAAAACCACAAAACTGATTAATAAGGCAAAATTATTCATAATGGGTTTGTGTTATTAGTTACACATTATTGATGAACATACCGAAAAAAGGTTGCGTGAAGCAAGAAAAATTCAGCTACTCAATTTAATGGTGCTTAGTTAATGTACTATTAAAAACAGCACAGAGCAGCCACAGAGTGGCGAAAAAGCGGTAAATAAAGCCAATCAATCCTCTAAAAGGGAATGGGACGCCAGCAATTCACCTTGCTAAAATAAAAGTTTACTTTGGCAGACTGTTTAGCTAAACGACATTACTACCCATAATAAACTACATAAATCCCTGCTCTTCCAGCACCTCCAAAAGAGCCTTAGAAAAATATTCATTATCAACTTTCTTATAACGGATATCGGTAAACACCTGAGCTAATGTTTCTTTATTATTATCCTTAATAAAACTCTGGTATAATGGCAATGCTTCCTTTTCCCGATACAAGAGATCAATGTCTTCAGAAGCATAATCCTTGTAGGTCTCATAATGCACCACCGCATTCAGTGGCAAACGGTCGGTAAGTTCAGGGGCTTCATTAGGATACCCAAGCGTAACTGTTGTAACAGGCACCACGCCTTTTGGAAGCTTTAGAACCTCAATAATTTTTTTTGCATTATAAGTGGTAGTACCCAGGTAGCAAATTCCCAATCCCTGACTTTCGGCTGCAACACAAACATTCTGTGCTACTAAAAGTGCATCAATGGCTGCCGTTACAAATGACAGAAAATTATCATAACCAGGTTCGGCATTTCTTTGCCTGCACCACTTGTTAAACCGGTTAAAATCGGCACAAAAGGTTAGGACAACAGGAGCCTGGGTAACCATTGGCTGGTTAAAATGAGCCGGTGCAAGGTTGGTTTTTAAACCCTGTTCAGTTGTAACAATAATACTATAAACCTGCATATTTCCGGTTGTTGATGCACGGGTGCCGGCTTCAAGGATACTCTTTAATAATTCTGGTTCTATAGATTTACCGGAATAATTCCGGATTGTACGATGTGATAAAATTGTTTCTATAACGTTCATTCAATCTTTATTTTGTGGTTAACAATCTCCTCTTTAAATTTCAGGTTTAATATTTACGAATAAGGTTATTAAGGTTCAAGAGTAAATTACTTTGCCACTCTATTGACTTTTAAAAACTGTTTACCTAATTTCAGTTACTTAAAGAAACCTTAATATCAATATTTTATGAAAAAACTATTAGTTCTGGTTGTTATAACCATACTCTCTTTTGAGGTTTATTCTCAAAATTGCGATTTATACATTCCTTTCGAAGAAGGAACAGTATTAAGTTATACCAATTATAATCCCAAAGGTAAAACCATTGGTGAATCCAGGCAAACTTTAATTTCACGAACCGAAGAGGCAGGAGCTACCGTTTTTGTAATTCGTCAGGAAAATCTTTCGGACAAGAAATCCCAACCCGTTGATCTTAAATATAGATGCGAAGGCGATCGGTTTGTTGTTGACATGAGCAGTTTCCTTGATCCCGAACAGCAGGAATCGTATAAAGATATGAAGGTAGATATAACCTTTGAGTCAATTGATATTCCTACTGGCGTAAAACCCGGAACGGCTCTAAAAGATGGGAACATAATAATGAAGATTGTTTCAGATTCTCCAGTCAACATATCAACAAAAATTTACATTACCAACCGAAAGGTAGATGCCATTGAAAACATCACCACTCCAGCCGGCACTTTTGAATGCCTAAAGATTTCACAAACCACAACCACCGATATGGGTATAATGAAACTAACTTTTAACACGGTTGAATGGATGGCAAAGAATATAGGAACTGTAAAATCGGAAACTTACAATAAACAGAATAAAATGGTTGGTTATCAACTACTGACCGGATTAAAAAAATAACCATATACAAATAAAAACCCCGCCATTCTTAATCGTTTTGCGGGGTTTGTTATATATTATATAAAAGCGATAATCTAAATAATACCAACTTTTTTCATCTCAGCAAGAAGCAATTCTTTGTTTTTATCTTCCATTTCGCATAGAGGTAACCGAAACACCTCACTAATTTTACCCATACCAGCCAGGGCTGTTTTAACCGGTATAGGGTTTGATTCAACAAACATCAGCTCCATAACTCTTTTATACTTAAAAAACAGGCTGCGTGAAGCCTCAACATTACCGGCTAACGAAACTGTCATCAACTCATGAAATTCTTTTGGAATAACATTAGCAATAACAGAGATACAACCATCGGCTCCAAAAAGATTAGCAGCAGTTGACAAAGAATCATCACCGCTATAAATCTTAAAACCTTCGGGGCGATTAGCTATAAGATTCATAAAAACATCAATATTACCACCGGCTTCTTTTATTGCGATTATGTTTTTATGCTTATTAGCCAATTCAATAGCCAAATCGTAAGGAATGCAACTACCGGTACGTCCGGGAACATTATAAAGAATAACCGGGATTTTAACAGCGTTGGCCACACTTGAAAAATGCAGATATAGACCTTTTCGGGTTGGTTTATTGTAATATGGAGCTACCACTAATAAAGCATCAACACCAATTTTTTCAGCTGTTCGAGAGTATTTGATACAATCCTGTGTTGAATTACTCCCCGAACCAGCTATCACAGGGATTCGTCCATTAACTTTCTTCACGGCACGTTCCATCATCATTCGATCTTCTTCTTCTGATAGAGTTGGTGTTTCTCCGGTGGTTCCACAAACCACAACACCATCGGTGCCCTGGGCAATATGCCATTCAATAAGGGAATCAAAAGCAGCCAGATCAATTTCTCCGTTTTCTTTAAAAGGCGTAACAATCGCTACAATTGAGCCACGCAAGTCTTGAATTTTCGTCATAGGAATATTCTCATTAGTCAATTTCAGCCATTTTTAATTATGCTCTGGAAATTAGAAGCGCAATAGATAACAATTTACTTCGAACCAACATTTACAGAGCAAATCAGATTATGGCTCACAATGTGTAAAGATATTGAAAAGATGAAAATATACAAAAAGAAGATTCACAGGTTTTAAAAACACAATGAACTTATCTCATTCCGCATCAACAAACTTACGTTTACGGATCATTTTTTTAGAAAAATCATGCGAAAATCCAGGATGCATATTCCAAAGCACTTCGGCCAGGTCAGCCACTTTTACAGGACTTTGTCGTTGTAGTGTTTTTTTGCACATTGGACACGAAGTAACCAATATATCGGGATTATCAAGAGTTAACACTTTTAATGTTCCATCAGTTATAGCTTGCCTTTCGGTTTCAGATAACGATAGTGAACCCAGATTATTACCGCAACAAAGCGACATTTCCCGCTGTCGTGAAAGAGATTGTAAATCACCTATAGATTGAAGCACTTTTCGGGGTGGTTCGTAACAGTTACTTCCTCGTCCTAAATCGCACGGATCATGATAAGCCAATTGCAGAGAACTCTTGTCACGAACAATTTTTCCGGATTCGATTAATTGCCAAAGGTATTCAGAGTGGTGCATTACCGGAATGTCCAAATTATATTCAGATTTAAATATTTTATAACAAATAGGACAAGTGGTAACGAGCACTTTTCCATGATAAGCCATTATGTTTTCCTTGTTGCGGTCAATCATGATACGAGCCGATTCAGTAGCACCTGCCAGCATCATAGGACGCCCGCAACAAATACTCTCAACCTCATCCATATGAATAAACGAAACCCCTGCCTCATTTAACAAATGCTTAATTGATATAGTTGTTTGCGGATTTAACCGCCCCATACACCCCGTGAAAAGTATTACTTCGGTAGATTCGCGCCAAAAAACCATGCTTCCGGGTAACCATGAATGATCGAATGCTGCTTTGTTGTGAATTTTACTTCTCGTATTGAACCTGAGATTCTCAAGGTTGATTCCTACAGGGCACACCTCATCACACTGCCCACAATTAAGACACTGATTCGATAAATTTTCGTAAGCTTTGTTGTTTCGAATATTTCTTACAAAGTAGGTTGACTGAAAAGCTTCTTCTGTTTTATTAATAGCCGGACACACATCAAGACACATGCCACATCCGGAACATGAATGAACATCGAAAGCCTGAAGTCCTTTCTGCGGATTGAAACCAGGAGCAGCCTCCACGTTCCATCGCCGAAGGAAAATCAGAACCATTTCGGTTGGAATATGCAGATAGCGTGAAAAAGGTAATGCAACAAAGAATATCCCCAATGATAAAGAATAAGCCCACCAAAAAAATAATTCATTATGAGATGCAAATGAAACAGGAATAATACTAGCTACCGATGTGGTTAAAAACCCACCGCCACCATGCGCTCCTGTAGTGACCGATTCGGCCATTAGTCGTAATGGAAAAATAAACCAAAGTGAAAACAAGGCAAGTTTATTTCCAAAATTATGTTTTGTTGTATTTTTTATTCCAAACAGGCTTTTACGGATGCGTTTAGCAAAAGCAAAAGCCACTCCTACTAAAACCAATAATAAAGAAAACTCCATGAAAGTGACAAAAAAGCCATGAAAGAAAAACTCTGATGTATTGGGCTCAAAATATCGAAGAAAAATAGCATACCAGAACTTATTGGTAAAATCGCCGGTAAAATACCATGATTCAAGCTTTCCTCCTGCAATAAGTAGAAACCACCCAAAGGCAAGGCTCATGTGCATAAACCCCAGAACAGGATTGATCCTTATAATTTTTAAATGCAAAAGTGAATCAGCAAAAACCTCTTTAACCGCAAGAAGAGTCCTTACAGAAAACAATCCATAGAGGATATTCTTTCGGTTTGCATTTGAAAAACTCCGGAACCAATAAGCATACCTGATTATAAGTATTGCCAACATGACTAAAAAGCCAATAAAAAAAGGCAATACAAATGGGTGGTACTGATTCATAATACATTTATTTTTTAACCAGATAAGACATAGAAGAGACAACTAATATATCTTATCAGGTTGAAATTCTTTACATTTCACTCATTAATAAAATTCCATTCCTGATGTTAACACCCCTGGGACATGTTAACTGGCATTTGCCACAAAGCATGCAATTCTGAGCTTTTTGTTTCATATCGGCTATTAGTCCTCGCTTCAACATCAAATTAAGCCTGTAAAACTGTAAGTCAACAAAATAACCAGCAGAACACATAGCGGCACAATTACCACAACTTATGCAGCTCTTTAACGATGGTTCCTTCAAAAACAATTCATCAACCACCTTTGGAACCGGCAAGTTTAAATCCATATTTCGTGCAACAGCATCGGAAAAACCAAATTTTATCAACCCCATTGTTATTCAAATATTAACACAACTTAAGATAATTAAGAACTTCCATTGATGCTGCTTTTGCATCCTGCAACACATCAGGAATTGAAGCAGGTCCTTTACACGCACCGGCTAAAAACAAACCATCTTTTCCGTTGTTATTTATGCGCACAAAAACATCATCGGGCTTAATAAAAGCACCTCCATAAGTGGGCTCTTTGAGTAAAAGGGAATCATTCTCAACCACAAATTTATTTGCTGGAGTCATTCCAACCATCAGAACCAGCATATCAAGTGTTAGCTTAACCGGACGTCCCATTAAAGTATCCTCAGCCTTAACCATAATGCGATCGTTTTGCGAAGGAGATGCTTCAGAAAGCCGGCCTCTGATAAACTGTACATTATATTTGGTCTGGGCTTCCTGATAAAGCTCTTCGTAACCCATTCCAAACATTCGCATATCCATGTAAAAGCAATATACCGTTGACAAGGGAAAAAGTTTCTTAAGCTCAATTGCCTGTTTTACAGCTGTAATACAACAAACCTTACTACAATACAAATTACCGCATTTAGCATCACGAGAACCAACACAGTGAACAAGACCAAAACGCAGGTCTTTTCCCTCAGGATTAAATGGCCATTTATTTTTACCTTTAAAAATGCCTTCCAACAATTCAGATGTTACAACAGCCGGATAAACACCATATCCATATTCCTCTTTCTTATTAGCATCAAAAATTGAAAAACCAGTGGCAATTATCACAGCGTCCGAATCGCTTGACATTCCATCATGTGTTTTTATTGTCCATTTACCATTTGTCCTTTCCATGGATGTAACACATTTCCCTGTTGAAACATCAATATTATCCATGTTCAAACAATCTTTCAAAGTAATCAGAACATCTTCAGATGGTCGCGCATCAGGGAATAAATGATGCCATTTTGACAAATGACCTCCAGGCTTATCACCCTTTTCAAATAACCTTACCTTCACACCAAATTGAGCCAGTGTTGAAGCAGCTTGAAGTCCGGCCGGGCCTGCTCCTATTATCGTTACTATTTTCTGATTATTATGGGGCATACTAATATTTTAAACCAATAAAACTGAAGGTTTTGCAGGTATACTTTCGGTTTTACCGGCCAGATTATACTTTGCTTTAGGTGAATAATGAACACCCATTTTATCCAGAAGCGATTCAACGGATACCTGATGCATCTGAAGACCTAACTGCCAGGGATCCATCCCCACTACCAAACCGGCCAATTCTTCATGAGATAAAACAGGTATGCCATTCCCTTGCTCATCATATGTAACCCCATTCATTTCAGAAAGAGTATATTGCCATCTATCAAGGAACATATTACATCCCGGACAATTTGTAAGAATAAAATCCGGATTGAAAGGTGCCATAGATTCAAATTTAATGCGTGAATTTGAAACAGAATAGCCACGATTTGCCTTGACCAGATATTGCCTGAAACCAAATCCGCAACAATGACGACGCTCGGGATAATCAATAACGTTGCCACCCCACGATTCAATTAATCTTGATAAAACAGATGGGAATTCGGCGCCTCCAATACCCTTGGTGGGAAATATTTTTGCATAATGGCATCCCACATGCTCAACTCCATTTAAAGCATTACCGGTACTATCATTTACCAATTGGTACTTAGACTGCTTAAATATCTCATCTCTAAAATGATAGATGGCATCAGAAGCATGTACAACAATATCAGGTACTTCAAACTCTCTTCGGGTGGCTTTCCACAACGACTCGCGAGTTTCTGCAAGTTTCTCCGGGAAATGGTGCCACATATCAAGTATCTCAAGATAAATACCGAAAGAAGTAACACATGATACCAACAGATTTTTATAACCTGCTTCGGTCATAAGGGAGAACTGTCGTGCAGCCACCGTCATAATGGTTTCCAGAGGTATTATATCTGAGTGGTATCCAATTCCTGTACAGGTTGTATGTCGTTTATCCTCAAACACATCTTTCTTTAGATGCTCTCGCATAATTTTTAACAAAGCCACTTCAGCGCCGGGAAAAAATGTTTGCCGGATACAACTCCTCACATAAAAAAAGTTGTCGTCAGGAACCTGTTTTTGATAATCTTTCCAAAGAGTTGGTTTCATGAGTTATTCCTGTATAAATCGCCAATAATCATTATTCTCATCATCCGAAAACGAAAGATTTAATTCTTTAGCCTTGAATTCCGAAGCCTCTTCAATCTTGCTAAATAAATCCATGGCTCCTGTTACCTCAAAGATTTCGCGCATTTCATTAAGAGTGTCTTTCTCAATTAGTCGCACGCCACCTTCACCGGGCTGATAATAATTTGATCCTAACTGGGTGTATAAAGCTTCCCCATTATCAAGAATCCACTGCCAAACAGGACCCTGTTCCGGATGTTCATCGGGGACTATCAATTTAGGATGCACACAATAGCCTGTCTCCAGGATGCTATGTCCAGTTTTACGTTTAATAAGAAGCTGCTGCCTACCAAGACGGGAGTTTACAAATAAACCTGTTAACTGGCTCACTTTACGCAAAACCATAATAACATAACCCGGAGTATTATTGCGGGGACAACGTGTTTTGCACGATAAGCACTGCCCACACATCCAAATTTCTTCACTACTCAAAAGATCTCTCAACACGGCTTCATCTCCGCTTTGAGCAAGTTGACATATTTTTCGCGGATCATAATCATAATACGCTGCAGCCGGGCATATCGCTGTGCATATACCGCAATTCATGCAGGCTGTAAGTCCTTCCTGAAAGCGAATATCAGCCTGTAACTGCGCCAAGATGGGCTGCATTACTTTAGAGCTAGTTTCCATTAATCAAAAGTAACTGTTAACCATTTCTATTAAAACAGAACAAATACGTAAATACCAAGTAGTGTAAATACGTATATACTTAAGGTCAACTAAATCATCCATGTATTAATAATGCGAATTAAGAATTGAAGAACTGCTTTTTAAGCCCTGAATAGGGCGTAACCTTAATAACCATGGAGCTTCACCCATGGCTACTAATATTTAGCCACTTCGTGGCAAAGAATCCAACCCTTAATTGGCATTAATAATTAGTTTTTATTTCTAAAATGCACCGAGCATGAGATGTAATCATGGATGTTTCATTTTGGTAATTTTCATCAATATAACCTACAATAAGGTAAGGAATAACATAACTAACCAAACAGATATTACCCACATAAACAATTACATAACAATAATGGCACGTATTTTTATCAGCAATATATGATATTTCACCATATGAGATAAAAATTCCGGATAAGAAAGGCCTGGATGAACACACCATTTAAAATAACCGGATCATTGAAAATTATTAAAGATGACGAATGTTTTATTGATGCCAAAAGAGTGCGGCTATTAGAACTCATTAAGGAACAAGGATCTATCAACACTGCCTCAAAAATCATGAAAATGTCATATCAGCAGGCATGGCATTTCATAAAACAAATGAATAACCTCTCGCCTCTCCCGGTTATAACCAAACACAGGGGTGGGGCAAACGGTGGTGGCGCAATTGTTACAAAATATGGTGAACGATTAATCACAGAGTTCAGACAAGTAGAAGAACTACACCTAAAGTTCAAAAACGAATTGAACAATAATTTATGGCTATGTTCTTTTAACCATCAAAGCTTTCACGAAAAATAGAAGTTGATTTTTTTTAAACAGCGTTATTCACATTGATGAATAACGCCTGATAACAGAAAAACAGAAAAATAAAAAAGCTCTAATTATGCAAAAAAAAACTATTACAGCCATAATCCTGATAATGATATGGCAAAGCCTTAAGGGAGAAGAGAAACCTTCTGCCCCTTTATTTTCAAATCCGGATAAAGCCAAAATATTTACTCCTGTTTTGGCCATTGAAACCTGGATAACGCTATCAATGGACGAAAAAACAAAAGAAGAAGAAATAGAAAATCGCCTGGATGTATTGGCACGCCGTTTTCGCTTTGGAGGAAAAGGGAAGCCATATTCCTGGCTCAGCTATGATTTTGAATTCTCGATGGATTGGTTAGGCAAAGATGCCTACTCTTCAACAGAAGGGAACTATTCAGGAATCAGTATATGGAAAGCCTTTATAACAGCCAACCCTTTAAAAAACAGTGAACTCTTACATATACACGCGGGTTATTTTCAGGCTGCAATTAGTCGTGAATACAATACCGGCCCATGGGGTATCAGTTCATTTGATAAGAGCCGTGCAAGCTGGCATCTTCGTAACTACATGACGGGAAAAGGTAACGGAATTCCAAGCGGACTGGGGCTTGGTGGTTTAAAAAACTACAACAATATTGGGTTCAGCTACCGCATTGGGTTATTTTCGCCCGAACAACAGGAGGGAGCTAAATATGCCAATCCCTTATTAACAGCCCGGCTGATGCTCACACTTGGGCAACCCGAGCAAACAAATTACGCTTTTATGCTTTCGGGCAATCAATGGCGCAAACGCAATGGCATAACCCTGGGATTTGGAGCTTCACGTAAAGGCAAAACAGAAAATGAAGATCTGGCCTGGGATGAGTCGCTGGCTTACGGAACCGATCTGCTTATCAATTATCGTGGATGGAGACTCGACGGTGAATACTACCTGATGGAACGCGATTACAACCTGACCAGCTTTAATGCTACGGAATGGCATCTAAGAGCATCATTCAACATTGCTGCCGGAGCCACCTTTGTAGAACCCTCATTTTTAGTTGAGAAATATGATGGCAAAGGAGAAAAAACTCTTTATAAATTCATTGGAGATGAACTAACCTACGACGTTGGGGTAAACTGGTATCTCGACAAAGAAAAGCTAAAACTGGCTCTTCATTATATCATACAGGAAGGAACAGCATCCAAATGCGTGGGAAATTACTTTGGACTGGGACTTCAATTCAGGTTATAAACTTAGGCGAATAAATTATAAAACAATATAAATATGAAACGAGTATGTTCATTAAAAACACAAATACGGATGAAAGCATCAATTTCCTTACGAAGCATAATATTATGCGCCATAATCATACCATACATGTTATTGAGCCATGGATGTAAACAATCGTCAGCACCTGTGCAAAAAGAGAACGTAATCCTGTTTGCAGGGGCAGGCATGTCAGATGTCTTAAACGAGCTCATCGACACATTTAATGTAACCCATAACGCCAGCTTTACCACCAACTGGGCTTCGAGCGGGACACTGATTCGTCAGATGGAAAACGGGGCAACGCCTGATCTGTTTATTGCGGCCAGCAAAAAATGGGCCGACTATGCTGATAGTCTGGGGTTTGTGGTGCATCCATACAAAAAAGCCATCGCTAAGAATTCGCTGGTACTGATAACACCTAAAAACCAAAATCAGAAACCCATACAAATAGACAGCACTATTAATATCGGCCAGCTAATTGGTAACGGCATGATATCAATAGGCGACCCAAATCATGTTCCAGCGGGTAGTTATGCACAACAAGTAATCGAATATTACGGATGGGCCGACCAGCTAAAAGGAAAGATTCTACCCGCCAAAGATGTACGTTCGGCCATGATGGTGGTTGAGATGGGTGAGGTCCCCTTTGGGATAGTATATCTGACCGATGCCTTAAAATCCCAAAAAGTCAGTATCACATCTCTATTCCCTGAAGAGACTCACCAACCCATTGTGTTTGTAGCATCGGTATGTAATGAAAAAAATAAAATGGCCATTAAGTATTTTGAGTACATCACAGCCAAAGAGAGTGAACCAATATGGAAGAAACATGGATTTAAATAAGGATATCGGGCGAAAGAACTGTGAAGCAAAATTCAGAGGTCCGGGAAAACCCGGAAGAGACAATCTTCTAAAGAATAAAACAATCAATATCGTATGAGCGAACTGTTTAAATTCACAACGCCCGAATTGACCGCAATCGGCCTTTCGATAAAAACGTCCATTTTGAGCATTATCATATCTCTGCCTTTTGCTCTGTTTTTGGGATACATCATGGCACGCCGAAATTTTGCAGGAAAGTCAATTCTTGACAGCTTTCTGCATATGCCACTTGTTATGCCGCCAGTGGTTACAGGTTATCTCTTATTGCTCTTTTTTGGCACACAAGGTTTTTTGGGAAGATGGCTTTATGATATCTTTGGCATCAAACTACCTTTTTCGTTCACGGCAGCCGTTATATCATCCTCGGTTGTATCATTCCCTCTTATGGTGAGGGCAATACGAACATCAATGGAAATGGTTGATCCCCATCTGGAAGAAGCTTCCCGTATATTGGGTGCAGGAGTGGGCAAAACATTCCTTCGCATTACAATACCCCTCTCTATGCCCGGAATTATATCGGGCATCATACTGGCCTTTGCTCGTTCACTGGGGGAGTTTGGGGCCACCATAACCTTTGCCGGTAACATAGAAGGCAAAACACAAACCCTGCCCCTTGCAGTATATACTTACATACAAACTCCCGGAAAAGAAAACGCAACAATACGCCTGGTGCTTATATCGGTAATCATATCATTTGTGGCCATGGTACTTTCCGAATTATTCACAAAAAAAATGAAACGGGTATGATTGATATCGACATCTGTCTTAAAAGAGACAACTTTGACCTTTGCGTAAAGGAAACATTTGGTGATGGCATAACCGGCATTTTCGGAGCCAGTGGCTCAGCAAAAACATCACTCCTGCAAACCATATCAGGTTTGGCCACACCAAAAAAAGGATATATTTCCATTGATGAGAAGATACTCTTTGATTCAAATAAAAAAATATATATCCCGGTAAATAAACGCAGAATAGGATACGTGTTTCAGGAAGGCAGGCTTTTTCCTCATTTAACAGTTAAAAAAAACCTGCGTTACGCCATACATGAAAAATTACCTGAGACAATTGGCTTCACACAGATCGTTGAGATGCTAGGCCTGCAACAACTTCTGAAAAGCAAGCCGGCATACATCTCAGGTGGCGAACGACAGCGAACAGCACTGGGACGTTCACTACTCTCATCACCTGAATTACTGTTGCTTGATGAGCCATTTTCTGCTTTAGACAATGGGTTACGCGACCAGATACTTCCATTTCTTCAGATCATTCACGAAACAGTAAATATTCCTATGCTGATAGTGAGCCATAATATCACTGATTTATTAAAACTAACCGATAAACTATGCCTTATTGATAAAGGAATGATTGTGGGACACGGAAATTTTCACTACCTCATAAAAAATAAGGCAACACAAAAAATAATCAGGCGATCATCTCTCATCAACACAATAATAATGAGAGTTATAAAAACAGACACCCAAAACGGACTGACCCTGCTCGCTTTCAATGGAGGAAAAAACATTGTAAAAATAGTCTGCGAAAAAAGCCGGAAGAGGTATATTGCAGGTGAAAATACAACCATCTTCATCAGGCCCGAGGATATAGCTATTTCTACAATGTACATTGAACAAATTACTATACAGAACCAATTGGAAGGAATTGTGGCCAACGTCACCACGTGGGATAATGTTCTGATATGTACAGTTAATGTTGGCTTTCCGTTACTTGTTGAAATTACAGCTGAATCGTTTAACAGAATGAGCATAAACACCGGGGATAAAGTGTGGTGCATGTTTAAATCAGTGGCTATTGACGTGGCTGGATAAATTTATAGCTTTATTTTAAACTGTGATGATAAAAAGACACCCAATAATTCACGTAAAAATTAATCAGTAAATAAACAATTCTATGATATATTTTACAGAAAACGACATTGACCGCATTATAGAAGATGATGTACCTGCCGGAGATATGACCACCACTTTATTAAATCTGAAAGGAAAAAAAGCCTCTATCGCCGTTTTTGCGCGCGACAAAATGACCGTATGCTGCACAGAAGAAGCCATAAGGATGTACCAAAAAGTGGGACTTAACATTTTAAATTGGTTACCATCAGGGAGATACATTGATCAGGGAGAAGAGATACTACGTGCAGAAGGCGATGCAGCAAACATACATCTTATATGGCGAACAGGGGGTGCAATGATAGAATTTGCCTCCGGCATAGCATCACGAACAGCTATGCTGGTAAACACAGCCCATTCAATTAATCCTGACATCTCCGTTGCCGGCACCCGTAAACACCCTCCCTATCTGAAAAAGATAGCCCTCAAAGCTTTAATTGCAGGCGGGGGCACTCCTCACAGAACTGGCCTTTCGGACACCATACTTATTTTCAGGGAACATTTGCTATTTACAGGAGGCTATGAGCATTTGAATGATGTGATAAAGAAAATAAAACAACAACAGAAAGAGAGAAAAATAGTAATAGAAGCCCACACTCAGAAAGAGGCTTTGATATGCGCACAGGCCGGAGCAGACGCAATACAAATGGACAAACTCGACCCTGAACAATTTGCCCGGTGTGCATTTGAATGCAAAAAAATTAATCCTGCCATCTGCATGCTGGCTGCAGGAGGCATCAATATAACGAATGCTGCCGGATATGTAAAAGCAGGTGCCGATGTGCTTGTAACTTCATGGATCTATTATGCTCCACCGGCAGATATAAGGATAGAGATAAAACCTTTGTAAACAAATTCATCCGACGAGTACAAACCAGCCAGGGCGAACTAATCGAATGTAACTTCCATGATCTGGCAATCATAACAAGAATATAAAAATACAAATACCTCTCATGATAGTTCCATAAGGGGTATTTTCTTATAAAGAAGATGATCAATCTGATTTTATAAGGATCAGGATTTAGCCCACTCCTCCTCAATTTGTCTTAATGAAGTGCGGCTCACAACAACAGGACTGGATATCAACGTTTCAGAGAGCTCATGAAGTATCTGATTATAAATATCCATTATTTCAATTTCGGATATTGCCCGTTTATATTCAACCGAGAGTAACCGGATTTTATCAAGAATACGATCACACAGAACAGGAGATATCTCCATTTGTAGCATACTAAAAAAATGCAGTAGTGCTGTTTTCCCACTATGCTTTCCAAAAATAAAAGGCATCTCTTCACGACCAATACTGGCTGCATCGAACAACTGATAAGAGTGCCTATCCCTTATAATAGAATGGGTATGAATACTACTTTCATGAGCTAGGGCCAAATCACCAGTTATAGGTTTTGAAACAGACAACTTCCTGTTGGATGCCTGGGCAACATAATTCGACAACTCATAAAAGAGATGAGTATTTAACCCGCAGGAGATTTTCTCCCCAACTTCGAAGGCCATAACCACCTCTTCAAGAGCTGCATTCCCGGCCCTTTCGCCCAATCCGTTAACAGTTACACTAAAACAACTTACGCCTGAATGAAAAGCAGAAAGCACATTGGCATTAGCCATTCCAAGGTCATTATGAGCATGAAATTCAAGCCATGTATCAGGAGACTCTTTGCGGATATGGTCAAAAAGCTTAGTTGTTGCCAGTGGTGTTAATGATCCAACAGTATCAGCTATCCTAACTCTGCAAGCTCCGGTTTCAGTTACCAGCGAAATAAAATCAGTAAGAAATGAGAGTTCCGATCGCGAAGCATCCTGCATACCAACAGTTACAAAGGAGAAACGTTCCAGTGCATCCTTTAATAATTCCCGAGCAGAAGCAAACACCCATGCCCTGCTTTTATTCATTGAATTCAAAAGAATTTCAGAAACAGGAAACGAGATATGCACCCCATCACACCCCGTGTGCATTGCTTTTTTAATATCATCAGATAAGGCACGGCACCAGGCAGAAGTTACAAAGCCAAACCCCATACTGTTTAGTTCTTTTATATCTTTAACCTCATCCGGCCCCATTGCCGGAGTTCCAATCTCAACTTCGGTAATCCCGGCTTTGTCCAGAAACCTGCATATCTGCATCTTCTCAGCCAAAGAAAAAACCACTCCCGGGGCTTGTTCCCCATCTCGTAAGGTAGTATCAATAAAATGAGGTGTGCGTATATCATTCATATCTTCCTTATTTTTAAATAGTAAAAAAATGAAATAATATCTTGCTAAATATTTGTTACTGCACACAGTAAAAAAAGAGCAGTGGCACATCATATTTTTCAAGATACACGCTCAAACAGATAAACCTGAAGGATCAAAAAAAACAAGACTAATTAGATATCAGATACTTCTCACAAGGTCTGTTTTCTTCAAGAGCATCCAGGATTTCATCTATAGCTTTTTCTGATTCTACTTTTCCATACCAATAATTATTGGGATGTACTACTATTACAGGGCCTTCGGAACAAACATTAAGACAACCCGTAGCCGATACTGTTACATCTAATCCCCTGTCAACGGCTTCTTCTGTTATGTACTGTAAAAAATTTGCTGCTCCCTTTTTATTACAAATACCCTGAGCATCACCTGCAATCCGAAAGGAATTGCAGACAAGAATGTGATAAGTTGGCTTTTTCATTCGTATATATTTTAGTTATTTTATTGGCAAATATTAGCTTAGCTGGTATTCAATTCATTTCTTTTTGTGAGCATTGCCCATGCTAATTATACTATTTAAATATTTACATTTCTGATATTTATGCACACAAATGAAATATTTTGCATTATTCTTAACTTATTTACGCACATCCCTGAGCATTTCCGCGACAACCCGAGCCGCAACGAAAAGCATCCTGTTTAGCCATACTCCTGATAGGACGGTTGTTATAAACGCCATCGAGGCCTTCGTCGATAAGTCCGGTCATTTCGATAATGCGGATGCCACAGCCTGCGATAATAGCCTTTGGGTTTTCGCCGACTCCCGACACAAGCATGGCACGGCAATCGCTGAGAGAACCGGCAAGGTCAAGCCATCGGTTGTCGCCAGCTCCAACCATAGGAGCCGCGCGCTCTTCCACAAATTGAAAACCTTTGGGCGACTGGCGGAAAACATAAAACGAACGGGCCTCGCCAAGGTGCATATTCACCAGCAACCCTTCGCGGGTAGCAACTGCTATATAAGGACGGTCCTTTTCATCAAAAGGTTGTCGGGTAGCAAATTCTTTTAACATCACATGTGTATCTTTTAAGTCGTGCCCGAGTAAACCGGCAGCATCTGCCCGGCAGCGTGCGCAATGGGTCATCAGTTTTAGATATTTTGAGGCTTCAATACGTGTGCGAAAGATCATTTTAGTATCGGGTTTCTCAATATTCTCAAAAGGGGTATCCTTAGTTGGGATAAGCGGGATACAATTAATTAAATCAGCACCTAAACCAGCACAGACACGTGCAACTTCAGGAATATGATCATCATTAATACCCGGAATCAACACCGAATTAATTTTAACAGTAATGCCACGTGCCTTTAATGCGGGAATACATTTGAGCTGTTGCTCCATAAGAATACTGGCCCCCTCTTCCCCACGATAAATATGTTTATTAAATCTCACCCATTTATAAACCCCGGCAGTAACCTTACTATCCACACCATTAACAGTAATTGTTACATGCGACACACCCAAATCGGCAATGCTGTCGATATATGGGAAAAGGTTCAATCCATTAGTGGAAAGGCAAAAAATCTTATCAGGATATTCTTCCTTGATGCGCCGTAATGTATCCAGCGTCTCTTCGGGATTGGCAAACGGGTCGCCGGGACCGGCAATACCCACTACCGAGAGATTATCAAGCTTATCATCTAAAGCCCTGAAATATTCAAAGGCCTGAAAAGGCTTCAGCACAGTTGATGTAACTCCGGGCCGGCTCTCGTTAACACAATCGTATTGCCGGTTACAGTAATTACATTGAATATTGCACAGGGGAGCTATCGGTAAGTGTACCCTGGCATGGGTATGCCTTGCATTCTCGTCAAAACAGGGATGGGCAGCAGTAGTCGTTGCGTTTGTCATAGATTCATTATTTGCTTGTTAGGTTAATTACTGATGGCATAGCTCTCTGCCCTTTATATATATTTATACCCCACAGGGCTGTTTTCCTGCTTATATTCGATAAGGGCATTTACGATGCGATCAAACAACTCCTGGGTTCCACGATATCCAATATGGCGCATACGTGCAGCACCAAAACGGTCGTGAATGGGAAATCCAATCCGCACCAACGGGATCTTAAACTCCCGGCTAATGTAATATCCCTTGCTGTTTCCGATCATAATATCGGGTTTGAGATCAAGCATAAGCTCACGAATGGTTGCAAAATCAGACCCATCGGCCACCACTACCTCACTCTCCCCAACAGTCATACGCCTCATTGCCTCTTTCATCACACCGCTGGAAGCACCTGAGGCCACAAGGACAGTTTCAATCCCAATTTCTTTCATAAAGGCAGCCATGGCCAGCACCAAATCCTCCTCGCCATAAATTACAGCCCTTTTACCAAAAACATATTTATGTGCATCAACGTAAGCATCAACGAGCCGGCCACGTTCTTTCACATATTTGAGTGGCATCGCCTGTCCCGACAAATCAGAAAGCCTACTGAAGAAATTATCAACAGCATCTATCCCAATAGGAAAGCCCATGGGATGGTTAGGTACAGAACAGTTCAGGGACAGCCATTCACCGGTACTATAAACCTGATGAACAGATTTTTTACGCCCATTACCATTATTAAAGACAACTCCAAACTCAATGGTTGCTTTGGCCAGTCCGGTTTGCCTGAGCTTCTCCACAGGAGTACCTCCCGAAGGGATCAGTTCATATTCCCGGGTATGAACGTTATCGAGGGTTTCGGAATAATCGGGAAAAATCACTGCATCAATATCCATATCGCACATGATCTCTTTTAAAAGACGAATATCTCCTGGTGAAACAAATCCCGGAAAAATATTAATGTGGTTAGCATGAATCCCTTTAGTTGCATAACGGGCGATGGTTGAAACAGAGGCCTCATGAAAACCATTTATATGTGTTCCGCAATAACTGGGAGTTGAAGCATTAATAAAATCAGGCGTTTCAGATAAAGGATGCTGTTCCGAAAAATCACGGATAAGCCCTTCCATATCTTCACCAATAGTCTCACTAAGACAGGTAGTAGCCACACCAATAACTTTAGGCTTATATTGAAGGATAATGTTTTCAATTCCCGTCATAAAATTTTGCCCGCCTCCAAACACTGCACTCTCTTCGCTGAAATTAGTTGATGCAATATCAACCGGCTCCTTATAATGACTGATCATATATCGCCTGATATAGGTACTACACCCTTGTGAACCATGTATGATAGGGACGCAACCTTCAATACCCTTGAAAACCAGAGAGGCCCCCAATGGAGCACAAAGTTTACAGGCGTTGCGGGTAGAACTTGCAGAGGGGGTCTTTACATTTGCGGGAACAGGAGTCACGGGGTGTATGTTATTTGTATCGAACATATTGTTTAGTTTAAATTATACCTCTGAAGTAAGGATGATTACAGTAATTCGCATCATTACACAACCTGCTAATTATTACCATACTTAATCTTCAACAAAACCATTTATTTTGTAAAACGCCATACCGGACTCATCACCGTGGAGTATATCTCTTTGGCAAAGTTCATCATGCCTTCATATCCGGCCAGCGCCTCTTTACGTTCATGATTATGATCGCAAAAGCCAATCCCAATTTTATGTGCAATAGGCCGCTCTTTTACACCACCTATAAACACATCGGCTTGTTTCTCTTTCACAAAATTGGAAAGCTCTACAGGATTTGAATCGTCCACAATGATAGTATCATCGTCACTGAGCTTCTTTATCACATCATAGTCATCAGCATTGCCTGTTTGTGAACCAACTATAACTGTTTTTACTCCTATAAGGCGCAATGCTTTAATTAATGATATGGCCTTAAATGCACCTCCAACATAAACGGCCGCCTTTTTACCCTCCAGACGTTCACGGTACCATTTCAATTCGGGCAACAACCGTCCAACTTCCTCTTTCACAATACTTCTTGCCCTGGCCATCAACTCATCGCTTTTAAAAAAAGCAGCCACTTCATAAAGAGCATCTGACATATCCTCTATACCAAAATAAGAGACATGCATAAAAGGTGTCCCATAAGCCTCTTTCATCATTCGGGCCAGATAGATCATTGAACCAGAACATTGTACCACATTGAGTGATGCATTATGGGCATTACGGATAGCATCAACACGCCCGTCTCCGGTAATGGTGGCGTTGATGTGCACCCCCATTCGTCTGTAGTAATCCATCAGTATCCATAACTCACCTGCCAGATTAAAATCGCCAAGTATATTGATACTATATTGAGGCACTGGCAAATCGAGAGTTCCTACCAATTTAAAGATTGCTTCGCAGGCCACCTTGTACCCATCCTTTTTGGAACCCTGAAAACCAGGAGACTGAACAGGAAGTACAGGAATATTCTTTTCACGTTCCACCTGCCGGCAAATCCGCTCCACATCGTCACCTATAATGCCTACGATGCAGGTAGAATATACAAAAGCAGCCTGCGGCTTATATTGATCAATTAATTCAACGAGGGCATTATACAATTTTATCTCACCGCCAAAAACCACCTCCTTCTCACTCAGATCGGTTGAGAAGCTCATGCGGTGCAACTCAGGCCCTGATGACATTGCCCCTCGAATGTCCCATGTATAAGCCGCGCAACCAATAGGGCCATGAATCAAATGCAACGCATCGGCTATGGGGTATAAGACCACCCGCGACCCGCAAAATACACATGCTCTCTGGCTCACACTCCCGGCCAGGCTGGGTTTGTTGCAGACCATAGCAGCTGCATCGTTGCCGGTGCGGACAATCTGTTTCTGTCGTTCGGTGAGAATGTAATCGGCCATAGTGAGTAGATTTATCATATTAGGTACACTCTTGTATAGATAAAAACTGTGCCACCCCTGAGATTATCAAAAACTAAATTTACAGCACTGCTATTCAGTAAATTACACAAGACAGCAAAGAGCCTTTATCAGGAATAAATTACATGAATGTGATTTTTATTAAAAAGGACTACTATTTGGTAGGATTTATATCTTAGAACAAAAAAACCGCGGAATAATTCCCGCGGCCGTCCTTAAAAAAAACATTTTTCGATAGGCAAAAAAATCAATAACAAAAAAACATAACATATCCATTTCGTCACCAGTAGTAATAGAAAGAGAGTCACTAAATCTGGAATTCAACTTTTTCTTCCAAACAGGTACGATCGACATGATCGAGGAAAGCATTTAGAATCTGGACTAATAAATTTGCAGCTCCCTGATAACCTGTTTTTGGCAAGTAGTTATGACCGGGACGATCAGCGATAGGGAAACCCATACGAACAAAAGGAGTCTCTTCATCACGGGCAATATATTTTCCATAAGTATTTCCAATAAGCAGATCAACTCCTTGTTGTTTAATCCATTGATGCAACTGAAACATATCTGCCCGTTCGCCACTCTTATATTTAGCTTCAGGAATCCCTTTTAGAATTTCTTTCATCCTTGTATCAAAGAGTTTGCCAGCGGTACCTGTTACCACATATACAGGTTTCATATCCAGAGAGACCAAGAATTCGCACAATGGGATCAAAGTATCTGGATCGCCCCACAAAGCCACACGTTTGCCGTATAATATCCTAACGCTATCGGCAATCAAATCAACCAAACGGCCACGCTCCTGAGTAATAGAATCGGGGACCGGCACGTTTGCATGACGACTGAGCGACATAATAAAACGATCGGTAGCCTTTAGTCCAATTGGGATATCTACTATTTCGAACTTAACCTTACATTTATTTTCCAGAGCAATGCAGGCATCTTCACAACAATAAGGCCCCATACCAATTGTAAACTTACTATCGCCACTATTAATAAGCTGTTCCTGAGTAGTACCACCGGCGGGGTACATATGAAATTTGCCATCCATGGGTGCATCAAGCACATCACTCATATCAGGAAACATAATATAACGGGCTTCCAATGTATTTGCAAGGTGTTTAATTTCGCGCATGTCGGAGGGTTCCATCCAACCAGCAATAAGGTTAACAACATTTTTTTTCTTAAGTGTAGCTGTTGAGAAGAACTTCACAAAGGCTTTCACCTGATTGGCATATCCTGTAACATGTGTTCCAATATAGCTGGGGGTATTACAATATATAACCCTCTTTCCTTCAGGAATGACACCCTCATCAATGGCTTTACTGATGATCTGTGGCATATCATCTCCAATTGTTTCGGAAAGACAAGTTGTATGAACTGCTATAAGATCAGGATTATATACAGAGAAAATAGTATTAATAGCCTGCACCAGGTTAGCAGAACCGCCAAATACAGAAGCCCCTTCGGTAAAAGAGCTGGTTGCAGCCATTACAGGTTCCTTAAAATGACGGGTTAAAGCACTTCTGTGATAAGCACAACAGCCCTGCGAACCATGACTATGAGGCAGGCATCCGTGTATCCCCAAAGCCGCATACATTGCACCCACAGGCTGACAGGTCTTTGCGGGATTAATTGTCAGCGCCTTCCTATCTATCTCTTTTGGAGTTGTGTGTCGTAGTAACATATTTGTTTAGGTTATTTATTTATTCAACTACTGGTTTAATAAGCATAAACAGCTTCCACCATTTCTTCAACTTCCCATGGAGCTTTAATTTCTTTCCATATTGAAGTATTCAAGATTTTAGCAATGTCATGATAAAAATTAACGGCCCCTTCAAATCCGGCATAAGGGCCTTCTGTATCATAATTATGCAACTGTTTAAGAGGGATACCCATTTTTTGCACCACAAATTTTTCCTTAATACCGGCACAAAATATATCGGGGTGATATAATTCAATAAGTTTCTCCATCTCGTGATGGCTTAGATCATCAATCACCAATCCACCTTTTTCCATATCAGACATCAAACCCTGATACTCATTATATTCAAAGCCAACACTTTTCTTCAACTCAATAATACGTTCTTTTGAGATTCGCTCCTTGTAACGTTTTTCATCTTTAACAGCTGTGATCTCTTCAATATTTCTTGTGTCAGCATCAACCTGAATAGTAGGGATAACGCGCCTACCTTCATAATCATCGCGATGGCCAAATTCGTAGCCGGCAGCTAATATCCTAACTTCCAATTCGGTAAACAACTCCTGATAATGATGTGCCCTTGAACCGCCCACAAAAATCATAGCCGTTTTACCTGAAGTACGCGGGAGAACTTCTTCACGGGCAGCTTTTACTTTTATCATAGCCTCAGTTATAACCTCCTCAACCTTGCCGGTAAGATCTTTATCGTCGAAATAAGCAGCAACTTTACGAAGAGTCTTGGCTGTTGCTTCAGCACCAATTAAGTTTACCTTTATCCAGGGAATGCCATATGATGTTTCAAGCATTTCGGCAACATAATTAATTGAGCGGTGGCACATTACCATCGACAAATCGGCCGTGTGGGCCTGTTCAAACTGCTTTACCGTTGAGTTTCCCGAGAATGTAGCAACCAGCTCAATGCCACATTTTTTAAACAGCTCTTCAAGAACAAAAGCATCACCCCCTATATTATATTCTCCCAGTAAATTAACCCTGTATTTTAAGGTTGGGGTAAATTTATCATCCTTACCTATAAGATGTTTATACAACTGATTATTAGCAATATGATGACCGGCAGATTGAGACACACCCCGGTATCCTTCACAGGAGAAACCAAATATGTTAATCTTATTATCATACTCTTCCATCATATGACGGGCCACACGATGCACATCATCACCAATAAGCCCCACCGGGCAAGTTGAGAAAATGCCAATAGCCTTGGGATTAAATAACTCAACAGCTTCACGAACAGCCTGCTTGAGTTTTTCTTCACCACCAAACACAATATTTGAATCCTGCATATCTGTCGAAAAACAGTATGTCATAAAATTTGCATCAGTATCAGAGGTTGGTCTGGTTTGATTTCGACGAGTGAGCCATGAATAGAAACCACAACCAATAGGGCCATGAGTAAGGTTAATAATATCTCTTGTAGGTCCTAAAACAACACCTTTACACCCGGCATATGTACACCCACGCTGAGTGATAATTCCCGGGATGGTGCGCACATTGGCCATAATCTGTGGAATATTTTCCGGATCACTACCAACAATTCCTTTAGCCCTTTTGCGGGCCACTTTAGATGGATACTTCTCCGAAATAATAGATGTAAATTTTTCCGGATCAATCTTCATATTCTTTCCCATAATAAGCCTCCTCATTAATTAATCTAATGTTGAATCACCCGATTCGCCGGTACGTATCCTGACTGAATCGATAGTATCTATAACAAAAATCTTCCCGTCGCCACTTTTTCCTGTTTGATTGGCTTTAATAATGGTATCAACAGCTAAATCTTTTTTATCGTTGGTAACAACAAGAGTGATAACTCTTTTGGATTTAAAACGGGGTGTTTCAGGAATTAACTCGTGGAGCTGAGGATTGACTTCTATCGCTTTCTCAAGATCGCCATTTCCTTTCCCACGCCCCAAAACGGCCATAGCAGTAAAAGAAGGCAACCCGGCATCGGAGAGAGCAACCTTTGTTTCCTGCATTTTAGCTATTCGTATTACGGCTAGTATTAACTTCATTAGTATAAGTTTTTATGAATAATAAAGAATGAATATCAGAGAAAAATAGAGAGAGGAGAAAAAACAGGAACAAAACACTATTAATAATTTTCTCATGATTTCATTACCCTAATTGTAATTTGCGGTCAGTTTCAGCATCCCTGTTTCCAATTACCTATCTGCACCCTTATCTCTCCAATATCTGCTAAACCTCCTTCCTTCCCGAAGAAATGGTATAAGACTCCTCAATAGGCGTTACAAACACCTTTCCATCACCAAACTGCCCCGCTTCACCCGATCGGGCGGCGCTAATAATAGTTTCAACAACAAAATCCTTATCATTATTATTTATAACTATCATCAACATTTCTTTAGGAAGTTCATCATAAGTTACCAACCCCACTTTTAAGCCACGCTGCTTTCCACGGCCAAAAACAGGAAGTTTAGTAACTGCAGGAAAACCTGCATCGAATAATGCTTTTAATACCACCGAAGATTTCTCGGGACGTACTATTGCTCTTAACATATACATAATAGCGAGTTTTAATTAGATATAAATATTCAACAAAAGAGATTTGTTTAGTACATTAATTCATTATTCCAAAATCAATTAGAAGTTTTTCAAGATCATCCATTGGTAAAGGTGTGGGAATCACAAACAGCTTGTTTTCATCAATCTTCTTTGCCAGAGCACGATATTCATCGGCCTGTCCATGATCAGGAGCATGATCAATTACTGTTTTACGATTTATTTCAGCATGTTGGACCATGTTATCGCGAGGCACAAAATGAATCATTTGCGTTCCCAAACTCTTAGCAAATTCACTAATCATATTTGCTTCATTATCAACATTTCGTGAATTACATATCAATCCCCCTAAACGAACTGCTCCAGCTTTTCCAAATTTGGCAATTGACTTACAAATATTGTTTGCTGCATACATGGCCATCATTTCACCCGAGCAAACAATGTACACTTCTTCAGCCTTTCCATCCCTGATTGGCATTGCAAATCCACCACAAACAACATCACCCAGCACATCATAAAAGACATAATCCAGATGTTTATCCTCATTA
>CAZSQG010000034.1:0-37461 GCA_964608615.1 uncultured Marinilabiliaceae bacterium
TTTTAGCGGGAGAGCACTTGAACGAAGAAAATATTTTTTACCGGACAATAGTGAATTTAAATCTCATTTTTCATTTTTTTTTGTTTTACTCCCAAATCTTATCCTTTTATTCCTGTTTCGTCCAGAATTGATGTGTTTAATACAATTGTGTTTTTGTCAATTGATTTTATAATGTGATCTTTTTCAATAGTTTCACGGTTATTTCAGTCGATATTCCGGCAAAATCTGCAATTTCATGACGCGACAAAAGTGAGAACACATCATACCACAATAACTCTTCTGAACTTAAATAATGAAGAGCATCGGTCAACCGACCTTTCATTTGTTTTTACATAAGATTACAAATACTGTTAAATAACGAAGCATTCCAACCATGGTGTTATTTAAAAATGGCAAGGACGTTGAACTAATTGTATGAATAAAAAGCAAAGAATATTTGTTGAAAAAAATTAGTAAAGTATAATTGTTGCTCAAAACGTTTTGATGTGATTGGGTTTAAGGTTGAACCGATGGAATATGAGTTATTGCATCGGTTTTTTATTATTGCTAAATTGTAAAATAGTTCATCGTTTTTGGCCAAATCCATTTTTTTATCTAATTTAAAACACAAAAGAAATTAGTTTTTACGTTGAACTTGATAATTCGGCAGAATATGAAAAAAGGAGATGTTAATCTGATGGATCTCGATTATGAATATAAACTCTGGAAAAATCGTCTGGATTGCTATATTCGTGAAATTCGGCTGATAAAGGACCGTAACCGCGATGTGGCTGCCAGTAAGCCGGGAAAAGAACTTAATTCTGTTGAAATGATGGTGTTGGAAGAGCATGAGTCTCAGCTTAATCAGTTGATAAACCGGATAAAAGTGCAGGAACAGGAAATGCAATTTTATAACAAGGATTTTCCAATTACCCATGTACACGAGTATGTTGCTGAACATCAAAAAATTCGTAGTAAAACCAATCGTTTATGTATTATTCATCTCGAACGGGTCGATGATCTGATTAATGAGTTGGGAATATAATTTGTTGAAATGAAATTTTCTTATTGTATTATTATGTGTGCCTTCGTTTTTATGATGAGCAACTGTTCTAATCAAAACCCTATTCAACTTCAATCCGGTGATTTGCTATTTACTGGCCCTGATGATAGTTCCAAAACTGGAAGACTCTCTGAAGCCATTGATGAAGTGACACGAGCCGGATTTAAAACAAATTATTCTCATGTGGGAATTGTTGAGGTTAATGATTATGGCGTATGGGTTATTCATGCCGAACCTAGGAAGGGTGTGAGCCGGGAATCTCTAGATTCGTTTTTAAATACTGATTTACAAGGAGGTGTGGATGCCTATCGTTTTAAGCCTGACTATCAGGATTTAATTCCCAACGCATTGAAGCGGGCTACCATATATATTGGACTGCCTTATGATTTTACTTATTCTCTTGGCGATACCTGTCAGTATTGCTCTGGTTTAATATATAAGCTTTTTGAACCTTATGATATATTTAAACTTCAACCGATGACTTTTCTGGACCCGGAAACAGGAGCTTTTCATCCATACTGGGTGGATTATTTTGAGAAACTGGGCATTGAAATACCCGAAGGTTATCTTGGATGCAACCCTAATGGAATGGCTGCAAGCGAAGCTCTGGAATATATAGGGAAAGTAAAGAAATAAATAAAACCCGGGCTTACAATGGTAAACCCTGTTTTTTGCTATATCTTCAACATAATGAATTAGTTGAGAATTTTAGTAGTTGTGAGATAATTAGTTCATAATCTTGAGTTTGATATTACGAAACCAAACATCATCGCCGTGATCTTGTAAGCCTATATAACCCTGACGGCTTTCACCACCTGCATTTATCATCTCTTCCCAGCCGGCAAATTTGCTGTTTTCAATCATCTGTGTCCACTCAGGAGTCCATAAGTGATATTCTACCACATTAACACCGTTTTGGCTATGAATAACAGTGCCTTTGTAAATAATAACACTACCGGTATTCCATTCTCCAAATGGTTTTGAATTTTGAGGTTTGGCAGGGATAAGGTCGTATAACGAAGCGGACTGACGGTTTCCATCAACACCTAACTTTGCATCTAAGTGGTTAACATTATCGAGAATCTGATATTCAGGTGATGACCGCCATATTGGTAAATCATCAATTTCCTGAGCAAGGTAAAAGATTCCGCTTTTAGCTCCCTCGGAGACTTTCCATTCAAATTTCAGCTCAAAATTTCTGAATTCCTGTTTATAAATGATATCACCACCATCTTCGGCTCCGGCTTCATCTTGCCCTGATCCATTGATTTTAATGGAACCATCTTCAATGCTCCAGGCTTTTGGCATATCGGTTCTACCATATCCTCGCCAGCCATCAAGGGTTTTACCATCAAAAAGCAGAATCCATCCTTCGGCTTTTTCTTTTTCAGAGAGAGTGTTGTCAGCAACAACTTCTTCTTTAGCTTGTTTTTTAGAAGCACATGAGCCACATGATGTAAGAACCAAGGCTCCCAATAAACCAACGGAGATTAATAACTTATTTTTCATACTTAATATCGTTTAATTTTTTGATTTAAATACTTTCACGGCATTTCAGGCAGAATCCGGCCTTTTCTATATCCATGCATAATAAGCTCCTGAGCAAATTTTCGGACACTTACCGGTTCAGTATATGTTTTAGCGAAGGTTGGATGTACGTCTTCAATTCTAAAGCCGTCCAGTACGGATTATTTCTTCTTCGCCAATTTCACTATTCTGAATCCATTCTTTTACGGGAAACGCGTTCGTCAGAGGCACCCAGGTTAGCCATTTGAGTAGCTACTTTATATTTTACATCCAGTTTGGTAAGTAGTCCTGATTGCATAATAACTAACAGATCTACCAGGAAATGGTGTATTTGTTTTGAAATAGATAAAATTGCAATCTGCTTAAATACTAAGTTAATACTTTTTATTTTTTATGTTCGACCTCTTTTCTGAATCCTATAATCATCTTTTATGAAATGAGCATGATACGTGAATCACAAACAAGGTTAAAATAATTATGAATTTGTGAGAAAAGAATAGGTACACATATTGATGAAGTATTGGTGATAAATATAAAAAAAATGACGAATTTCATGCTTTTGATCAATTGTTTGATATTTGTTCATCCAGACTTTTTGCTTTTGCATTGAAATATTTGAAATTAGTGGAAATGCTCAAGAACTGGTGTAGCATGTTTTCTTTTAGAGATTGAATTATCAATATCAATTGTGAGTTTAAAAATAGTTTTTTTTTATCTTTTAAAACATTTAACTAAGCGCTTGTTTGTTAATTAAGGAATATGGCAGAGAGCTGCTACTCGACCGGGTTTTATATTGTATAAATTTATTTTATGGAAATTCAACCATACATATATTGATTTCAGGTTTGCCAAGTCTTAAAAAAAATGTATTTTTGATAAAAAGTACATATTACTTTTAAAACATAAAACTTTAAACTACATGAAGTTCCTGAATTATTTTCTGTTTGTTTCTCTTTTGGTCTGTTTTTATTCGTGCCAATCTCCAAAGAAAACAGTTCCGTTTAAAGACGGTGAATTTAAAACCTGGGCACAAACCCCGCCTATGGGCTGGAACAGTTGGGATTGTTATGGTCCTACCGTTGAAGAACACGAGGTGAAAGCCAATGCTGATTATATGGCCGAAAAACTGAAAGATTTCGGCTGGGAATATATTGTTGTGGATATTCGCTGGTTTGTTGAGAATGACAAGGCAGGTGGTTACAACCAAACAGATCCGCGATATGTAGTTGATGAGTATGGTCGATATCAGCCGGCTGTTAACCGTTTCCCTTCAGCTGCTGATGGGAAAGGATTTAAAGAACTGGCCGATTATATTCACAGTAAAGGATTAAAGTTTGGGATTCACATCATGCGTGGTATCCCTAAAGTTGCCGTTGAAAATAAATTGCAGATAAAAGGCACTGATGGTATTACTGCCGACCAGATTTATTCAACAGATTTGCAGTGCAAATGGCTGCGCGATAATTATACCATTGTGGCCGACAAAGCCGGAGCTCAGGAATATTATAATTCCATTTTTGATTTGTATGCCCAATGGGATGTTGACTTTATAAAAATAGATGATCTTTCGCGTCCTTATCATAAGGCTGAAATTGAGTTGATACGTAAGGCCATTGACCAATGCGGTCGTCCCATTGTACTGAGTACTTCGCCGGGTGAAACACCTGTTGAAGATGCCAACCATGTGCGTAATAATGCCAACATGTGGCGAATGGTTGACGATGTTTGGGATACCTGGCCTCATATAACCCACCTGATGGAGGTTTGTCAGAAATGGTATCCTTATATTGCTCCTGGTACCTGGCCCGACTGCGATATGATTCCGTTAGGACGAATATCTGTTCGAGGTGAACGTGGTGAAGATCGTATGACACGCCTTACTGAGGATGAGCAACACACTCTTATGACCTTGTTCACCATCTTTAAATCACCTCTTTTCTTTGGAGGTGACTTACCTAGCAATGATGAATTTACCCTTTCGTTATTAACCAACAACGAAGTGTTGAAAATGCACAACGAAGGAACCGATGTACATCAACTTTATCAGCAAGATGGCAAGTTGGCCATCACTTCGCGCAATCCTAACACAGGCGAAGTTTATCTGGCATTGTTCAATATTTCTGATAGTGAACTGCCTGTTGAAGTGTCGGTTAATTTAAGTGATTTGGGGCTTAACGGTACTTGTTCTGCCATTAATATGTGGACTGGAGAAGATATGGGACAAATATCGAGTGCTTTCAGTATTAAATTAGCTGCACATGCCAGCGGATTATTTAAGTTGAGACATTAAAGGAATCCAGACTTAATTGGCCACTTTATAAAACATATATAATGAAACGTATAATAATCATTGCTTTAATTGTATCTCTCTGCCTGATTAATGTAATAGGTCTTTTTGCGCAGAAGAACATTCTTTCGGTGAATGTTAAAAAACCTATGGCAACCATTCAACCTACAATGTGGGGCCTCTTTTTTGAAGACATAAACTATGCAGCAGATGGCGGCCTGTATGCCGAACTGGTGAAAAACCGTTCTTTTGAATTTCCTCAGAATTTTATGGGATGGCGTATATTTGGTAACGTGGAGTTGAAAGAGGATGGCCCTTTCGAAAGGAATCCGCATTATGTACGTCTTTCTTATCCCGGACACAAGGAAAAACACACCGGAATTGAGAACGAGGGATTCTTTGGCATTGGCTTGAAAAAAGATGAGGAGTACCGTTTTTCTGTATGGGCACGTTCACCCAAGGGAAGCGATGAAAGTATTCGAATTGAATTGATTAATCCTTCAACGAGTAATGAACGTCAGGCTTTTTCGAGTGTAAAACTTGGCATTAGCTCCAAAGAATGGAAAAAATATCAGGTTATTATAAAATCAGCTGAAACAGAAGCAAAAGCGTACTTACGGATTTTTCTCACCTCACAGGGCGAAGTTGATCTTGAGCATGTATCTCTTTTCCCTGTTGATACATGGAATGGCCATGAGAATGGGTTGCGCAAAGACCTGGCACAGGCATTAGCCGATATTCATCCTGGAGTATTTCGTTTCCCGGGCGGGTGCATTGTGGAAGGTACAGATCTGAAAACCCGTTATGACTGGAAGAAATCGATAGGCACTGTTGAAAACCGCCCGCTTAATGAAAACCGGTGGCATTATACCTTTTCGCATCGTTTCTTCCCTGATTATTTCCAAAGTTACGGATTGGGATTTTATGAATATTTCTTATTGTCGGAGGAGATGGGAGCGGAGCCATTGCCAATTTTGAATTGTGGGCTGTCGTGTCAGTATCAAAATACGGAAATGAGCGCTCATGTGCCTGTTTGCGACTTGGATAGTTATATTCAGGATGCGCTTGACCTTATTGAATTTGCCAATGGTGACATCAATTCTGTCTGGGGTAAAAAACGAGCCGAAATGGGGCATCCCGAATCTTTCAATCTTAAATATATCGGTATCGGCAACGAGCAGTGGGGCCCTGAATATATTGAACGTCTCGAACCCTTTATCAGCTCCATCCGTAAAGCCTATCCTTCAATTAAAATTGTTGGTGGTTCGGGTCCCGGATCGGAAGGAGATAAATTTGATTTTCTGTGGCCTCAGATGAAACGTCTGAAGGCTGATTTGGTTGATGAGCACTTCTATCGTCCTGAAAGCTGGTTTATCAGTCAAGGTGCCCGTTATGATAACTATGACCGCAAAGGACCTAAGGTTTTTGCCGGAGAGTATGCTTGTCATGGGGAAGGGAAGAAATGGAATCACTTTAATGCTTCTTTAATGGAGGCCGCTTTTATGACGGGTATGGAACGTAACGCCGATATTGTACATATGGCTACTTACGCACCATTATTTGCTCACGTTGAAGGATGGCAATGGCGTCCCGATATGATATGGTTTGATAATTTAAGTTCGGTACGTACCGTTAGCTATTATGTGCAACAACTTTACGCTCAGAATAAAGGCTCTAATGTGTTACCCATAACCATGAATAATAAGCCTGTAACAGGTGCGGAAGGTCAAAACGGTTTATTTGCCAGTGCTGTATGGGACAAGAAAGATAAATCCTATATTGTAAAAATCGTCAATACGTCTGACTCTTCTCAGGCTATCTCTTTATTATTTGAGGGACTCAGGAAGGGAGATATTCTATCGAACGGCAAGTGTGTTACGCTTCATTCATCCGATCCCGAAAAGGAAAACACAATTGAGGAACCTGATGCGATCATCCCGGTAGAGGGTGATTTGTCAATTGCAGGAAATCTATTAGATACAACTATTGGTGCAAAAAGTTTTGTTGTTTATAAATTACGATTATCCGAGAAAAAATAAGTTAACCATTATTTTAATCTAATAATGTAATGGAGAATAAACGTAGGACGTTTCTAAAAACAGCCTGTTTATCAGGTGCCTGTCTCTGTGGTTTCTCTTCTTTGATTCGGGGAGAAATGGTGAGTGATAATCCTGACGTTGGGTCCGATCCTGCTAAGATATTGATTCAGGAATGGATTTCGACTCTGCTTCTCGGCCTTGATGAGAATGAAGATGAGGCTACCTGCAGGAAGATCATGAAAAAATGCGCTTTGGTGCATTATGATCAACTGAATATGAACGATTTATTGACCCCTTATTATGGCGATATCATAAAATTTTGTCGGTTTCTCGAGAATGAGTGGGGGTGGAAAATAGATTATCGTGAGTCGGAAGGTGTTTTGGTTGCCGATGAGAACAAAAATCATTGCGTTTGTCCTATGGTGAATCAGCAAAAAGGGGTGAAATCATCAGTTCTCTGTTATTGTTCTGAAGGATTTGCCGAATTAATGTTTTCAAGGGTGTTAGCAAAACCTGTTGAAGCAAAGGTGATTTCATCCATTCATAGGGGAGACGCCAGTTGTAAATATGAAATAAAAATTGGCTAATAAACTAATTATGAACAGTAAGATAATATTTCTGGTTTTCATTTTTTGTCCTTTGGTTATGATGGCGCAACAACCATCTGCAATGGAGACTTTTCACTTGTCGTCGGTACGATTACTCGACAGTCCCTTTAAGCAGGCTGAACTGACAGACCTTAAATATATAATGGAAATGGATATGGACAGGTTGTTAGCTCCATATCTGCGTGAAGCCGGGTTGACACCCAAAGGTGAAAATTACCCCAACTGGGAAAATACAGGGCTCGATGGGCATATTGGTGGTCATTATGTAACTGCATTATCGTTGATGTATGCGTCAACTGGAAATGAAGAGGTTCTGAAGCGCTTAAATTATATGCTCGATGAGTTAAAGAGATGTCAGGATAAACATGGGAACGGCTATTTGGGTGGTGTTCCGGGTAGTGCAGCTATTTGGTCGGAAGTGGCTAAAGGAGAAATTGACGCAGGTAGTTTCAATCTTAATAAGAAATGGGTACCTCTTTACAATATTCATAAAATGTATGCCGGTTTGCGCGATGCCTGTCTTTATGCAGGTAATATGCAGGCTAAAGAGATGCTTATTCGTTTTTCTGATTGGATGATTAATGTAACTACCAATCTTGATGATAAACAAATGCAGGTTATGCTTCAATCGGAGCACGGGGGGTTAAATGAAGTATTTGCCGATGTGTATGGTATTACCGGAGATGAAAAATATATTAATCTTGCCCGAAGGTTTTCGCACCAGGCAATTTTGGTTCCGTTAAGCAAAGAAGTAGATAAACTTAATAATTTACATGCCAATACACAAATACCCAAGGTTATTGGTTTTAAACGAATAGCCGAGTTAACTGGAGACAGTGTATACAAAACTGCGGCTGGCTTTTTTTGGGAGAATGTTACACAAGAGCGTACTGTAGCCATTGGAGGAAACAGTGTACGTGAACATTTCCATCCTGCCGATGATTTTTCGTCAATGATTACCAGTGAGCAAGGCCCTGAAACCTGCAACACTTATAATATGCTTAAGCTTACTAAGATGCTCTATCAGGATCAGGGGCAGGAGAAGTATATTGACTACTACGAAAGGGCGTTGTATAATCATATTCTTTCTTCTCAACATCCCGATAAAGGTGGTTTTGTGTATTTTACCCCAATGAGGCCGGGCCATTACAGGGTGTATTCACAGCCGCAAACCAGTTTCTGGTGCTGTGTAGGGTCTGGTTTGGAAAACCATGCTAAATATGGAGAACTAATTTATGCTCATAAAAATAACGATTTGTATGTTAATCTATTTATTCCATCGCAACTCACATGGAAAGAGAAGGGTATTGTTATTTCGCAACAAACTAGTTTTCCCGATGATGAAAAAATATTATTAAAAGTTGAAGAGGCCAAAAGAGTTAAACTTACATTGAATATTCGTTACCCATTATGGGTTGCTCCAGGAGCTTTAAATATTTCTGTTAATGGAAAAGCTGTTAAGGTTGGTTCAACTCCGGGATCATATACCTCAATAAAGCGAATCTGGAAAAAGGGCGATGTGATAGAGGTTACGGTACCTATGAAAACTACTACAAGACAAATGCCTGATGGGTCTGATTATGTGGTGGTACTTCATGGACCAATAGTGCTTGCTGCTAAAACTGATACATCTGACTTAGCTGGTCTTTGGGCCGATGACAGCCGTATGAGCCATGTAGCACGAGGTAATCAGGTTCCGTTACAAGATATGCCACTTTTTGTAAGTAATAGCGCTGATATTTCTTCTAAAATTAAAGCTGTTCCAGATAAACCATTGACCTTTACTGCCAGCGAGTTGATTTATCCCGGGAAAAATAAAAATCTTGAACTGATACCTTTTTTTAGAGTGCATGACTCCCGCTATATCATCTATTGGCAATTGGTAACACCAGATAAACTAATAGCTATGCAAAAAAAATTAGCTGAAGCCGAAGTTGAAAAACAAAAGTTGGAGGCTAATACCATAGATGTAGTCTTTGCCGGTGAACAACAGCCCGAATCAGATCATTTTATTGAAAGTGAAAATTCTTATACAGGGGTTACCAACAATCGCCACTGGCGTGCTGCTAAAGGATGGTTCAGTTACAAATTTACCGATACAGATAATCTGGCCGGGAAAATACATGTTACATACTCACCAGCTGATAAAAACAGAGAATTTATTGTTTTAATAAATAATGAACCTGTATCTGAAATTGTGTTATTTGATGGCCCCGACTTTTGCTTAAAGGAATACTCTATTCCTGATTCACTGCTGGATAAACCAGGAGGTTTATTTATTGTGAAATTTGTTGCTAACGAAGGTTCTGTTACCGGTAATATTAGTGAAGTGAGATTACTGAAAGAATAAATGATTATTTGAACCGGAAGATCATGGTTATGCTTACACCTTTCAATGGCAGGAAATGCTTTGTGGCGATTTGATGCTTATGTCAATTTGTACTCATTGCTACCTCTTTGCTGGTGCTTTTGCTCAAAGCCTAACCTAGGCTGACCCTGAGGGTACGCGTTATGACAGTAAGTCGGAACCTTGTTTTTCGTGGGAAATCATTGAATAATAAAAAAGGCATATAAGTCGGGTTTTAATACCTTTCTTATATGCCTTTTTTGTATCAAAATATGCAAAAAAATAACTAAATCTGTCTCAATTAGTTCGGGATAATGATTTTTATCCCTGCATTATATTTACAGCTTATTATTTTCTTGGTTTTTTAAGCTGATTCTGTTTTTTTGCCATTTCTTCAAGACGCATGGCAAAATTTGATTTTTTCACAGGCTTTTTTTGATGGGCATGAATTTTTGCCAGTAATGACTTTTCATCAACAAATTGTCTTATTAACAGGGTTTGGCCAACGGTAATAAGTGTTGAGATAAAGTAATAGTAGCTCAATCCGGAGGCGTAATTGTTAAAGAAAAACAGGAACATAACCGGCATCATGTACATCATGGTTTTCATGCCAGGCATTTGGTTTGTTGATTGGGTCATCTCCGCGTTCATTTTTGTATAAATAACATTGGTTATGGCCATCAACAAGGTGAAGAGGCTAACGTGTGCTCCATAATAAGGTATTTTAAACGGTAATTCCCAAATTGAGTCGTATGCCGAGAGGTCAGTTGCCCATAAAAAGCTTTGCTGACGTAATTCAATGGAGGCAGGAAAGAACCTGAACATAGCAATAAGAATAGGCATTTGTAAAAGCATGGGTAAACAGCCTCCCATGGGGTTCACACCAGCTTTTTTATACAAGGCCATTGTAGCTTGTTGACGTTCCAGAGCTTTATCTTTTGGTATACGTTCATTAATCTCTTCTATCTGAGGTTTGAGAACCTTCATTTTTGCTGAAGAGACGTATGATTTATAGGTAAGAGGGAAAAGAAACAGCTTTATAAGGATGGTTAACAAAAGGATAATAATACCGTAGCTGGAGATGTATTTCTCAAGATAGTTAAATACAGGAATCACCGCATATCGGTTAATCCAACCAAGAATTCCCCAACCCAAAGGTATTAGTTTGTTTAATTCCAGATCTTTACCATAAGCGTTTAGAGAATAGAAACTGTTTGGTCCGAAATAAAAGGAGAAATCAATTTTTTGGTTTGTGTTAAGATCAACCGGAACAACCGTTTCGGAATGGTTATATCGCAGGAATGGATTTTCTTCATCTTTTTCAATTTCAGTTGAAACTCTTCCTGAGGCAAAGGCATCGTTTGCAATAAAAACTGATGAGAAAAACTGGGCTTTAAAAGCAACCCACTTTATTTTGGTGCGAAATTCTTCGCTGTCATCTTTACCGGTACTCAGCCAGTCTACTTCATCTTTGAAAAATTTGTAATAGAGTCCTGAATATTGTTGTTCAAAAGTACGACCTTTTTCAAATGCTGGCATTTTCACTTCCCAAAAGAAATCAAAAGAACCTCTTGGAGTAGAGATAAGGTTATTTAATTTCTGAGTTTCAATTATAAACCTGGCCATGTGTTCTTTCTCGGGCAGTTCATAAATAAAAGAAAGACTTTCGCCAAATTCGGAGTTTATTTGAAAAACAATGCTGGTATCGGTTTGGCTTTTAAGGTTGAAATATAGATCATTGGTGTTGAAAACCCTTGTATTATGAGTAAACGGGAATCCAAACCTGTTGTCATCACCATCAAATAGTATTAATGGTTTGCCGTCGTGGGTTTTATGTTCTTTTAATTGAACCGAATATATGCGGGCTCCCTTATTGGATAAAATGATTTTTATTAATTCATTTTCAAGTACATAAAACGACTGCTCGCCTTCAACAAATGGAGCAATAAGACCAAATTTCTCGTTTTGTAGTTCAGAGAATTCAGTTTTTGTGGTCGAATCGGCTGCAGCAATGGCACTGGCAATAGAGTCAGTGGTAAGTTGAAGCACCTGTTGTTCCTGTTTTTTTCTCTCTGCTTCCTGTTGTTGCAGCTCTCGTTGCTGACGCATGGTTTCCAACTGTTCCTCAGAAGGTTTGTTCAAGAAGTAAAACCCAATGAGTATTAGAGAGATAAGTATTATTCCTGAAATTGAATTTTTATCCATTTTATATTATTACTTTAATGTTTCCTAATATGTTTAATACGTGTTTGATTATTTCTCACTCTGACCGATTGCAGCTTTTACAAATGCCATAAAAAGTGGGTGAGGGTTAATTACTGTACTACTGTATTCGGGGTGAAACTGAACACCTACAAACCATGTAAGCTTTGGTATTTCTATTATCTCGACCAGATTGGTGTCGGGATTGAATCCGGTGGCTTTCATGCCATTTGCTTCAAAGAGATTCAAATACTCGTTGTTAAATTCATAACGATGTCTGTGTCGTTCTTTAACCAAATCAGTTTGATAGGCTTTATAAACAAATGAATCCTTTTTAATACGGCAATCATAAGCTCCAAGGCGCATGGTACCACCTTTATCGGTAATATTTTTCTGATCCTCCATAAGGTCAATCACCGGATTGGGAGTGGTGTGATCCATCTCAATAGAATTGGCTTTATCCAGCTTAAGCACATTTCGGGCAAATTCAATTACAGCACATTGCATACCCAGACAAACTCCAAAAAACGGAACGTTATTTTCGCGGGCAAATTTAACGGATAAAAGTTTTCCTTCAACTCCTCTATGGCCAAATCCCGGAGCAACGAGAATTCCCTGGAGTCCCAGAAGTTTCTCATTAACATTTTCTTCTGTAATAGCCTCACTCTGAATAAGTCGGATATCCAGCTTGTGGTCATTATAGGTGGCTGCGTGAATCAGTGATTCAATAATGGATTTGTACGAATCGGTTAACTCCACATATTTACCAACCAAACCAATAGTTACTGTTTTCTTAGCATTTTTAAGTTTCAATAAAAAAGCTTTCCATTCTTTTAATTCCGGTTTTTGATTAGGGGCAAGATGAAGTTTTTCAATTACAATTTCATCAAGACCTTCTTCCTGCATTTTTACAGGCACCTCGTATATACTTTTAACGTCGATGGATTGAATAACTGCTTTACTGTCGACATTACAGAACAGGGCCACTTTTTTACGTATTTCGGAATTCAGGTTTCTTTCGGTACGCAATACAAGAATGTCGGGTTGAACTCCAATTTCAAGTAGAGCTTTTACCGAATGCTGGGTGGGTTTTGTTTTAAGTTCACCGCTGGCAGCAAGGTAAGGGACTAATGTAAGGTGTATAACAATAGCTTTAAAACCAAGTTCCCATTTTAACTGACGAACAGCCTCAATATAGGGGAGAGATTCAATATCACCAACGGTACCACCAATTTCAGTAATCACAACATCAAAACGATGTTTGCTTCCCAATAATTTAATGTTTCTTTTTATTTCGTCAGTAACATGAGGAATTATCTGAACTGTTTTTCCCAGATAATCGCCCCTCCGTTCTTTGTTTATAACATTCTGATAAATACGACCGGTTGTAACATTATTGGCTTGAGACGTTGGTACGTTTAAAAAGCGTTCGTAATGTCCAAGATCCAGGTCGGTTTCGGCACCATCTTCAGTTACATAGCATTCGCCATGTTCATAAGGATTTAGTGTTCCTGGATCTACATTTAGGTATGGATCAAGTTTCTGAATAGTAACGCTGTAACCTCTTGACTGAAGAAGTTTAGCCAGCGAGGCTGAAATAATTCCTTTTCCCAGTGAAGAGGTAACTCCTCCTGTAACAAAAACATAACGTGTATCGGGCATGGCATTCTGATTCTTCATCTCTTGTGATTTAGGAATGTCTGAACTCAATTGTTTGTTTTTGAGTTCGTTCCATAGTGTTCTTGAAAAAAACTAAGCTACAAAGGTAGGAAAAACTAAGCAAAAAATGGAAACTACATTTATTGGTAAAATCATCTATTGATTTATTTGGTCAAATATTGGAATAAAAAGTACTCTCAAAGCTCCACATCACGCTTGATATAAGACGAATAATCTTTTTGTAACGGAGTATATTCCTGATGAAACAATTTGGATGAAATAATAAAATCGGCCGAGGAGCGGTTTATGGCTGTTGGAATATTATAAACAGTTGAAATTCGCCACAGGGCTTTAACATCCACATCATGAGGTTGAGGTTGCATCGGATCCCAGAAGAAAATCAGCAGGTCTATTTTGCCATCACTTATGAGCGCTCCAAGTTGCTGGTCTCCACCCAGAGGTCCTGATTTGAGACAAATGATATCAGGAGGTATCACATCGTTTTCATGAGCCTTTGTATTTAAAGCTTCTTTTACTAATTTACCTGTGGTTCCGGTGCAAATCAAACTATGAAGAGCTAACTCATTCCAGTTCCATGAAACCCATTCGATCAGATCTTTTTTTCTGTTATCGTGAGCCACCAGTGCTATTGTCTTTTTCTTTTTCAAAATCTTGGTATTTGTGCTCATTTTGTATTTTGGTTTTTTTATAAACTGCCTTAAAGTAAAATATTTAATCGACTTCAATAAAATTTGGAGTCACTTAAGTATATAAACTTAAAATAAATAAACTTTTTGGATTTGCCTACCATCACAAACAGCCCCTTTTGTGTAAAGGTTTCATAAGGGAAAACTGAAGGGAGGCAACAATGTTTTTATTCATTCTTGTTTAGTATAAAAATTCGATAGGGATAAAATATAAAGCTAATTAAAATATAGTTTGTGTTGTAATAAATACAATGTTTATGCCTTAAGTTTAGGTTAATTAGCATTAGCTAAAGTGTAAAATATACTATTAAAACATTACAGAGCAGCCACAGAGTGGCGAAAGATCGTTGATGAGTGTGCTTTGGTAAATTGCTTAAATAGCTGATTGTCATTTCGAATTAAGTGCGAAATCTCAAAGTCAAATTGTTACCCGGTCACTAGTGTCATGTCAAATATTGATTACCCCTAACGTAACCCTTGACCCCAAGAGGGAAGCGGAAGCCCAAAACACACAGCTAAAAAACGTTATTTTATTGTTGACATAACACTAGAATTATTTTATGATTTTTTTATTCGTTTTAGATTTTTCAATACAAAAGGGAACAACCGTCTTTTATGGCTGTTCCCTTCTAAAAATATCAAAAAACACTGAATCTTCTGAATGTGGAATTACAGCATTTCTTCAATAAGGTCCAATTTCTTATTCAGTAATTTGATGTTTCGTTTACCGCTCTCAATTTTATGATTGAAATCGCGTACTAAGGCATCCGAATTCTTTGATTTGGCAAAAAACCCGATGTTGTTTTCCCACAGAACGATATCATTTTCGAGCTGCTTCAATTTAATCATTATTTTATTTCTTTCCAGACCAATTTTCTCGTTAAACTGGTTGCTACTCTTCCAATTTTCAAGCTTATTGCGAAATTTCTGGATGTTTTTGTTCTCTTCATCCATATTCAGATTGTCAAACTGATGGTTAATCAAATTTCTGAATTCCTGATTAATCCGTTCTTTATCCTTAATGGGAACAAAACCAATTTCAGACCAACGACGTTGAAAATCCTGCAGGGTGTTGAAGCAATCTTCACTATCTTCTTTTGGTTCAAATTTACTTAGTTCTTCAATAATGTCTTCCTTAAGTTTTAAATTATTATCCTGCTCTACATCAATATGGCTGAAAAACTGAGACTTACGATCAAAGAAATAATCGCAGGCTTCTCTGAATCGTTTCCATATAATATCTGATTGTTTACGCGGAACAGGACCAATCTCTTTCCATCTTTTTTGTATTCGGATGAATTCGTCGGTGGTTTTTTTCCATTCGTTGCTCTCTTTCATTGCTTCTGCCTGAATGCAGAGCTCTGTTTTAAGCTGAAAATTATTTAGTTGATCTTCTTTATAGTTCTTAAAATAATCACGTTTTTGATTAAAAAACTCATCGCAAGCTTTACGAAATCGTTCATAAACCAGGTTGTTTTCCTTCTTTGGAGCAAATCCAATTGTTTTCCAAATCTGTTGCAGGTCAATAAGTTGTTTGCTTTTATCTTCCCACTCTTTTGGAGAGGTTATGCTATTTAGTATAAGTGCTTCAGCTTTTTCGCAAAGTTCTGTCTTGGCTTCCAGATTTTTCTTTAACTGGTTTTTCAGCGAATCAAAATGTTCTTGCTGACGCTGGTTAATTTTGGTAGTTGCTGCTTTGAATCTTTCCCATATCTCTTCTTTTTTCTCACGGGGCACTGGACCAATTTCGCGCCACTGATCGTGGTATTTCTGAAGCGTTTTAAAAGCTTTTATAACCGAAGGCTCAAGAATTAGTGCTTCTGCTTTTTCACATAATACCTCTTTGGCTTCAAAATTCTTTTTCAGATCAAGATCGCGAAGCTCATTATTTATTTTAATGTAGTTATAAAAGTTCTCAACATGAAGGTGGAACGTCTCCCATAAATCATGTATCTTGTTTTGAGGAACCGGCCCTGTTTCACGCCAACGCTGTTGAAGGGTTCTGAATTCCTGGAATGTATCATTTAAAGATTCCTGACGGTTCAGAAGATCCTTTATTCCTTCAATAACTTCATATTTTAACTGGAGGTTTTTTTCTTTTTCGTTTTCAAGAGACAATCGAATCTCATCTCTTTTAATTTTATATTCATGTAACAGGCCCGAAAACTCTTTACTCAGCGGGTCAATTACAGGTGTGTAGTTTTCTTCAGGTTCGCCTGATTCAATGAACTTACTGTGGATTTCTGCTTCTGATTCCTTCGTTGCTTTCTCAAAAAGTTCACGTATGGTTTCCAGAATAAATCTTACATCCGCCAAAGCGTTATGTTTAAACAGATCCTTGAATTTGTCGAGTAACTTCTCACGGCTTAATGCTTCCAGATCATCAACTTCTGGTATAACCACTGTTTTGGTTTTCTCCGCATCATTTTCCTCACTCTGGCTTATAACTTCTTTCCCGGAGACATTAAGAGTATCTAGTTCAGGCTGTTCTTCAGAAGGAGGATTCAATAATTGGCTTTCTACCGGAATAACTTCTTTGTTTTCGCCAGAAGTTTCTGTTTCTAAGGTAGTCTCTTCCTCAGTCTGTATATCAGAAGGTGTCAGTGCTTTATCGGTTTCTTGTTCCGAATTCAAATCCAACTTTTCAAGGGAGGATTTGTTTAGTTCATTTTCTTCCATCACCATAGGTGTTTCGGGGTGCTACATATAACTGAAAACAGTTACCTAATAATATAATCTACGAATATATCACATTACAAGCAATGCTCAAAAATATTTGTTTAAAAAATCGAAATTTCTGCACATTACGTGTTGTTTGTTATCTTTGCGTTCAAATTTTATCATACGGCCATGCGAATTGATATATTAACACTCTTCTCTGATATGTTCCAGGGTCCTTTTAGTGAATCCATAATTAAACGTGCAAAGGAACAAGGTTCGGTTGAGATAGAACTACACGATATTAGGGATTTTTCGACCGATAAGCATAAAAAAGTTGATGATTATCCTTTTGGGGGAGGGGCTGGTATGGTGATGCAAATTGAGCCTGTTGCTAAATTGATTCAGAAACTCCAATCGGAACGCCATTACGATGAGGTTATTTTTATGACCCCCGATGGTCAGCGTTTTAATCAAAAAATAGCCAATGCTCTTTCGCTTAAGGGTAATATTATTCTGTTATGCGGTCATTATAAGGGTATTGATCATAGAATCCGGGAACATTATATTACCAGAGAAATTTCAATAGGCGATTATGTGTTGACTGGTGGTGAACTAGCTGCTGCTGTGGTGGTTGATGCCGTTGTGCGGTTGATTCCGGGTGTTATTTCTGATGAAACATCCGCACTTTCCGATTCTTTTCAGGATAACCTGCTGGCCCCACCTGTTTATTCACGTCCTGCTGAGTATAATGGCTGGCGCGTACCCGATGTGCTTTTATCGGGCAACCAGAAAGCCATCGACGATTGGCGCGAAGAGGAATCTATTAGTCGCACTCGCAAATTGCGACCTGATTTATTGGACGGGGAGTAGAGGATCTCTTTTTTAATACTCAATTAATTCATTTTAAGATTTCTTATTAATACTCTGCTTACCCTACTGGGATAGGTTACTATAGAGCCATGTACTTTATTGTCAAAATTGATGAAGTGTCGGGGTTAGATTATGCAAAAACCTGACTCCTTTAGTTGATCTGTTTTGGCTTATTAATAATACGGAAATAAAAATTCCTGAATGTTTTCAATAAACACTCAGGAATAGTATTGCAGCTGATTAACTTAAAATTTATTCTAAAGTAAAGTAATCGCCAACACCATCTGTTATTTTTCCCTCATCAGTGTTACGCACAAGGGTCTTTTTTACCAGGCGTCCATTAATTTTTACATTCTAATTTTTTTCCATTCTTCTTTCATTCGATTCAAATCGGTAATCCATGATTCAATGTCATTTTCATGTTCCAATTCTTCATTAAGAATCTGTACTGCCATTTGATGAGTTGAATGGTCTTTACCTGCTGTAAGATCAGCAATTTCCTGATACCTTTGTATTGCACATCTTTCTCCTTTTAAGTTCTGCTCTAGAATTACTTCAATATAAGGGTCAGATGGTTCATCGTACGAACAACGAGCTAATTTTGTCCATTCAGCAGGATTAATTACTGGCGTACCTCCTAATTGAATAATCCTGTTAACAACCAAAACAGCGTGACCTAATTCCTGGTCGGCATGTAATAAAAGTTCAGGTTCAACTTCACTTCGCATAGGGCCCTCCATAAGTCTTGCCCCAATCCAATACTGATAATATGCAAGCCATTCTTCACTTAATGCTGCATTTAACATTTCCAACAGTTTTTTTACATCAACTGATGAAATTTTAATTCCTTGTTTTCCCATATCATTAAAAATTTAAATAAATAATTAGCATTTTTCAAATGTTCCACCAATTTGAAGAACAATATCTTCTTGTTTGAATCCGTTTATTTGTTTGTTATTAATAGTTTAACTCACGTTTACGTGCTTGTTCAACCCATTTAGGAACGGTTGTTTCGAGAAATGTTTTTTTATCATCATTCAGCCGCGCCATATCAAGGCCAATATACTCCTGAGCTTTTGCCTTTGTTGAAATATCAGGCATCTCAACCTCTATATTATATCCTAAGTTGGCCAGCAATCTCGTCAGTTTGATTCTTGCTTCCTGACCAATATGAATGCCGGTTGACACAATTCGTCCGGTTTCTACCGGTGAATGAAACGCTCCGCCATGGCTTGCTACTGAATAATCCCAGCGCCATTGAGCGTGGCGGATGTCTTGCAGAATGCTGTTCATTTGTTCTTGTGTAGCACCTTTTTCCCATGCTGTTTTTGCTTCGATATGAGCTTTTACCAGCAAGTCTTCAAGCACTAATACATTTTCCTTTATTTTTGTCTGACGTGCATATACATCGGCAATTAGTATGTTTGTCTCCTCGCGGTGGCATACCTGACACGAATTGGCAACATTATTAAGCGGGCTTTGAATATGGTGGTCGGTGAATTTTACACCACCTTCACTTTTGTATGGCATGTGGCAATCGGCACAAGAAATGCCCCTTTGGGCATGCACTCCGGTAAGGTAAATTTCATATCCGGGATGTTGCGCTTTAAGCATTGGTGCTTTACTGAGCTGGTGAGTCCAGTCGCTAAAATTAATTTTATCATAATACTGTTCAGCATCTTCAACCGTCATCCCGTTGTCCCAAGGGAAAGTCAGATATTGCACTCCTTCAATTTTTTCTTTATTGAAGTAATATTCCACATGGCATTGAGCGCAAACCAGCGAACGCATTTCCTGATGCGTGGCTTTTGAAATATCCTTTCCTTGTCGTTCAAAAGCTTCGACTAAAGCAGGGCGGGAAATTCGTAATTGCATGGTGTTTACATCGTGGCAGTCGGCACAGCCAATTGGGTTTACGATTTCGGCACCCCATTTTTCCCACGAGCCTTTATAAAATTCCGCAATGCCTTCCTGGTTCATCATTCTTGGAACATCAGGGCCTTTACACGTCCAGCATGTATTAGGCATCGGACTGCTTACACTGTCGTTGGGGGCACCGGTTCTCAAAATATTCCGAACATCTTCAACAGCATAATAATGCCCACGTCCCTGTTTATATTCTTTAGAGAATGCATATCCGGCCCAAAGAATAACCATTCTCGGGTCATCTTCAAGTTCATCTATCATTACCGAGCCATTATATTTACTCCTAAAACTAGTATCTGATGTTTTGTAGTACGACTCAAATTCGTGGGGGAAATTAGATCCCCATTTCTCGTTTCGGGGTTCAAACTGAGAAAAATCGTTTCTTGGAGCATAGGCAAAAATCGCTTCGGATCTTCTTTCAATGATACTTGAAGCCAGTAATCCTAGAAAAAAGACTATAACAATTGTTCCGAAAAACAGAACCCAGCCTTTCCAGGGTTTTTCTTTGATTTGTTCGCTGAATGGTTTCATTATTTTCGTTTTCTACATTATTACTTGGGTTTTTTTAGTGCTTGTTTAAGCCAATCGGGTACAGGGCTTTCGGGAAGTGGCACTTTTGCGTTTGGAGTGCTCGATAGGCTGTTTACTCTTCCATGAGGGACTTCTCGGTGACATTCCCAGCACGTTCGGTCTGTTCTGTTTGAATGAAATTCTGAATGAATGGCATTCATTTTCGAGTCGGTTATAAGGTTACTGTGACATCGCACACAATTTTGCTGTACCACATGTTTACCATCGTCTTTTATTTGTATTACCTGTGGTTCGGCACGAAGGGTGAAAATGGTGGCATGCCTCATGCCGTCTTTTCCTTTGAAATAATAGGTGTTAAAAACATTGTTTTGTGGAACATGGCAGTCGTTGCAGGTGGCCTGTTGGCGGTGCGAACTATGTATCCATGTTGCATATTGGGGAGCCATAATATGGCAGTTTACACAAGTCTTTGGTTCATCTGAAAGATATGATGGTGCATTTGATATGTAAAATAGAAACAAAAACAGGCCTAATATTAAAGACGAACTTACTATAACTAAAAAAAGCCATTTATCAGGAGGCATTATTTTTTTTAGAATACTCATAATTCACTAATTCATTTTTCTGAATTTGCAAACCTGTCTTTGACAGTTTTTTAAAACGACACTATGTCTTAAATATAATAAATTTTACGATACATATTGTAATGTGGATGAAAATAATAAAGTATGTTATTTTTCTTCGCCTGCAAAACGTATATTTCCCCGTACAACAGCTATCATTGGTCGTGATGTTAGCAATTGCCACCCACCCGAAAGTGTACATATAGTTGAACAGATTGTTGAATCGTTTAGAGCTGGTGAAAAAACACAAGCCGACTTTTGGATTAAAATGAGGGGAGAGTATATTCTTATTCAGTATTTTGCAGTGCGTGATGAACAAGAAAATTACAAAGGCGTTATTGAAGTGTCACAAGAAATATCTGGCATTAAAGCTCTGGAGGGAGAAAAACGCTTATTGGATTGGTGATTTGTTTGTGGCTCAATTACGTTTATTTTAAAGAGAGATTGCTGATTGTACTCAAAAACCATTTAGGATAGAGGGTTAAATCAATAATTAAAATAAGGCCAAAAGTATAATGTTCAACTTGACAAAATCAAATCAATGAAGAAAGTTTTACTCATATTTAATCGTGAACCATACGATAATACTGATGTAACATGGAACGGGTTACGCCTGGCTGATACACTAAAGAAGAAAGGACATGAAGTAAGAATTTTCCTGATGAATGATTCTGTTGATTTGGCACGCGATATACTGAAGCCACCTCCTGGTTATGATCAGGACTTATCTCAAATGCTTCGCGATTTGATTGCCTGTGGAGTGCCGGTTCAGGTTTGCGGAACATGTATGTCGCGATGCGGAATCTTCAAAAACCATCCCTATTTTGAAGGAGCAGAAACATCTACTATGGGCTTTTTGGCCGACTGGATTACCGATTCGATCAAATTCTTACATTTTAGTTTTTGTATTGTTTTTTTTAATTATATTAGCAAAATATTAAAATCAAACAAGGTGAATACAAACATGTCAAATATCCTTTTTAGTGTGGTCACTGTGGTGGTCGTGGGATTATTATGTGTTCACCGCAGATAAAGGATTGTAATTATTTTAAATAACAAAACCCTGCCGGTGATAAACCGACAGGGTTTTTTGCTTTTATTAACTTTAACTATTCAAAGCATGAAGCACTCAGGAGCAGAAATTATTGTTCGTTTGCTCGAACAGAAAGGGATTACAACTATTGCAGGAATCCCCGGCAGTGCAAACCTCCCGTTATACAAGGCTTTGTACGATAGCACTATAAAGCACGTTCTGGCACGTCACGAACAAGGCGCAGGTTTTATAGCGCAAGGCATGGCGCGCAGCACAGGCAATGCTGCCGTTTGCTTTGCAACATCAGGCCCCGGAACAACCAACTTGCTTACGGCTATTGCCGATGCCAAGCTCGATTCAATACCTGTAGTTGCTTTTACAGGACAAGTTCCTACTGCCATGATGGGAACCGATGCTTTTCAGGAAATAGATACATACGGGCTTACCATTCCTATCACAAAACACAATTTTCTTGTACGTTCGGCAGCCGAATTACTCGATGTGATTCCGCTGGCTTTCCATATTGCCGAATCGGGAAGACCCGGCCCTGTGGTTATTGATGTTCCAAAGAACGTTCAGTTACAAGAATGTGAGTTTGAACAATGGCCTGAATTCAAATCAGCCACACAAAAAACTAATATTCCAACCAAAACTGCAACCAAAATTGCTGCAATGATTAATAATGCTGCAAAGCCTGTTTTGCTTGTTGGGGCTGGGGTTATCGAATCAAAGGCGGAGAACCTTTTATTGATGTTGGCTGAAAAAAATACTATTCCTGTAACATCAACGCTTAGGGGATTAGGGTGTTTTCCGCCCACACATCCGCTATATCTGGGTATGATTGGCATGCACGGCACAAAATATGCCAACCAACTCATCGAAGAAGCCGACCTTGTAATTGCACTAGGGGTGCGGTTTGACGACAGGGCTACAGGTAAAGTTTCTGAATTCTGTAAAAATGCGGCAATCATTCATGTTGATATTGACAAAGCAGAAATCAATAAGATTAAACCCTCGTTCGCTAGCTTAAATGCTGATATTACGGTTTTCTTAAAATCGATTAACCCACTTATTGAAACAAACAGCCGGCCAAAATGGATTAGTATCATTGAGAAGAAAATGAGGGATTTACCTTATGTTGAAGCACCCGGGAATGGAGATTTCTTCCATCCATTGTCGATAATAAAAGCGGTAGCCAGCTGTGTGCCGCCCGACACAATTATTACCACCGATGTGGGACAACATCAAATGTGGGTGGCGATGAAATACCCCATAACGCATTCACGTACTTTTCTTACCTCTGGAGGCCTGGGAACAATGGGCTTTGGAGTTCCAACGGCCATTGGTGCAGCACTGGCCAATCCGCATAAAAAAGTTGTTTGTTTCACAGGCGACGGTTCATTTCTTATGAATATTCAGGAACTGGCTACTATTGCCGACCTCAAACCAAATATCGCCATCCTGCTTTTCAATAATGGTTGTTTGGGATTGGTGCGACAGCAACAGGAATTGTTTTTTGGACAGAAATACATTGCATCGCAATTTCAATCAATCCCTGATTTTACTGCAATAGCAAAAGGTTTTGGATTGCGTGCGGTCGACCTGGAGAAATCCCGTAATCCACTACAAGAACTTGAAAATGCCCTTAGCTCAACAGAACCGGTACTTATAAATGTACCAATAAAATATTGTGAGAATGTTTTTCCAATGGTACCTCCGGGTGAGGCGAATAAAACAATGATTGGATAATGCTTTTTTGTATACACAGATGAAACTTGCAAGAGTATGAAACTCTAAAGAAGTGGAAGAATCTTATTTCTGATACGAGTTCCCCCGAAAAATAGGGGCTACCTGTCCCGGCTGAAAGACGGGAGGCTATCTGACCAAAAAAAAACAAAATATAAACAGATGAAAAAAACAGATTATACCGTAATAGAATTGCTCGTTAACAATCACCCCGGCGTGATGTCGCACATTACCGGTTTGTTTTCCCGACGCGGTTACAACCTCGAAGGCATATTGTGCGGTTCAATTGGCGAAGGTACTACAAGCATAATGTACCTATTGGTAAATGAAGATCAGCAATTAATACAAATTGTGAATCAATTGGAGAAACTTCACGACGTGATTGAATTAAAGCTACATCCCGAATACGACCATTCGGTTTTCTATACGATTGATAAACTCTTACAAGGCAATGTTCAATATAAAGGCAGGAGGGAGCAAGTTTATTAATTAATTTTCTTGATTGTTTTTAAGTCGTACTGAGCTGAATGTCAATGCAAAAATTGCTATTAATAAAATAACTCCGATAAAACGGACAACCCAGTCGGGTACTGACAAAATAAATCGCGATAATAAAAAAAAGATTATTCCAATAATAAGAATAATTTTATTTGTAAGCTGTAATCGCCTCATAATTATCGTTTTTTTTGTTTATTATAAGTGTTTATGGGGTAACTGCCGGCTGATTTCTCAGCTCTTGTGCCCTAATAACTGCACTTGAGAGTTATCTATGTGTTATTGCTATTTATAACATGCATTATTTTCAATACCCATCAAACGTATCAATACTTATAAAGGGTGATTGTTGAATGATGAAATAACTGAAAATTCATAATAAATAAGGCATAACATTATATTGCGAAGATGAAACTTCTTTGGTTTCTTTTACTTCGTAATTTGTATTGAATATCGCCTATATCCACAATACCTTTAATGGATAATACACACTGCCAATTCTCGTTCTATCTCGAGAAAATGTATTTTGTTTTCTCTTGCCAACCAACCCAAAGCAAGGTAAATATCTTTAATATTCATTTTAGTCGTTTTTTTTAAATCAACGATCTTAAGATTTCCATTTTTGTTAAGTATTTGCCAAATTTTACCGGCATCAATTCCAATTTTATCTTTTTCCATGATACTTGAATTTAATATAACAAATTAGCTATTATAAATCTTCTCCATTTGCTTCCGGTTGATAAATCACCTTTTCAATCCTTACATTTTGTTCTCCTTTAGGAGCTTTAAATGTTACAACATCTCCGGCTTTATAACCCAATAATGCACAACCTAAAGGAGAAAGGACAGAAATTAACCCTTTAGAAAAATCGGCCTCATTAGGATACACTAAACGTAACTCCATTGTTTTAACTGATTCTAAAAATAAAACATTCATTACTGAATTCATAGTTACAAAATCAGGTGTAATTAGTTTTGAATTAATTTTTGAAGCTCTTTGTAATTCAATACCTAGAAACTCTAAATATTGCATGTCAACGATTTTATTTTTTCGCAATGATTGAATAAGATGAGTTAACCTTATAAAATCCGACTGTGTTACAGTAATTGCAGCACTGGTTTCAGTATAATTTTTATTTTTTGCCATAATACTTGTTCTTTAAATTGTTCCGAATTATATAATTTTCGGCAAAACTTTATTTAACTAATTTTGTGGGTATGTATAAAAACTTAAATCCGATACACAAATAAAGCGGTTACGATTTATATTTGCATCGGATACAATACAAAGTTAATAAGTTATTTAATAATAAAAAATGGGAAACAAGTACTATTATTTTCTTTATAGTAACAAGTTTCTCCAGCCTCCTCTTTATCTGCAAGTCTTGGATAATAATTGTAATAATATTCGTTTTTTTTTGCTGCGTTCAATAGCTTTTTGGGCTTCATTTATTAATTAATCATTGAATTTTTGTAACTATTCATAAGGGTTATTCTGTAGACATTCATCTGTTTATGTTTTGTTTTTTTTACTCACCTGATAATTCCCGAATTGGGACAACCTGGTCCCAGCCGAAAGGCGGGAGGCTATTCTCCTGTGTGTGGAAATTTACTCATGGCTCGTTTCATATACATGATAAAATTTAACCGAAAAGGTCGCAAAGTTATTTATTTGCAGGAATCGCAAAGTGTTAGTAATTAAATCTTTGTGTTTTCCTTTTCGCACTTTGCTGTAAATTTCTATCTCATTCAAACTTTTAAAAGTGCCTGAATAGTTCCCTTTTTTTAATGCTAAATAGAATAAATTACCAGATATGGCAATAATGTCGCAATCTCAATCATTCCAATATTAAAGGCCTAATTATTACCGATAAAACAGTGTGGGTATTGTTATTTCACTTCTTTCAAGCTATTTACGGGTTTTGTTTAAACTTGATTTGTAACTCTTCTTTATCTTTCTTTTGTCTATACTTATTATTGGCTCAAAATTGCCCTTTTTTCAAAAATCCATGAAATGTTTCTATATTTGAAATGAAGCAAATTCAATTGTTATGCAAAGTTTTTTGGAACTACTGGCTGATTATCATATTAAAAATCATTTATCACAGTTAAGCGATATTTGTTTTGTGTTTCCGGGCCGAAGAGCAGGACTATTTTTCAACAGACACCTTAGTCAAAAAGTGGATAAGCCCATTTGGGCTCCAAAGACATTAACCATCAGTGAATTATTTAGCGAGTTAACACCAATCCCGGTAAGCGATAGCATTAGTCTTCTGTTTAAGCTTCACATTTGCTACCAAAAAATCATGAAATCGGATATCACCATTGACGAGTTTCTTCCTTTTGGTGAGATGTTACTCAACGATTTTAATGATATTGATAAATATCTGGCTAATGCCAAAAGACTTTTTACCAACCTGGCCGATTTAAAAGCGCTTGAAGATGACTTTAGTTATCTTTCTGAAGAGCAAATCGAAGCCATTCGTTCCTTCTGGATTACATTTAGTGTACCAAAGCTGTCGAAACATCAGGAAGAATTTATTAATACATGGGAGCGATTGTTTGAGCTTTATACTGTTTTTAACCAGGAATTAATAGCTGAAGGGGAAGCCTACGAAGGCATGATTTACAGAGCCACAGCCGAACGTATCATCAAAGAGAAATCGGTGAACCTGCCTTACAAACGCATCGTGTTTGCCGGATTTAATGCGCTTAATGAGTGTGAGAAAAAACTGTTTCATTTTTTGAATATTCAGAAAAAGGCAACGTTCATTTGGGATTACCCGCAATGGATCATGGATCTTGGTGGTGGTGAACGTAAAATCAATCCTTTTACCGATCATGAAGCCATTCGTTTTGTCAAACAAAATATTATTGACTTTCGACCTCCCCTCGACTGGCAAAATCCCAATCCGGATCATGTTCCTGCTATAACCATCACATCAGCTCCCAACGACTTGGTGCAGGCTCAGATAGCACATGATTTTTTAAAGAATCAAAGCGCAACTATTACCAAAGAGGAAAACCTGGCTCTGATTCTTGCCGACGAAAACCAGCTCTTCGCGGCACTGCATGCCATACCCGAAGAGATAAACAATATCAATGTAACTCTGGGTTATCCTTTAAAAAGCACCCCTGCTTATGGTTTAATCGAAAACTTATTATCGCTTCAAAAATCGGCTCGAACCACCAAAGAAGGTAAAACATGGTTTTATCACCGACCTTTGTTGGCATTGCTGCGGCATCAGTACATGGCGACCGTTATGGGGGTGACACAAGGCGAACTGGTTAGAAAAATTGTTGGCTCAAATCATATTTTTATTGAAAAGGGATCTCTAGGCGATTCAGAACTCTCAAAAATCATCTTCAGAAAAGTTGAAACAGCTGCTGAACTCACCATATATCTTAACGACATACTGCTTCATGTGTTTAAGCAACTCGAAAAAAAGGAAAACACTGAATTTGAGCGGGAGTTTGTTTTCCATCTTTATACTGTTATTATTAGATTATCTGATATTCTTTCGCATCAGCAACATCAGCCAGCTCCTGAAACATGGATGCTTTTGTTTAAACGAATTGCCGAACAGCAAACCGTTCCTTTTAAAGGTGAGCCATTGAGTGGTCTTCAGGTTATGGGACTTCTTGAGACCCGGGCTCTCGATTTTGATAAACTGATCATTCTTAGTATGAACGAAGGGGTATTCCCGCGCACATCGCCCCCTAATTCGTTCGTTCCCTTTAATCTGCGAAAGGGACATGGATTACCAACCATCGACAATCAGGATGCAATTTTTGCCTATTATTTTTATCGCATTATTAACAGGGCTAACGAAGTTAAACTTGTTTACTCCACTACCCGAACTGTAACCGGCGAAGGTGAGATGAGTAGATTTTTACAACAGCTTTATTATGAGTATCCTGGCGATGTTAATATTGAAACAGCCATTCAAAAAGTTAATATTCCTGCCTACCAAAAACTTGAAGCATCTAAAAACAAAGAGGTCACGAATAAATTGAATGAGTGGGTTCTTGGTGGATCTCAATCGCTATCGCCCAGTGCTTTGAGTACCTATATTGAATGCCCGCTTCGGTTTTATTTTAAATACATTGTGGGCATAAAAGAACCTGAAACCATTGGAGAAGACCTTGATCCACGAGTTTTTGGAAATCTGTTTCACCAAATTCTGGAGAAAATCTATTCTCCGTTTACCGGACAAGTTATTGCTTCATCTGATCTGCAATCTATATTGGATAATAAGTCCCTTATTAAGGATACGATGAATGAGGTGTTTGTAGCCAATATTCCGTTTATACGTCAAAAGTCAACTGTTTTTGCTGACCTGCAGGGAAAAAACAGCCTGGTTTATGAAATATTATTTAAGTACATCAAACAGTTTCTGATAAAGGAGAAAGAGGCAACACCCTTTAAACTCATATCGCTCGAAGAAAAGGTTCATAGCGTGGTTACTCTGCCGGATGGAAGAAAAGTTAATATTGGGGGAACCATTGATCGCACCGATTTACGAAGTGACACCATTCGTATTATTGATTACAAAACAGGTCAGGCCGGACAATCGATTAAGGATGTTGCCGAGCTTTTTGATCCCAGCAAACACTCAAATTCCAAGGCCATATTTCAAACCTTACTTTACAGTGTTATTGTTGAAGATAAAATAAAAGATAAACCAATTGCGCCCGGAGTTATATCGGTTAAGCATCTGTTCAATAAAGACTTTTCAATGGATCTTCTTTTAAAGAAAGATAGAAACAGTGCGGAACAAATTACACTGGAGCTTTTAAAAGAACCCTTTATGGAATTATTAAACCAGTTGCTTTTCTCCCTTTTTGATAAAGAAACACCTTTTACCCAGACTCCTCACGAGGAAACATGTGGTTATTGCTTGTTTAAGGAGCATTGCCTGAAATAAAAGAACGCCGACTGCATGGGTAATTCAGTCGGCGATATTTCTAAAATCCTTCTCAAGCTGAAGAATCTAACTATGTTTGTTTTGTTTGAAGCTCTATCTGATGCGGTCGATGGATCGAATAAGAGCCTCATCTCTTCCAATGGCTTTAATGGCTAAAAAAACAAAGACCATGGCAATAAGTGGTAAAACCATTGCCCACGAAAAGCTATGCTCAGCACCCAGTTCTTTCGAAGCAGTTTTTCCAAAGTAATAGATCATAACAGATAATCCTATTAACAGACCTAAACTCATTCCGCATAATCTTATCTGGAGAATCCTTTTCCTGTATAAAAAAATAATAACAAGCAATAACAATTCCGCAACAACTAGTAGGATAGTAAGGGCATGAGTTGGCATCACAAGTCTGTTATCGGCATCAATGGTGTAAACGCCATCAGCAGTAAGTCTGAAAAGCCCTGTTTCATTTGCAAATTGAGCCAGATCCATTGAAAACAATGCTGCAGTAATAGCAAATGCTATTAAAAGGTATAAGGTTTGAATTCTTTGTAACATGTTGATCAGTTTTTTTACAAAAATATAAAGAAACTCGGTAATATCTATTTGGATTGGTCCACTTTGATAAACAATAAAATATAAATAACTGTTATAAAAAAGCTTGAAGCTTAAATTTATTAAAAGCTACCATTTATTGCTTGCTTGATTTTATCTTATTTTTTTATTATATTTAATTAATCCGTCAGCGTTTTTTACAAAAGCATAAAGATTAATTAACAGGGGTGTTGATAAGAAAACAGTGTGAAATTCAAATTTTATTTATTAATTTGAAGGACTTATCAATGGATTACATTAAATAAATAAAGTCAAGAAGTCTTACAAGTTATTATAACAATTTTGTTTGTATAATAAGGAGTTATTCGTTAGTATGAATAATTGAATTTTAAATAATCTGAAATGGTAAGAATTCCGGAATCTGAACTTATTATTAATCCGGATGGATCTATTTTCCATCTGCACATCAAACCTGGTCAGCTGGCATCAACAATAATTCTTGTTGGTGATCCCGGCAGAGTTGAAACAGTATCCTCTTTTTTTCATAAGGTTTTACATCAGGGGCAAAATCGCGAATTTGTTTGGAAGACTGGATTATTCAACAATAGGGAGTTTACTGTTCTTTCTACCGGAATAGGAACCGATAATATTGATATTGTATTAAATGAGCTGGATGCCTTAGTCAATATAGATTTTAGTACTCGTAGTGCTAAATCAACACATCAGGCTTTAACAATTGTTCGAATCGGAACCTCCGGTTCTATGCAGCAAGACATACCTGTTGATAGCTGGTTGTTAAGTAGTAAAGCTATTGGATTTGACGGGCTGTTAAATTTCTATGCCAATCGCAACAGTGTTTGTGATTTGAAATTTGAAGAAGCTTTTATTCAACATGTGGCATGGAAAAGCAGTTGGTCCTCTCCTTATACTGTAAATTGTGATCCGGATCTTTATTCAATTCTTTATGGTCCAAAGATGATACCCGGTGTTACAATTTCAGCTCCTGGGTTTTACGGGCCACAAGGACGAGTAATTCGATTGCCCTTACGGATGCCAAATTTAAATGAGAGCATAACCTCTTTCAGGTATGGTGATCAGTGTATCACAAATTTTGAAATGGAATGTTCAGCCATTTATGGTCTTTCAGCTTTACTGGGTCATAAAGCAGCCACTGTTTGTGTAATTATTGCCAACCGACTGGCTGGAACCTTCAGTAAAGACTATAAAAAAGTGGTTAAAGAGTTGATTGAATATATATTAATATCTCTTTCAAAGTAACTTTTTCTTTGGTTTATATGGAAAAGAATAAGATTCAAGCATTAATAACTCTTTTAGATGATCCTAGCCAGGAAATTTTCAGTACGGTTGAAGGAGAACTTCTAAAAGAAGAAGTAGATATAGTACCTGAGCTTGAAAAAGCCTGGGAATCAACATTTGACGCTACTTACCAAAAACGACTGGAGAACCTTATTCATACCCTTCAGTTTAAAGATGTTAAGGGGCGCATTCGTACATGGCTTAATAATCCGGAGGATGATTTACTATATGGAGCCTGGCTTGTTTCAAGATACCAGTATCCTGAACTTAAGTATGAAGACCTAAACGATAGAATAAATCAATTCAGGAAAGAGGTATGGCTTGAGTTGAATGATCACCTCACAGCCCTTGAGAAAGTTCGCATCATAAATCATATTTTATTTGATGTTCATAGTTTTTCGAGGAACAACAGCAATTTTATGGCGCCCCAGAACTCCTTTATATGTGATGTTCTTGATACGCATAAAGGAAATCCTATTTCTCTGTCCGTTTTATATTCTGTTGTTGCACAAAGGCTTGGATTACCAATTTACGGGGTGAATCTTCCAAAGAACTTTATATTATGTTATATGGATGATACTGGCAATTTGCCTTATCCCGATAAAGGTGGGGATGTTTCAGTGTTGTTTTATATTAATCCAATTAATAAGGGAGCAGTACTTGGCCGCAAGGAGATTGAGTTTTTTGTTAAACAACAAAAAATTGAACCGCGACTTTCATATTTTGTACCTTGTCCGAGTCATGAAATAGTACAACGTATGCTAAATAATTTGCTTTATTCATATGAAACCCTTGGGAATCCTGAAAAGGCAGAGGAAATTAAGGAACTTTTATCGCTGTTCTCAGGAATACCCTCGTTTTAGTGCAATAGTTTTACCTTAATATTTCAGTTGTTATACTTTGAATAAAATTATTGAATGGCATTGAAGGTCAATAGCCGTTCAATTTTATAATATAAAATATGAATAGACTTAGTACGTTATCTCCTGCTTTAGTATGGAATTATTTTGAGGAAATTTGCAAAATTCCGCGACCTTCAAAAAAAGAAGAATTGATTATCGAATACCTTATTTCGTTTGGTAAGCAACACGGGTTGGAGACCCATCAGGATAAAACCGGTAATGTATTAATTGTAAAACCGGCAACAAAAGGATACGAAACCCGGAAAACCGTGGTTCTGCAATCGCATGTAGATATGGTTTGTGAGAAGAATAGTGATGTGGAGCATGATTTTTTAGCCGATCCCATTCAACCCTATATTGATGGCGATTGGGTTAAAGCAAGAGGTACCACCTTAGGTGCCGATAATGGGATTGGAATAGCTTATCAATTGGCTGTTTTAGATTCCTCAGAACTCAGCCACGGACCCATTGAGTGCTTGTTTACTATTGATGAGGAAACGGGACTCACAGGGGCTTTTGGATTAGAACCGGTTTTTTTTACCGGTAAAATACTGATAAATCTGGATTCCGAAGATGAGGGAATTGTGTTTATTGGGTGTGCCGGTGGGGTTGATTCAGTTGGTGAGTTCATACCGGATTATGATAAAGTGCCGGATTCCTCTTTTGCTTTCAAAGTTTCGGTTTCCGGACTGAAAGGGGGGCATTCGGGCGATGATATTAATTGCGGCCTTGGAAATGCCAATAAAATTCTGAACCGGTTTTTATGGGATATTACACATCAGCTTGGATTTCGTTTAGCTGAAATAGATGGAGGAAACCTTAGAAATGCCATTGCACGCGAAGCATGGGCAACAGGAATTGTTTCGTATCATAAAAAAGAGACATTAAGGGTTTTGTTTAATGTGTTTCAGTCGGAATTAGAAGAGGAATTTAAAAATACTGAGCCAAATATTACATTTAAACTTGAATCATTTGAATTACCTGCAAGGGTTTTTACGGTTGCTTTTCAACTGCGCTTGCTTAATACTCTTTATGCCTTACCACATGGTGTTCTTTCAATGAGCAGCGAAATTGAAGGATTGGTTGAAACCTCAACTAATCTGGCTTCTGTCAAAATTAAGGATCAGAATCTTTTTGTTACAACCTCACAAAGAAGTTCGGTGGAGAGTTGCAAAATTGATGCGGCTAATATGGTAGAATCAGTGTTTTTACTGGGCGGGGCAGAGGTTTCCCATTCCGACGGATATCCGGGATGGGCCCCTAATACGCAGTCTGAAATTCTCAATATTGCTGTTGGAAGTTATCAAAGGCGGTTTGGTATTAAACCTGATGTTAAAGCCATACATGCCGGATTGGAATGCGGGCTTTTCTTAGCCAAATATCCCGTACTCGATATGATTTCCATTGGTCCCACCATTAAAGGCGCTCACTCACCTAATGAACGTGTGCTGATTACATCGGTTGAGAAGTATTGGGAATATCTGAAAGATTTACTTCAGGCAATTCCCGATGAACGCACAACCCTTTAGGAATATATGCCAGGGTTGGTTTATACCACTTGCCAATGTCACTGATTTATTTATTTGCGATTTTCCCATCTGTGGGTTAGGGATGCCTTATTAGGCAAGCCCTAACTTTGCTGTTTATCATTATCCTTGAGAATAATTATTAACGGCCGGTAAATTTCCAGCTTTTAATATTTGTGATGTCAGAGACAAGCAATTTATTTTAGTATATACTTCAAGTAGGTTTTATCATTTTTTTGGTTCAATAATGATACTAAGAGATTCAGGTAATAATTCTATTAGGTAGTTCTCTCCCGCTAAAAAGCGGGATTGCTTTTTTGTCATGACACAAAAAACAAAACAAATTTCTCCGGTGGCCACAATGAGACACAATTACATATAATACCTGCTTTAAAAATTTACCCATTGTAATTTATTTAGAGTCTTTTTTTGACCTAATTACAATTGCATTATGTTACTTAATTGCCTAACTTGTATTAATCAGTGATGAATGGTCTTCTATTTGTTGATTAAAGAAATCATTTTTATGTATCCTATCAAACTTGTTTGCGTATACAAATTATAGATATCTTATAAATTAATTTAAATATATTGATACATGGAGAAGGTAAGGACCAAACATTTTCAGTACACTGGTTTGGACGACTATGACAAGTCTTTGGATGACCAGATGAACGAGTTCCTTGATGACGAAAAGATTAAGGCTGAACAAATTATTGATATTGAGTATTCAGCCCACTCAAGTCAGGGTATTAACACCTATTCTGCATTGGTAGTTTATAAAATTCAATAAACCAATAATTAGGAATTGAAAAAGCCGGTTTTTTTACCGGCTTTTTTGCACTTAAATAAAAACACCTAATTTTATTCTAAAAAGAATGTTTCATAATTAATTTCTAGCATGCAATTTTTTGACTGGTTATTTAAAAAGGAAATTAGACAAAAATCAGGTTGGAAGGTATTTTCAAGCAAAGTAGGAATTGCGTTGAGTGGAGGCGGTGCGCGAGGCTATGCTCATATTGGTGTGTTAAAGGCCCTTTTGGAACATGGTGTTGATCCTCAAATTGTATCAGGTACCAGTATGGGCTCATTAGTTGGACTTTTGTATTCATCTGGCTTTACACCGGATGAGATTCAAAATATTATGAATAAAGAGCCTATTGTAAAGATGTTGGGGATGGCTTTTTGGAAAAATGGTTTTTTTGAAATGAAGGGTTTGAAGAAAATTCTTGAGCAATTTGTTGCGATTAATGATTTTTCTTCACTTAAGAAGCCGCTTTATATATCGGTGACAAATTTGAATAAAGGTATTAAAGAAGTAAAAAGCAGCGGGCCGCTCATTGAGTATGTTTTAGCTTCGTGTTCTGTACCGGTAGTTTTTGCACCTATTGAGATTAACGGAACTACATACATCGATGGAGGAATGTTCGATAATCTGCCAGCCGATTCCATACGTAAAAAATGCCAATTTCTTATTGGTGTGAATGTTAATCCAGTGGGTGAGGTTAAAACTTTTAATGGTATTCGTGATATTGCCGAACGATCTTTTACTTTGGGGATTGATCAAAATGTTAGGACCTCAAAAATACATTGTGATTTTGTTATTGAACCTTCGGCTATAATTGATTTTACCTTTTGGGATTTTGATAAGGTAGATGAAATTGTTGAAGTGGGGTACCAGTACACAAAAGATTTACTCACCAAAGGAAAACTTAAGATTCCATTTTTAGCCAGGCCATAAAACCTTTTTTTTGTGGAGCAGGAGTGAGTCCAATAATTCCTTTTGCAATTAATCCGTCTTCTAAAATAGAATTGGTTGCGTAATTGTTTCTTTTGTTCATTTCAGCCCATGTTTTGGGTTCAATCATTGAGATTTCCCATTTACCTCTTTTCGAGGGATGAATTCTATTCCTTAAGTGGATGTTTAGTAAACCCATGGAGTGACGCAGGTTTATTTCAATGCAGGGATGCAGTTTAATTTGGTTTTGTTTGTTTCGGAATACCATTGTGTCAACACCGGCAGGTCCCTGATAGTCTTCATTAATATTCAGCTTTTTCAAAGCTTCTTTTAAAAGCTGAGATCCTTGTTTGATAGCTTCTTTTAAAATGGAGACATCAACCAATGACTGAGGAGGGAAATGGGTGTAACAACCTAAGAATTGCCCCATAGCATTGGTCTCAAAAAAATTATATCCCAAATAATGGACATCTGTTTTATCAATCCAAAAATGAAAGGATAGGTCTGAGATCTTATCAAGAAAAGGTTCGGCAAACAAAAAACCCTGTTGCCTAAGTTTTGATTTTACCCATGGATTATTCTCTGCCTGCTCATTAATATCACGGATCCTGAATAATCCCCGACCCGATGCGCTCCAAGGGGTTTTAAGAATAACAGGAGGCCTGATGGAGTGAATAATATTTTCAATATCATAGAGGGAAGATAGCTTTTGAGGTAATGCCGGTATTTCAATTAAATCGAAGCTGTTTTCTCTGATTTCCTGAATTTGTGATATTAATCTGTACCCGGTTTCCCGGCTTAAAAGTAAACGGTGATGTGGTTCCCAATTACACATTGGATGTTTAAGCCATTCTAAATTGCATAAAGGTTTAAAAGGCTTTAGCATATTGTGAACTGCCGGACTCCAGCCCCAGGGACGTAAAGAATTTAATGGAAGAATATCTGCGGGAAGCTCTTCATATGATTGAATAAACACTGGTGTTTTAAAGCCTAATTTCTGCAAGTATTCAATAAAAGCTTGAGGAACAGGCTCACGGGTAAGAACCGAATCGTTTTCGTCAGCAAAAAAGCTCGGCATTGAAGCCAGATTATTTTCGAACTGTCGCAAATGCGAAGGTGGCATATACGAAACCTGACTATTAGCAACAGCCATTTCGCAGGTAGGGTTGAAAAAAAACAGCGATTTACTCATGCTAAAATAAATACAATCTTATGGAACTCAAATTTGCCGCTTTTAATTCAGTATGAATAACAATAACTGCTTTGGTTGCAAGTATAATATAAAGAGGTGTTTAGCCCAGGTTATTTGACGTTCCAAGGTTTTGTCAGTGATTTTTATACCTCTTTATATAGTTAAATGCTATTTTATAACCACTTGTTCTACATCTTCAGTTTCGAGCCACTTTCTGGCATCCTGTTTTTCTGAATCAATTTTGCAGTTTATAAATGATATCTTATCTGTATGTCGTACAAAAAATGCCATAGCATTAGTGTTTCCAAATTTACTGCCTTCAGGATAGGTACCATCATATTCAATTACCTTAGGTTCTTTGAAAATGGCACCACCTTTCACCGTAAACATCACATTCTCAAAAGTGATGTTTTGAATGTTATGACCTTTTATACCGGTGATTATAGTTGGGTATTTCTGGGTGAACGCACTTCCGGTGATGTTCTTAAATTCAATATTGGAAATGGTTCCAATTCGTGGTTTTCTGCCAGGAACGGTGCGTTGGCGGTTGCCCAGTAAAATAAAAATGGCTTGTCCTGAATTGGTGATATCGCAATCGGCGAAGTTTAAGTTATCAATTACAGCTCCATCCATAGATTCAATTGCGATGGCTGAATTTTGAAATGCATTTTTTAGTATAAGAAGCGATATATCAAAATTCATAAATGAGCCTAGTCCATCTGTTCCAAGTTTAAAACAATTCCCTGCTTTAACGTTCAGTTTGTCAATAACGCAATTTTTGACGATTACATTTTTACAACCAAACTCGCTGCCACTCTTAAAACAAATTCCATCATCTTCCGACTTGATTTCACAATTTTCAATAAGCACATTATGGCAATCCACTATATCAATTCCATCGCGATTTGGGGTTAGGTTTCCAGTATTTACTGAAATATTGCTAATGGTAAGGCTGTCGCATTCAATATACACTTGTGTCCAGCAGGCAGGACTAAGGAGTGTGAGG
>CAZSQG010000035.1:0-37444 GCA_964608615.1 uncultured Marinilabiliaceae bacterium
CTACGACCTACGGATTAACAGTCCGCCGCTCTAACCAACTGAGCTACTGAGGAATAATTTTGCCCTTTTCATAAGCCTTAAAATACCAGCTCTTTTTTCAATGGCCCTGCAAAACTATAAGGTTTCCTTTAATTATGCAACTTCTTTTGCAAAAAAATTTCATCTTTGCAAAGTATAATTAATTAAGAGTTATAATGAGAAAAGTGCTAGGCATGGGAAATGCATTGGTTGATATACTAATGCGATTAGAAGATGAATCTGTTTTAGAACAATTTTCTCTTCCAAAAGGAAGTATGCAATTGGTTGACAGTCATATGGCTAACCAGGTTGAAATGGCCACAAAAAAATATGAACGTAGTCAGGCCTCCGGGGGATCGGCAGCCAACACAATTCATGGTTTAGCAAGCCTTGGTGTAGGAACAGGTTTTTTGGGTAAGATAGGACGTGATAATTGGGGTGATTTTTTTAGGCAGGATATGCAAAACAGAAATATATCCACCAAGTTATTGGAAAGCATAACTGAATCAGGAAGGGCCTTAGCTTTGATTACGCCCGACTCAGAACGAACTTTCGCAACTTTTCTGGGTGCAGCAGTTGAACTTTCGGCCGAAGATCTGCCACATGATCTTTTTTCGGGTTATGCCTATTTTCATATTGAAGGATACCTGGTTCAAAACCGCAAATTAATTGAGGAAGCGCTTAAAAGAGCAAAATCAAATGGACTAAAGATATCTCTCGATCTGGCAAGCTTTAACGTTGTAGAAGAAAACCTGGATTTTCTGCTTGACATGACTGAGAAATACGTTGACATACTTTTTGCAAATGAAGAAGAAGCAAAGGCTTTTACAGGAGGGCTGGAAAATGAAGAGGCCCTTGATCATATGGCTAAAATTTGTGAAATAGCAATTCTGAAAAAGGGAGTTAATGGTTCCTTAATAAAACATTTTAACAAAACATTCAGAGTTAATGTGGTCCCCGCCAAAAGCATCGATACCACAGGAGCAGGCGACCTTTATGCTGCTGGGTTTCTTTACGGATTAATACATACACTTTCGTTGGAAAAATGTGGGCAGATTGGCGCATTAATGGCGGCTAAGGTTATTGAGGTTATAGGACCTAAAATGGATGATAATCAATGGAACCTGATTCGAGAGGAAATTGAAAATATTAAATTGAATTAGTTTACGTATTTGTTCTTTTGGGTTGATTTTTTTCTGCTTTTCATCATTGTTATTACAACAACCCTTGTTTACTTTTATGAAGTAATCATTGTGAATTAATATCATTTTAAAATTAATCCACCATCAAAGAATAACAAAATGTACGGAAAATATAAGGCTTTCCTTCAGAAAGAATTGGAGACAATTAAAGACTCAGGTCTTTTTAAGAGTGAAAGAATAATCACCTCTGCTCAGGATGCTGAGATAAAGATTCAGGACGGAAAAACGGTGCTGAACTTCTGTGCCAATAACTACCTTGGACTATCATCTCATCCACGCATTGTAAAAGCCGCTTCCAAAACACTTGAAACCCACGGATACGGCATGTCATCGGTTCGTTTTATTTGTGGCACTCAGGATATCCACAAACAGTTGGAAGCAAGCATTGCCCGATTCTTCAACACTGAAGATACTATTCTATATGCAGCCTGCTTTGATGCCAACGGTGGCGTGTTTGAGCCTCTTTTCTCAGATGAAGATGCCGTTATTTCAGATGAATTGAACCACGCCAGCATCATTGACGGTGTGCGACTGTGCAAAGCGGTTCGTTACCGTTACAAACATGCTGACATGAGCGACCTGGAGACAAAACTCAAAGAGGCGCAAGCTCAACGATTCCGAATAATTGTTACCGATGGCGTGTTTTCTATGGATGGCGATATTGCCCCCTTGAATAAGATATGTAGTCTTGCAGAGCAGTACAATGCACTGGTAATGGTAGATGACAGTCATGCAGCTGGCTTTATTGGCAAAACCGGTCGTGGTACGCACGAATACCATCAGGTAATGGATAAAGTTGATATTATTACCGGAACATTAGGGAAAGCGCTTGGTGGATCCATGGGAGGTTATACAACTGGTAAAAAAGAAATCATTGAATTTCTGCGTCAGCGTTCCCGCCCATACCTATTCAGTAATTCGCTTGCACCTTCAATTGCCGGTGCTGCTATTGAGGTTTTTAAAATGCTTGAGGAGAGTACGGAGTTGCGCGATAAACTTATGGATAATGCAACTTATTTCAAAAACAAAATAAAGGAGGCCGGGTTCGATATTAAGCCATCCGATTCGGCCATCGTTGCCCTAATGCTTTACGAGGCCAAACTCTCTCAGGTATTTTCTGCACGTCTGCTTGAAGAAGGGATCTATGTTACCGGATTTTATTATCCGGTTGTCCCTAAAGGACAGGCAAGAATACGTATTCAAATATCAGCTGCCCACGAAAGGAAGCATCTTGACAAGGCAATAGATGCCTTTATTAAGATTGGCAAAGAGCTAAAGGTCATTTAAGTCTTTGTTTTGAGTTCAAGCTTATCATAAATAACTCCTTAATCCGACTGGGTTTAGCTATGGTTATTATTACATGACTTGCATCAATCCTAATCTCATTCTTTTAGCAAATTTCTTACAAAATCACCCTCACAAAGTATTTAAGAAATACTTTGTGAGGGCTTAACTATCAATAAAAACGTTGCTAATTAAGATTCTATTTTACCCCAATCTCCCCACCAAAATTCCTCTCCATCCTCCCCTGCTTATATCGTGCGGTTGTAATCAGGGCAGCCACAACCACAACTAAGTAGTAAACAAAAGTCGGAATAGGAACAGAATCACCACCAGCGTATGAGTGTAGTCCTGCGAGGTAGTAATTTACACCCAAATAGGTCATTATAACCGACGAAAAGGTGATTAGCGAAGCAGTATTAAAGGCTAACCCTCCCCTTAATCCGGGAATAAACCTCATGTGAATCACAAAAGCATACAACACAATGGTAATGAGCGACCAGGTTTCTTTGGGGTCCCAGCCCCAGTAGCGGCCCCATGACTCGTTGGCCCAAACACCACCCAGAAAGGAACCGATAGTCATCAGGTAAAGGCCGGCCGTTAGCGCCATTTCGTTTATGGCCGTCAGCTCGTCGATGGTCAACTGCAGGCGTAGGTAGTTCGATCGGGTTGTAAAGATGGTGATAAGAAGATTCAGAAAGCCCAGCAAGGCGCCAAGCGCCAGAAAACCGTATCCACCAATGATAATTGCCACATGCAACGTGAGCCAGTATGACTTAAGCACAGGCACCAGATTAGTTATCTCGGGATTCATCCAACTAAGGTGGGCCACCATCAGCACAATACCAGCAAACAAACCTGTAATGGGCAAAACCATATTGCTTTTTCTGCTCAATAGGAATCCGGCCAGCAGAATGGCCCAGCCAATGAAAATCATAGTCTCATAACCGTTACTCCAGGGCGCATGACCCGAAATAATCCACCTTAAACCCAATCCAAAGGTATGATACACAAAGCCCAGTAACAGTAGCAGGCTGCCTCCTTTCATCACCCATTTAAAGTATAGCGATGGTTTTAAAAGTGCTACCAATTGGAGCATGAGTAAGATCCCTCCAAGCGCAAAAAAGAATGTAGCCAGCCATAAAAAAATATTAAGACGGTTGTAAAACAGCTCTAATTTGAGATGATTTGGTGAAGGCAGTAATTCTTCGGCATGCGTATTTTGGTAGACACTTAATTCGTCCAGAACTTTAGAGGCTCCTAAAGCGTTTCCCTCCCGAACAAGTTTTATAAAGCTTTGCATGGCGGATGTAACAAACAAACTGTCGCTGCATGTCAATGATTCAGGGTTTGCATCAGGCCCGTACCAGGGTAAATGCAGTGCCATAGGCGAAGGAAAAACCCGATGCATAATGCCTGATTGAGCCATATAAAACACGTTGACCTGCTCATCAACCTTGATAAGCTCCTGTTCCAGTTTATCACGTGATGGGGGATTCTTACGGTAAGCGCCATCTACCAACTGATGAATTTTATATTGGTGATCGGCCGTGAAGAAATCCCTGAAAGCCGCCTTTTTCCCGGTTATCCCCAGAACAGATTTTATTTGTGGATCTTTAACGGTGATTATAGGCACTGATTGCCATTGAACCGGTGCGGTAAGCATCCCCAGGATAACCTGATCAGAAGAAAGACCCTTAAAGCTATTGTGTTTCACGAGCTTTACCACAATCTCCTGATGAAGGGAATTCAGCGGCTTGATGCGTCCACCATTACCCTGAACCCATAACGACCCAAACTGTTCAGCCAGGGCGGCATCCACTGCCGGCGTCACGTCTCCCGACTGGGCTATGAGTGGCATGGCCAGCAACAGCAGAAGCAGCGTCACCGTACGTTTTCGCTGCTCATAAATCTCTCCAGCCTTATTCATAAGCTGGCGGAAACGGGTTTTACGGGCAAACAACGCCCAAAACATGCCCATACTCATTAAGAAATATCCGATATACGTTACAATTGTGCCGATGGCATCATGATTTACCGATAAAATTGTTCCTTTTTCATCGGTATCATACGAACTCTGATAAAACCGGTAACCCCTATAATTGAGAATATTATTCATAAATATATCAACTTTCCGGTTCACATTTTTTTTTGGGTCGGATAGTGTAACCCGACTGGTGTATGAGGAGGGACTCTCTGAACCCGGATATCTTTCCAGAATAAAATCATCCAAGTACAAAGAAAAAGGCAATTCAATAGGCTTAGAGCCATATTGAAAGGTCAGAACAGCATTACCGTCCAGCTTTAAAACCGAAGGCTCTCCCTCTCTTCCTGGCTTACCGTATGCCACTGCCTGATAAAGTTTATCCCTGTGGGTAACCTGAAAAACCACTGCACTTTGAAGTTCATGACCCAACTCTCCCACCATGCTGATGGGCTGCATAACAGCCGAAGGGAAAAACCAACTCACCACAATACGGAAACTACCAAAATCGTACACCTGGCCCGGCTCAAATGAGTGCTCTTGCTCCAAAGCAATAAATTCAGCACGCTCAACCCCCATGCGCATTTTCGATACAGGAATATGGGATAATATGGTAAGCCTGCCCGTATTACTATCACTTTGAATCAACACCTGACATATATGTTCCTTTTCTGGCTCAAAGCCAATTGTAACGCTGTCAATTTTCAGGATTCCTCCAGGTTCCAAAAACTGATCTTCTCTTTTCTTGCCATCGGTGACCACCATTCCCACCATAGGTTTTCCGCCGGGCATCTCAACAGGCCGAGATATAGCATTGGGAACAAAAGCAATGCTTCTCACAACTACTGTTTGACCTCCGGCCTTAAGTTTTTCTTTAAAAATTCCGGGCTTAACAGTTGAAAAAAACTTTGTTTGGCTCACCGAGTCCATCTCCCCTTGAGAAATAAAACGTACATCAATCCCTGCCTCTGTCGACATAATGACGTTGCTTTGTGCCTTTTCACGGATGTGCATTGTCCCCTCATATCCAAAATACCGGGTAATACCGGCACCAATAATGATTACTAAAAACGAGAGATGAAACAGCAATACCGACCAGTTACCTTTTTGACCCATTCTAAATCGAAAAATATTACCGATCATATTAATAGCCAGAATAAAAAATATAAACTCAAACCACCAGGCATTATACACCAGAGCCTTTGCAGCATCGCCACCATAATCGTTCTCGATAAAGGTTGCCATAGCCATGACTGCTGCCAAAATAATTAACAGGCCTCCAAAAAGCCAGGAGGCAGTAATAACCCGGATAAACTGTTTAATCATAGTTTCTAAATTTTTAAAGCACTGGTTCCAATCCAAAACAAACTAAGCGATGAACACAGTATCACAATAAATGTATCGAATCCATTTTAAAATAAATAAAGAAAGACGAATTTTAGTTAACCTTAGTAATCCGATCCCCAAAAAACAACCCATTCATCTGTTTTATAGTAAATCATTTACATTTTATCTCAAACCTTAGGTGTTTTAAAATACTTTTTGTTTTTTCGCAGGCTCTAACCTTACATGATAAATCAAAAAAAATGAACCCAAACACTGAATATAAAAACCAAGTTAAAATAGAAATTACATTTTACATGAAACAACTACTTTTACTTTTTTTGACAGGAATGATTATAATGGATCTGGCTGGTCAGGAGAAAAAATTTGAGATTGAAATCCACGGGTTTGTGGGAGTAGATGTCATACATGACTCAAGAGCCAGTAAAGCCGTACGCCATCAACACCTGCTATTATACCCGCTTGCAGCCAACCGTGATGACAAAGGCAATGACATCAACAGCCGGGGTGAATTTGATATTGATGCCACCCACAGCCGCTTCAGCCTCCATATAAAAGGCCCCACCGTAAATGGTATCACCACCTTTGCCATTATGGAAGGCGATTTCTCGGGTGGCCTGCCCGGCACCGATGCCGATTTCCAGATGCGCCATGCCTATATCCAGTTTGGGTATAAAAAGTTTGGGCTCATAACGGGTCAAACATGGCACCCTTTCTTCATTCCAGAAAACTTTCCTCAAACACTGAATGCAGGAGTTGGAGTACCCATTCATCCTCTCAACCGTAACCCGCAACTCCGGTTTATTTATAAACCTACCGATAAACTGGAGTTATCAGCCACAATTATGGAGCAAGCCGGATTCCGATCGGCCGGGTTTCCTAAAGGAACCGAAGAAGCAGAACTACCGGAATTTGTCTTTCAGATGAAAGCCGGAGGAACTGGCCCTATATGGGGTAGCTTAACTGCCGGTTACAAAACACTTGCCATCCCTTATGAAATCAATTTACAAAAAGATCCTACCACCATGGGTAGTTTTCATTATAGCGCTTCGCTAAGAGTTAAAAGTGGATCGGTAGTTTTTCGTGGAGGAACCATTTACGGTGGTAACCTTACCGAACACGTCATGCCAGGAGGTGTAGGACGGGTTACAAGTTCAACTGAAGAAAACCCCAGATATAAACCTCTGAATACCGGTTCGTATTGGTTTGACATGGGAACTACCGGGAAAACCTGGGATCCCGGATTCTTTGCGGGCTATCTCAAAAACTATGGTGCATCCGAAGCTATTGAGGTGATCGAAAGCCTTGGCCGTGATCCCAATATTGCCAGTGTAATGATTTTCTCGCCCCGACTACGTTACCTCATTGGCTCTCATGTGTGGGTGGGTGTTGAATATATTTTCAACAAGGCAGAATATGGTAACACTTTCACCTCAAAAGGAAAACCTATAAATACCACCAGCTATGTAAACCATCGTACACTTTTATCGTTTAAATATAGTTTCTAGTTTATTGCCAACATAAACTCACGAAAAAGTTAAGATAATCTTTATCAAATAATTTCCCAATGAGATTAAAGCTTGCAATTGTGGCTGTACTCTTTATTGTGACTGGATTTGGGATGATACACAGTCCTTCTCTTGTTATGGAATATATCAGTATTGCCATGATGGGATTAGGAACTTCTTATCTCATTTTCTTAATTTTAACATCTGGGAAGGATCAAACGAAAGAAGAAAATTAAAAAATCAGTTTATGTACAATAATAAAGAAGAAGCTAAGGCAATCAGGCTCGAATTCTGGGATAAGCTAAACAACCGAACCCGCAGACTTCCAGCCCAAAAGGGCAGAAAGATATTCTGGATTTTTGACAAAACCGGTATAAAGGGATTGGATCTGAGGTTTGATGTTGACCGAAAAAAAGCACAGGTAGCGCTTGAGATTAATCATTCCAATGAAGACCGCCGATTAGTCCTTTACGAAAAACTATTAGCCTGCAAATCAATTTTTGAATCTGAATTTGGAGAACCGTTAACATGGAATTATGTTTACGAAAAAGAAACCGGGGAACAGGTTTGCAGGGTGTATTCCGAACAATCTGGCGATATTAACAATCAGGAGCTCTGGTCACAAATGATATATTTCCTTATCGACCGGATGGTACGCCTTGAAAAAGCATTCCTGGAAGTAAAAGATTATCTTCAGAGTGATATTAACGAAAAATAATTAATTATGCGACCCTGGTTATTAGCCGAAAGTACCTGGAAACAAATAAAAGAAGCCCGGATTAACCTGGCCATATTACCCTGGGGGGCCACTGAAGCCCACAATTATCATCTTCCCTATTCAACCGACATTCTGCTGGCCACCCATGTTGCATCTGAAGCGGCCAGAGTGGCCTGGGAAAAAGGAGCCCAGCTCACCGTTCTGCCTACCATCCCCTTTGGAGTGAATACCGGACAGTTTGACATACCTCTCGACATAAACCTCAACCCCTCTACCCAGTTCCTCATTTTACAGGATATTGTTGATGGTCTTAATCGCCACAACATCCAAAAACTGCTTATATTAAACGCTCATGGAGGCAACGATTTTAAACAGATGATCAGGGAGCTGGGATTAAAATTCCCCAACATGTTCATAGCCACCACCAATTATTACCTGTCAATTGAAGAGACCGACTTTTTTGAAAATGTTGGTGAACATGCCGGCGAAATGGAAACAAGCCTTATGATGTACCTTGAACCAACGCTGGTTAAGCCATTATGTGAAGCCGGCAGCGGGAAAGCAAAAAAATACGCAATAACCGCCCTCAATGAAAAATGGGCATGGGCCGAACGAAAATGGAGTCAGGTAACTGCCGATACCGGAGTGGGAAATCCTGAAAAATCAACCGCAAAAAAAGGAGAGGTAGCTTTTAACGCCATTATAACTAAAATGAGTAATTTTCTGGTAGATTTGTCTGCTGCTGATATTAACAATTTATATGAGTAATACCGTATTCCTGCCCGAATGGGCTCCTCAATGCGCTGTGATGCTGGCTTGGCCTCATGCTCAAACCGACTGGTCGGAGATGCTCAAAGAGGTACAAGACTGCTTTGCTGAAATCGTTCAAACCATTTCGAAGTTTGAAGAGGTTTTATTGTTAGTCAACGATGAAGCTGAAATTCCTTTGCTTCATAATAAATTCAACAAAAGGGTGAAATGCATTGCTGTAAAAAGCAATGATACCTGGGCACGTGATTTTGGCCCCATTTTTATCGAAAAAAACGGGAAACTAACATTGCTCGACTATAAATTTAACGGATGGGGTTTGAAATTTGGTGCCGATAAAGACAACTGTATCACCAGCAATCTGTTTAATAAGGGGGTTTTCCATCCAGAGGTAACATACTGCAATCGTCTAAACTTTGTTCTGGAAGGTGGCAGTCTTGAATCGGATGGCAAAGGAACCCTTCTTACAACAACGGAATGCTTACTATCGCCCAACCGTAACGGGGAATGGAAACGTAACCAAATTGAAGCATATCTGAAAGAAAACCTTGGCGTTAACCGCATTCTTTGGATAAATAATGGGTACCTGGCAGGCGATGATACCGACAGCCACATCGACACTCTTGCCCGCTATTGCGATGACCACACCATTGCCTACGTAAAATGCGACGATGAAACCGAAGAACATTTCGAGGCATTGAAAAAAATGGAAGATGAATTAAGATCACTAAAAACCTGCGATGGTGATAATTATAAATTAATACCGTTGCCATTCGCAAAACCTGTTTTTTATCAGGGCCACAGGCTACCCGCCACTTATGCTAATTTTCTAATAATCAACGGAGCTGTTTTGGTTCCCACTTATAACACTCCGCTCGACAAAGTGGCTTTGGCCCAACTGGAGCCGGCTTTTCCCGGAAGAGAGATTATTGGCATCGATTGTTCGGCACTGATTAAACAACATGGCTCCCTACATTGTGTTACCATGCAACTGCCGGAGGGAACATTAAACCCTATCTACCATGAAAAGCATTAAAACAGGATTAATTCAGCAAAGCAACAGCAACAACATTGCTGAAAATCTCAATAAACTGGAAAAAAATATCCGCGCAGTCGCTGCCAATGGGGCTAAACTGGTTGTTTTACAGGAATTGCACAACAGCCTTTATTTCTGCCAAACAGAAGACACCTCGGTATTCGACCTGGCCGAAACCATTCCAGGCCCTTCTACCGAACGTTTTGGGAAGCTGGCTCAAGAGTTGGGAGTTGTTATTGTAACTTCAATTTTCGAACGCCGCGCTCCGGGTTTATATCATAACACCGCGGTGGTTATCGAAAAAGATGGATCCATTGCTGGCAAATACCGCAAAATGCACATCCCCGACGATCCCGCTTATTACGAAAAATTTTACTTTACACCAGGCGATCTGGGCTTTGAGCCGATACAAACTTCTGTGGGAAAACTCGGTGTTTTGGTATGCTGGGATCAGTGGTACCCCGAAGCAGCCCGCCTGATGTCGCTAAAAGGAGCCGATCTGTTAATCTATCCCACGGCCATTGGTTGGGAGAGCACTGATAATAAAGACGAGAGAACCCGACAAAAAGATGCCTGGGTCATCTCTCAACGAGGACACGCCGTAGCTAATGGATTACCAGTAATTTCAGTTAACCGTGTGGGGCACGAACCCGATCCCTCAGGAGTAACCAATGGCATTAAGTTTTGGGGCAATAGTTTTGTAGCCGGACCTCAGGGCGAAATGCTAGCAGTAGCGGGAAGTGAAGAAGAGGACAACCTGGTGGTTGATATTTCTCTCGAACGCTCTGAGTTGGTTAGAAGAATCTGGCCATTTTTCAGGGATCGGCGAATTGATGCGTATGGAAACATTCTTCGTCGTTTTATTGATTAACCCCCTTTGCTTTTAGGCATTTTTTATAATCGTTATTGGTCTCTTGCCTTTAAACATAACACTAAAATAACCCAACAACCCTTAAAAAACTATAAGCCTAATTCTCAGGAACTAAATTGTTTGTACTTTTAGAACAATATAGTAATTACACAAAAAAAATGATAAAACTGGTCGTAACTGATTTAGACGGAACCTTTTTGGACAGTGAAAAAAAAATCAATCCCGATTTCTGGGAGCTTCACAAAAGAATGGTTGATAAGGGAATCCTTTTTTCTGTAGCCAGCGGCCGACAACTGTACAATTTGGAGGAGACCTTTGCTCCCATAGCCCAGGACACCCTTTTCATTGCTGAAAACGGAACTTATGTGAGCTACCAGGGACATGATTTACATATTAGCCCTCTTGATCAGGCAGATGCTAACAAATTCATTCAAATTGCCAGAAAAATTCCCTTTACTGATCTGGTTCTTTGTTGTAAAAATGCAGCATACCTCGAAAGCAAAGACGATGCATTTATCAAAGAAATACAAAAGTATTACAGCAGAGTTGTTTTAGTTGATGACCTAACCATAGTGGATGACACCATATTAAAATTGGCAATCTACGACTCAATCGACTCCGAAACCAACAGCTTTCCACACTTCCGTAATTACACATCTCAATACAATGTAGTAATTTCAGGCAAGGATTGGATCGACATTTCGCACATAAGCGCCAACAAAGGAGTTGCACTCCAAAAAATTCAAAAGAAACTTGGTCTTGACCGAGAAGAAATCATGGCTTTTGGTGATTTTCTCAATGATTATGAAATGATGGAAGTTGCCGGCCATAGTTATGCCATGAAAAATGCACATCCCGAAATACTACGAATCTCACGTTTTGTAACGGAATTTGACAATAATAATAATGGGGTGATAGATACTATCAGGAAAGTTTGCTTTTCCTGACTTTTATTTAACTCTACCCTTTTTCCACGGAATCATATACTCCAATGTGTATGAAAAGCCTGCATTAATTGAATTATCCCCATTACCAAAGCCCGGAATCAGGTATGGCAACAAAATATCCGGATTATTGCGGTAAAGCGCCACCTTAATCTGGAATACCCATCCCATATAAAAATTCTTAAAAAGTTCCATACGAGGGCCCCCTGACAATTCAATCCAATGAGTACTTGTTGTATAAGCTCCCTTATGACCTGAATAATCACCCCAATAAACATTTTCAATTACAAATTGAGAAGAACTATGCTCCTGAAGAGCAAACCCATAGTGCAAACCAAAAAGCAGGTTGTCGTTACTACCCAACTCCTTTTCTCCAAACACATCATACTCAAGTCCTGCTTTCAGAAATGAGCCGTTAGAGGAATAATTATAGCGAGAGTTCTCAAAAGAAATATTCTCGTATCCGGCTTCTGCCAAAAAGATTAATTGATTTTTAACCGACATCCTTGATATAAAGGATATTCCTGATCGGTCTTTATCGAAAATTCTATTGATGGGTCCGGACACATTTACTCCAAGCGAAAATCCCCTGGATGGCTCCCACTTCCCTGTTTCAGTCTGCCCCTTTAATGGAAACAGGCCTACAAAAAAAAGGCTAATAAAGATATATCTTAACATTCTCAATATTTTCACCATAAACAACATTGGGGTAGAATAAAGCAACGGAATCAATAAATGTTTTTGTGAACATCACGGTGTCAATCTTAAAATCAAAATTAAAACCACATTCTCTGGAAATAAACTTTAGCTCCTTGGAATGAACAATCCATATTGTATCATTTAGCGAATTGTTAGAAATCACAAATACCGACTCATCCCCCTCAAACGATAAGGGGAGAAACATTTTATTCACAGTTTCATCTTCATAAATATGTAACTCTTCCTTCTCCTCGCAATATACAGTGGTATTAATCAGAGAACTATCTTTATCAGTAGAATAAAATGCCGAATAAAAGCCTGTTTGTATCGCATTTTGGTTTGACAAACACATTTCTTTCTGATTACATCCCGGAGTAATAAACAGATAAATAAATAAAACCGATACTATTAATCCTCTTCCCTTCATCTGATAAAAATAAATACTACACTAACCTATTCAAAGAAATGAATTTATGATAACCTGATCCTGAGTAATTCATTACAAAAACCCATTTAGAATACAAATGTAAAAAATAAAACAGATGGTTCTTTGTAGATTCCTAATTATGACTGATTATTATTTCTGAACCTAAGTATAAATAATGATGAAAGACTTTATTGTCAAAAATTATTTCAATCTGTTAAAGTTCCAAACCTTTTTATTAGCTATTCCTAACCCTGTAACTTTCACAAAAAATAAAATGACAACAAAACATTATTGACCAAGAATATTCTTTTAATACCAGATTCTAGAATATACTCAAATCAATAACTATAGATTTTTACATTATCTTCATTATTCATTAAAACATAACATTAACTGATTGTACGATAGTGAACAGAGAAGTGTACGATTTTGTTATAGCATAGAATAATAATAGAAAACACTATCAGTTATTATTATTAGTTATTAAATAATTACGTAATTTGGATCCAAAATTGATAATCTTACATCTTGTTTTTTCATTAACAATAAAAACAATTAGCACTTTTCATTGATATATCAAACAAACTAAACTTTTCCTTATGACACAAGCTAAAAAAATCATGTTTGTGATGGCTTTTTTAATCATAGCTATCGGACAGGGTTTTGCCCAATCTGTAAAGATTGACTTTACAGAATTCGACCTTGATAACGGACTACATGTAATTTTGCACCGCGATATAACAACTCCTATTGTTACCGTTGCAGTAATGTACAAGGTTGGATCAAAAAATGAGCAACCAAATCGTACTGGCTTTGCTCACTTTTTCGAACACCTGATGTTCGAGGGAACCGAAAACATTCCGCGCGGTGAGTATCCCAAATTCGTGGAAAAAGCAGGTGGCACTCTTAATGCCAACACATCAGCCGATCGCACATATTATTATGAGATTCTACCCTCGAACCAGCTGGAACTTGGTCTATGGCTTGAGTCAGAGCGTATGATGCATGCCACTGTTGACTCAATTGGCATACAAACACAAAAGCGCGTAGTAATAGAAGAGAAAAAGCAAAGCTATGATAACAGACCCTATGGAACCATAATTATGGAAACCATGAAAAGAGCTTTCACTGAGCACCCATATCGCTGGACAACCATTGGCGATCCGGAACATATAATGGCTGCCAAAGATGAAGAATTTCATGAGTTTTACAACACTTTTTATGTTCCCAACAATGCTGTGTTGGTAATAGCTGGCGATATTGATGAAAAAGAAACAACTAAACTTGTTGAAAAATACTTTGGTGAAATATCAAAAGGTAAAAAGGAAATTTTTCGTCCCAACATTGTTGAGCCTCCATTAAAAGCTGAAATACGCGACACTGTTTATGATAACATCCAGTTGCCATTAGTACTTCAGGCATATCGTACTCCTGCCATGAATACCCCCGATTACTTTGCTTTAGAGATGCTTGGCACTTTGCTTTCAACGGGCCAGAGCTCACGACTATATCGCGAATTGGTTGATAACCAGCAATTGGCTATTCAGGTTGGTTCTTTTCCTATTCCTTTTAACGAACCTTGCGTCAACCTTACCTTTGCTTTCCCCAATATGGGAATTGATCCACTAGATCTGGAAAACGCTATGAATGCTGAAATGGAAAAAGTTAAAAATGAACTGATCCCTGAACAAGAATTCCAAAAGCTTAAAAACAGGTTCGAAAACGATATTATTGGTGGTAATCAACGGATTGCTGAGCGAGCTTCAAATTTGGCAATGTACTATACTTATTTTAGCGATGCTTCACTCATTAACAAAGAGCTTGAAAAATACATGGCTGTATCTAGAGAAGATATTCAAAGGGTAGCTCGTGATTACTTCACACCCGAAAATAGGGTTGTTCTCTATTATATGCCAAAAACCAAATAATATTTAAACTCTCTTGTTATATAATTTTTAACAATGGGTCATTTTTGCATTTATTATTGATTGGATAAAAACCACATACAATGAAACAGTTATTTTCAATAATTATATTATGCCTGTTTTCAACAGGTCTTTTCGCCCAAATCGACAGGAGTACTCCTCCTTCAGCAGGTCCGGCGCCAAAGATTCACATCGGGGAATTTAAGAAATTCAAATTACCAAATGGCCTTCAGGTTTTTGTTGTCGAAAACCATAAACTGCCTATGGTTTCTTATAATCTTACTCTTGATTTAGATCCAATTTTCGAGGGTGATGCAGCTGGCTATACCTCTCTGGCTGGATCGTTAATGCGTTCCGGTACTGAAACCCGTACCAAAGCACAAATAGATGATGCTATTGATTTTATTGGAGCATCATTATATACTTCATCTAATGGAATGTATGCCCAGTCACTAAGAAAACATAGCGATTTATTGCTTGAAATCATGTCGGATGTGTTGCTTAATCCATTATTTCCGCAGGACGAACTGGATAAAAGCCTCAAACAAATGAATACTTCTCTTCAGTCCGAAAAGGATGATCCGGGAACAATTGCAAACAATGTAGCAAAAGTTTTGCGTTATGGGATTGACGATCCTTATGGGGAACTGATCACCGAAAAAACTCTTGAGAAAATAACAATAGAAAAACTCAAAAATTATCATCAAACTTATTTCCGCCCCAATGTTGCTTATTTAGTTATTGTGGGTGACATCACTTTAAAAGAAGCTCAGGCACAGACCAAAAAATATTTCGAAAAATGGAAGCAGGCTCCGGTACCCAAAAGCTATTATCAATTTCCGGTAAGTTATGATCATCCAAGAGTTGCAGTTGCCAACAAAGACGGAGCTAACCAATCATCCATTCAGGTAACCCACACAATAAATCTTACTCCCGGCCATCCCGATGCCATTAAAGCTTCAGTGATGAACCAAATATTGGGAGGTGGTTCGTTCAATGCTCGTCTTTTCCAAAATCTGCGCGAGGATAAGGCCTATACATACGGAGCCTACTCAAGTTTAAACGCTGATAAACGCATCGGGAACTTTACTGCATCTTCTCAGGTTCGCACCTCTGTAACTGACAGCGCTCTTTCCGAAATTCTATATGAAATGGTTCGTATGCGTACCGAACTGGTACCGGCTGAAGATCTGAATCTTGTGAAAAATATGATGAATGGTAATTTTTCCCGTTCACTGGAAGACCCCCAAACTATTGCACGGTTTGCTCTTAATATTGAACGTTATAAGCTGCCTGCCGATTATTACAGCACCTACCTTGAAAAGTTAGCTGCCGTTACTCCTGCTGATGTTAAAGAAATGGCTAATAAATACCTTCAGCCACAGAATGCCATTATCCTGGCAGTTGGTGATGTTGCACAAATTAGAGAATCCATGAAAGCTTTTTCATCTACTGGAGAAGTAACTCAATATGATTTTTATGGAAATGAAGTTGTAAAAGTAGAGGCTCCGTCTGAAATAACTGCTGAATCAATAATCGATAAGTATATTCAATCAATTGGAGGAAAAGAAGCTCTTATATCTGTAAAAGATGTTACAATAAAAGGCTCCATGTCAATTCAGGGTACGGATATTGAAATTAACACAACTCAGAAAGCCCCAAATAAAATTCTTGTGGAAATGCTGATGGGGGGCAATGTAATGTCACGTCAGGTTTTTGATGGTGAAAAAGGTAAAGTTGTATCTCCCATGGGCGAAGAGGTTATGGATGGTCAAATGTTGCTAGAAATGAAAGAAAGCTCAGCGTTGTTCCCCGAACTGGAATACTTTTCCAATACCACAAAAGTCGAACTTCTTGGAATAGAAGAATTGGATGGTAATCAAGTCTATAAAATTCAAGTAGTAAAACCTTCAGGAAATACAGTTACTGCATTTTACTGCGTTAAAGACGGCTTAAAATATAAAGAGACAATCCCATCTCCCCAAGGTATTGTAACTACCTCTTTCTTGGATTATCAAACTATTAACGGGGTAATGTTTCCCATGAATATGAAACTTAATGTTGGGCCTCAAAACATCGAAGTAAAACAATCTTCCATTAAGGTTAACACAGGGGTTGAAGACATCCTTTTTGCTAACTAAGATTTCACCATTAGAATAAAAAGGGGGCTTTTGGCCCCCTTTTTATTTATACAGTAATCTTCACAAATCGAATAAACTCAGACAAGGATCATCTGGCAAAAAAAACTTTAAAGTCCAGTTCAAATTCATCATAAATCATATTGTCACCGAGATTCTGAAAAAACGAACCCGAACCATAACGAATATCATATTTTGAGCGATCAACCACCAGCTTGCCAGAAAAACCAACTCCTTGTTCTTTATCAATAAGAACTGCAACAAACTTTACTGGATGTGTTGTTCCCTTGATAGTTAAATCACCGGTAAACTCAAACCGATCGTTTCCCTTAAGGGTTCCACTTTTAATTGCAAGTTTGGCAGTTGAAAAACTTTTAACTCCAAAAAAATCATCCGATTTCAGGTGTCCAACGAGCTGAGAATTTGTTTCAGGGTCAGTTAGGTCTTCACAGGTAATACTATTCATATCAACAACAAATTCACCTCCTGAATAAGAACTACCCAATTGAGTTAAACTACCACTAGTAAAACTAATTTTTCCATAGTGCTTTCCTGTTACCTTTTTGCCAGTCCATTCAACAACACTCTTCTTGCTATCGAGCTTTAAGCTTTGTGCCTCTATTAAAACTCCTGACATAAATAGGGCAACTACTATAAACAAACATTTCATTTTTTTCATTTTTTAATCCTCCCTTATTAATTATCAAATAAACAAGTTGTAATAAAAAAGGTTCTATCCATAACCATTTTTATCCCACCGGGAGTTGAAAAGACTGCACGCTATATCATCAAAGGGCCTATCAACCGGCCTGCCATTTCCTGCTATTTTAAAGATTTTGGCATAAAGCAGTATATCTATCTGGCTGCCGATTGTGAAAACCGACCCATTGGAGCCATCTGGACCAGGCATTTTCTGTTAGCATAAAATGGATATGATAATTGGCAAACACAGGGACTGAGGATTTCGGTTCTAGAACCTCACGTGCACCAGCGTTTTTAAAGTTTACTAAGAATCTATTTTTTGATTAAAAAAAGGAGATAATTATAAAAAAAGTTGAAAAGACTCAAATATTGAAGACAATTTTTTCCTAATTTTTAAGACCAAAAGGTACTAAAACAAATTTGCCCCTGATATTATCAGAGGCAAATTAAATTTCATTTATACAGAACAATTATGCTGTGACTTCTTTTTCAACTGCAAGTTTTCCTCTGTAGTGACCACACTCACCGCATACGGTGTGAAGTCGGATAGCTGAACCACAATTTGAACAAACTCCTAGTGCAGGAGTTGATGCTTTGTAATGGGTTCTTCTCTTGTCTCTTCTGGTCGTTGATGTTTTGTGCTTAGGATGTGCCATTTTTCAACCTCTTTTCTAGTTTTTATCAATTAATTTCTTTAGTTCTCTCCACCTAGGATCCTCCTCTGGTTCTTCTTCTCTCCTTTCGGAGACCGGAACATTTTCAACGAGGTACTCTTTTAATTTATCCAACATTTCAGGATTACATTTTGACTTCCCTTGTTGATCAACAGGATGTAAATGCCGTATGGGTAGTGATGTCACTATCAGATCATAAATAATCTGCGCCACGTTGAATTCATGTTCCTCATGAGGAAGCACCACCACGTCTTCAGCGGGTTCGTCATACACTTCACCAAACTTCACATACAATTTGCCGTTGCAATCAACAGGAACATCAATAGGTTCAAGGCAATTATCACAAACTGAAGCAATCTCACCTGAAATCCGAAAATCGAAAATCAGCATCTGGTTGCCTTTTGTCAGTTCCACCTCTACCTTTATATTCCCATCATTGTAAAGGGGTGTTTCAAAAAGTGCAAAAAAAAGTTTATCGATGGTATAAACAAATTGATGCTCCCCATCTTTCAGCCCTTTAAAGGCTATCGCATATTCTTTGAATCTTTTCAATCTCCCCTCCGGTAAAAACTCTGCAAAGTTATAAAAATTAAAAGGTAGCGAAAAAGTTTTTATGCTTTTTTTCGCATTTTGTATAACTCCATCACTAAATACTTATTAAAGACCCGTGTTTCAAGGGTTTGAGAATCCAAAAAACTCGTGATATTGAAAATGAATAAATGAAACTTGCATTTTTTTATAAGAATCAACAGCGAAAAAGAAATAAAAACTATAAACTCATCTTTTCACGGGGAATAAAAATACGAAATGTCGTTCCTTTGCCCGGTGCTGATTCAAGTATATAAATATGTCCATTGTGGTATTGTTCCACAATGCGACGCGCCAATGTTAAACCCAAGCCCCATCCCTTGGCTTTTGTGGAATAACCAGGTTTAAAAATAGCTTTTTGCACATTCCTCGACATTCCTTTGCCCGTATCAGTAATATCAATCCCAATTTCATCTTTCTGCCCAAAAACTCTAATACTAATATCTCCTGCGCCTTCCATTGCATCAATAGCATTTTTACAGAGGTTTTCAATTACCCATTCAAATAAGGGTCGGCTTAACAGCACCTTGGTGTTGAGGCCTTCTTCGGTAACCAGCGTAAATCGGACAAGACTCGATGACCGGCGCCGTAAATATGCAACCATCTTGCCAATTACCTCGGCAATGTCCTCAGGTGACCTATCAGGACGCGAACCTATTTTTGAGAAACGTGCTGTAATGGTTTGCAGACGTTGAATATCCTTCTTCATTTCATCAATCAGGGAAGGATCGATATTTTTAAGCTCCAACACATCTATCCAGCCCAATAATGACGAGGCAGGTGTTCCTAACTGATGAGCTGTTTCGCGGGCCATACCCACCCAAACCTGATCCTGTTCCCATCGTCGTGTTACACTAAATGCCAGGTAAGCAACCATGATAAAAATGAAAATAATCATCAGCTGTACAATAGGGAAAAGACGGAGCTCTCTGGATAAAACTGAATCATTATAATAGATATACTGAGTTTCTCCTTCACTAATATGAACAGGAACCGGCTTGCATTCCTTCTTCATTTTCTGTAGCACCTTGTTTAGGAATACATCATAATTTCTCTCCGGAATACTAATATTTCGATGCCATAAAATACTATCATTATTGTCAGTTACAATGATGGGTATGGTAGTATTTATTCTTAAAATCTCAAGAACAAGGTTTGTGGCCGTTCCAAGTTCCTCCACAGTAATAAGCAACCGGTTGGCTTCGGCCCATATACCCATTCGTTTTTCTTCTTCATTTCTCAGTTCGCCGGTGAGCCATGTGGTGTAAAAAATTGAAAAAGCACTGATAAAAATTGCTCCAAGAAACAAGAGAAATTTCCACCATCTTTTTTTATTATATAATTGCATATAGGATAATTAAGGCCGAGACCTATTGAATAAATTGACTTAAGGAGCCACCATCCTGAACAGAATTTCAGCTACAAGCTGCATGTCGAAAGGCTTTAGCAAAAAATCGTCAACTCCGTAATGTAACAAAAGGTTTCTTGTATCATCGTTCAGATCGAATGAAGAGGCCATTACTACAACCGGACAATTGGCTTTTTTTTCTTTGATCTCAGAGATAAAAGAACCATCGGTTGACTGAAGAATGTAAAAATCAACCAAAATAAGGTCAAATTCAAGGCCGTTAAGTTTTTTAAATGCCTCCTCCACAGAAGCTACAAGAACCAGTTCGTATCCGATTTTTCTGAAAAGATTTCGTATTACTTTCTGATTTAACACATTGTCTTCAATGGCCATTATTTTCAGGTCTTCAGGAACTGATAACGCAGCATCACGTTCGCGGGCCATCAGGTTAGGGAAATTGTTAAGCAAAACTTCTCTAAGAGTGGCAATTGCAATAGGTTTTCGCAAATATAAATCTGCTCCCAGACGATGAGCAAGAGTGGTGTTTGAAGCCTGAAAATCACTGCTTTGAAGAATTATCAGAAAATCTTTGTGTAACTGATAATTATGCATCTCCTGCATAAAATCCAATCCATTAAGATCAAAACGGTGATCAATTACCACCATATGGAAGATTTTATCTTTAAGTAAATTAATCGTTTCCCTACTGGGAGGCAGAACTTTAAAATCGACTCCCAGAGCAATAAGATTTCGGGAAATAACCTGAACCTGAAGAGTATCATCCGAAACGACCAGGCATTTCAACTGTGCGAAAGAGTAAATACCGGAAAAATCAAGCTTCTTGGAAAATTTTCGAGTTTTAAGTGGTAGCGTAAAAAAGATTTCTGCACCCGGATACTGTGGATCAGGAGATAGACCTGACGGACTTTTAGCCCAAATTTCACCGCCCATAAGGAGTACCAGATGCTTTGAAATTGTAGTACCCAGTCCGGTTCCTCCGTATGACCTTGTAAGCGACAGGTCGGCTTGTGAAAAAGGTTCAAATATTTTTTCCAGTTGATCCTGATTTATGCCAATCCCACTGTCTTTTATTGAAAACATGATAGCAGGCCCACCGTTAACAGCTTTAGCCTGGCTGGTAGCAATCTGAACCGTGCCAAAAGGAGTAAATTTTATGGCATTATTTATCAAATTGCTTAACAATTGTCTGAATCTAACCGGATCGCCTATAAAATCAAGCGGAAGCATTTCATTAAAAGTGGTTGTAATAACAATTTTCTTTTCCCGGGCCTCGGGTAAAAACTCCTTTATAAGTGAGTCAACCTCCTCTTTTAAATTAAAAGGTATTGACTCAACTTCAAATTTACCGGCTTCCAATCTTGAGTAATCCAGGATATCATTGATTAAGCCAAAAAGAGTTTCAGCCGAGCGTTTTGCAAGAATAGTCATTTCTTTTTCTGGTTCTGGCAAAGAAGGTGAGTTAAGCAGCATATCCACCATTCCCAGAATTCCATTAAGAGGTGTACGTAATTCATGACTTATATTGGTCATAAAACCACTCTGAAAACCATGCAAGTCTTTATCGGCAGGCTGAATGTACGATGTAAGCTCATGAAAAGACTCCAGATAGAATTTTTCACTTTGAAGGAAGAATGGGATTTTGTCATTAAAAATGACTCTTTCCTTATTAGAAGTATCAATCACTATATAACGTATGCCCTGAGCAGTGACATTATATTTTTCCTTTATTCTGAAGCGTGAAAAAAGAAGATTTTCATTTAACACCTGCCCCAAAACAACGTCTTCGTCCTCGAGTTGGAACAGTTTAACCGCGGCCCTGTTTACCTGACGAACCCTTCGGTTATTATCCATAAGAATGATACCAGTAGGCAAATAATGAAGCACTTTAGTCAGTGCCACTTCCGATTGTTTAACTCTTTCCTGTTCAAGAGCCTGATTTCGGATATGATTTGCAAAGAATACAATAATCAGAATTATTATTATAATGGTAATCAGAGCGTATACGAATGACATTTTAAGAATGGGACGAGTCAGATTATCAACAGGACATGAAAAAACCAAATAAGCAGAACTATTATCGCCAATAAAATGGTGAAACACGGATAACACCCTTACCTTTTCCTGTCCCATCTGTATCTGATGCGTAAAAGCGGTATCCTGATTTTGCTTAAACGTGTTTTCACTTTTAAATTCAGGTTTCAGAATTTCATTTCCCAAAGAATTAAAAACAATCTTACCATTGGCATCAAAAACCCATAAAAAATGAAATTCTGAAAACTCGCATGACTCCATAAAACTCCTGAAAAAGAGAGCTTTATCCATAATTAACTCAATATTAAGAAGCGATCCTTCTGAGTCCTCAAAACTTTCAGCGTATATTATTTCATTTGTATCTTCCTTAACATCCCAGCCAAATTTAATCTTGGCAGGAACATTAGTCTTTTTTTTCGTTACGTTAATTCCTCCATCAAAACTTTTCTCTATATGAGTGGAAGTGCCACTGGCTTCGGTAATAGTAACTACGTTTAGGCCGTCATTAAAAAGGCTCCCCAAATTACCCAGATCATTATCCCTATTCTGATAATCAATAAAAACATGCTCAAAAAACAGCACTTTTTCCTTGATATCTTTCTCCATTAACCTACAACAAACCTCTACAGTTTTTCCAAACATGGTTTGATGAGTTGAAGTTTGCCAACGGTACGAATTAATGTAGAAGTATACATTTGACGTAATTAACGCCAGAACACTTATAAAAGCTATTAGGGAAAGTCTTTTCATTAACATTCAGGATTCCGGAAATATTCCGGTTAAAAATGCAAAATAGAAATATTATCTGTATTTTTCATCTTTATTAAGTAAAATACTAATATAACTATTATAGCGTGATAAGGATATTTTGTCTTCTTCCACTGCCTTTTTCACTGCACAACCAGGTTCGTGAAGGTGCGTGCAATTATTAAACTGACACAATTGCGACACTTCAAAAATTTCTCTAAAAAAATGGTGCAATTCGTCTTTCTCAATCATGGTTAGTCCAAATCCTCGTATTCCAGGCGAGTCAATAATATATCCACCAAACGATAATGAATGCATTTCAGCAAAGGTGGTGGTATGTTTACCTGCATTATTCATTTCAGACAAGTCTCCTGTTTTAAGATTTAAACCTACCTCAAGCCTGTTTATTAAAGTACTTTTCCCCACTCCCGAATGACCAGCAATCAGGGTGGTTTTATCTTTAAGTAATTCCTTAATTTCATCCAGGTTCTCCTGCTTTTTAGCAGAAACAGACATGGTTTGATAACCAATTTTTTCGTAAATCGCCCTTAAAGTATCCAGCTCATTCTGATGCTTGTAATCATATCGGTCAATTTTGTTAAACAATAAAATTACCGGAATATTAAAGGCCTCAGCAGATGCCAAAAAACGATCAATAAAAACAGTAGTCGTAACAGGATAGTTGACTGTAACCAACAAAACAGCCTGGTCAATATTAGCTGCTAAAATTTGAATTTGTTTTGACAAGTTAGTTGCCCTGCGAATGATATAATTCTTGCGATCATGAATGTTATTTATAACACCATTGCCTGTAACAGGATCAATTTCGTAAGTAACATTATCACCAACAGCAACAGGATTAGTACTACGTAACTCATCCAGCCTGAACTTACCCTTAATCCGACATGCAACAGGTTCTGATCCATTGCTTTTAACAATGTACCAACTACCCGTGGATTTTATTACAATTCCTTCTTTCAACGTGTCTGTTTTTTTTCAAAATTAAATAATTCCTGTTATATATAACACTTAACTCTATGATTTATAAAGAATATTTTATCGGTCTTAACTACGAAAATAAAAAACACTATGAAAACTATCAATTGGTCAGAATAATGCCAAAATCGGTCAAAAATAAATAATTCATAGAATAATGAATATTAACTTTACATATTGTTGATAATAAAATGGAAATGAATGTATTGATTATTAGTTTTCTTTTGTACATTGCTATTAGTTAGTGTTTCATAAAAATATGTTAATTTGATTTTTGGAAATGTAATTTTTATAGAAAACCCATTCAACTATAAAATGAGCGTAATAATGCGAATTGATAATAGAACTTTCGAAGAAAAAGGAAGAGAAAATGAATGAGATTGAATACCCTAAAACAACTGAACAAGATTTATTAGCTGAAAACCGTCGATTAAAAAATCTTTTAAATAAATTGCCTGGTTTGGGATTGCCGACCTCAAAGGGAGACAATTCAGATTCAGATTCTAACAAATTCCTTCTTCTTTCTATTTCCCAAATACTAATTTCTGAACTACCTTTTAAACAGCGAATTGAATCGGTTTTAAGTTATCTTGGTGAATTTGCTGATGTGTCACGGGTTTGTATTTTTGAGAAGACAAATAATGGCAACGCTTACCGTAACACTTTCGAATGGAATAATAAAGATGTAACACCGCAAATAGATGCGCTTCAGGAAGTTCTTTACAGCGATATCCCTTCATGGGAAAAAACACTTGAAGAGAAGGGAATATTCATTGCCAGTAACATAAAAGACCAGTTACCTGAAGATCTTCATCCCATTCTGGAACAACAAAATATTAAATCAAGCTTGATTTTTCCCCTATTATCAGGGAAAGAGCAAATTGGCTTTATTAGTTTCAATGAATGCAGTTACTCTCGTCAATGGATAGAAATAGAAAAGGCCTTACTGGCAACATCAGCCCAACTTTTGGGCAATGCCTATCAACAACATAACACCATTTCTCAAATTAACAAGAGTCTTGATGTTCAAAAGTTCCTCTACCGGGTAGCATCTTCCTTAAATCATCCTGATGGACTTGAAAATTCATTAGATTCCATAACCCGGGAATTTATTGATACATGTAACCTGACAATGGTTGCAATATACAATCGGGAAAATCCTGAGTCTAAGAATTTTGAGTTACTCTCAAAGGCATTTAAAACTGGAAATGGATATGCTTCTCCAAAAAAAATAACTATATCCTCGATTGACGAGATTTCAGTTTTTCTCCAAAAAACCGATTCAGGGTTTGATAATTTGAACCATTTCTGCAACAGTACTGATCTTACGAGTTATGGATTCTCTAATAAAATGGGTAATATTATTACAACTAAAACTCAAAATGGAATTAATGGAGTGGTTGTCTTAATTTGGAATACCGATAAAGAGCAATGTCCTGTAGCAAAAACCGTAGTGGAGACATTCTCAGGATTAATTGCCGGGGCTTTTGACCACCGTATTACCAATCAACAAAACAAGGAACAACATAAACAAATTCTTGAGATCAACAAGCAACTAACTGATAAAGAAAGATTTCTTAATAGCATAATATCATCGGCACCGGTTGGGATAATACTTGTAAAAGATAGGATTATTCAATATGTTAATAATCATGTTTTAAACTCCAGCCTTTTCACACAAGATGAAATTCTTGGAATTCACTTTTCTGAATTCTATGCCAAGGGTCATGAAAACACATCCGAGATAAAGCGTTTTTACATTGAAATTGAAGATAAAGGAATAAGTTCAATTGACACCATTCTAAAAAGAAAAGACGGAACATCCATGTTCTTTAATATAATTGGAACCCCCGGCCCACAATATTCTGAAGATGGATACATTTTATTGATTGGACAAGATCTTACTCATGTTAAGCTTGCCGAAAACAATCTTCGCGAAAGTGAAGAAAGAAATAAACGCATAATAGAAGCTACTATTGATGGTATTTTTATTATGAGCGACCCTGGCAAGCTTGAATATGTCAACAAGTCGGGTTGTGAACTAACCGGTTATCCACTTGAAGAACTCACGAAAATCAGTCTGGAGCAATTATTTCCTGAAAAAGAAAGCCTTAAACGTTTTCTGAAAATATTTAACGAGATACGTCGTGGTAAAAACTATAAAGGGGATACGCAATTGCGTCACCGTAATGGATCTTCATTATTTGTAGAAATATATGGTACAACCATCACTCTAAATGGAACATCCAACTACTATTTTAATATTCACGATATTACACGACGTAAGCAAAATGAAGCTGCACTAAAGCTAAGTGAGAATAAATTTCGCACGCTCTCGGAAAACCTACCTGATTACATAATACGCGTTAACCGTAACGGACTTGTTACGTATAGCAACAAACTATTCATCGATCTGTTTAATTTAGAGCATAACGAAATTTCGGGACATAAGGTTTTCCTTCTTGAAGAACTTCCCTACAATGTGTCGGAGCAATTTAAAACAGCACTTAAAGAAGTATTCAACAAAAAAGTAATTACTCACCTTGAATTTGACCTTGTTAACAATAATGACAAGCTTACTTTTGACTGGTCCTTATCTCCTGAACTTGACCTGAAAGACCAGTGCTTTTCGGCTTTAGTAATAGGGCGCAACATTACCCACCGCAAAAAAGTTGAACAAGAACTGGTTTTAGCTAAAGACCGTGCCGAAGCTGCCGATCGTTTAAAATCAGCCTTCCTGGCTAATTTAAGCCACGAAATCAGAACCCCGCTTAACGCAATTGTAGGTTTTTCAAATCTACTAAGCCAAACAGACCCCGAAAGTGGCGACCGTGATGAATACATTTCCCTTATTAATAATAGTGCTGATCATCTTTTAGCTCTTATTAATGACATAATTGATATCGCCAAAATTGAAAGTGGCCATTTGGTCATTTCCAAAAAACCGATTAATGTTAACAAGCTAATTGCACCCATCTTTAACACTTATCAAAAGAGAATAGAACATCAATTTAAGGGTAAAGTAGCAATTCATCTTTCCAAACCAAAAGGTCAGGATCATTTGTTAATAGATGCCGACCCATCAAGATTACTACAAGTCTTTAACAATCTTTTGGACAATGCCATAAAGTTTATTCACAAAGGACATATTAAATTAGGATACTCAATTAGTAATAATAAAATCCGCTTCTTCGTAAAAGATACAGGAATTGGTATTGCAGCCGAAAACCAAAAAATGATATTTAGCGCTTTCCGTCAGGAAGAGGAAACAAGCTCAAAAAAATATGGAGGAGCAGGACTTGGCCTTGCAATCAGCAAAAAGTTGATTGAAGCCATGGGTGGAGAAATACATTTAATATCAGAAAAAGGGAAGGGATCAGAATTCTTCTTTTTCATTGATGGTATTGAGTTAAACCTTAATAATTCGCAGGAACACTGCATAAAAAACAATTCCCAACTTTTTCCTGAAAACTTAAGCCCGATTAACTTCCCCGTTCAAATACCAAACTGGAGCAATAGGCTGTTACTGTTAGTAGACGATAATAGCAGTGTTCATTTACAACTGAAAAAGCAGCTTGAAAAAACACGTATTACAGTACTGTCGGCCCGTTCGGCTTCCTCAGCCCGTAATCTCCTGCTTAATCGAAAGGATATTGACTTAGTTATTATGAACAATCACTTGCCTGATATTGATCCTTCTGAACTTTCAAAACAAATACGTTGCGCAGGAGTGCAAATTCCTCTAATAATTCAAACCGATGGAGCAGAAAGCGAAAACGAGGGGAAAAGTCTATTGCGGTCAGGATTTGATGCCTTCGTTAATAAACCGGCTCAGGCACATGATCTTATCCCAAAAATTAGTCATCTTTTAAACATACTTGAAACAAAATCGGTTTAGGATGTATACTATATCTTCTTGGAAAAGAATAGTGATAGTAAACAATAATTAGTCCTATCTTTATTTCTCAAGGCTTCATAAACCATTTGTATATATCCTACCCGGGATAATCCGGATCTATCAATACATTTATTTGTTTAAGATCCTTAACCTTTGATTTGTTTTAACATTTCACGTGCGGTATTGCGTATACTTTCCATATCCAAGCCACACTCTTTCAATAATTCAGTTTGCGTACCATGTTCAATAAAACGATCAGGAACCCCAAGTCGTTTAACAACTGCCTTATAGCCAAAGTCGCTAATAAATTCAAGCACGGCACTACCTAACCCTCCTACCACAGTTCCATCTTCAATGGTAATAACCAAATTAAAAGATTTTAAAACTTCATGTAATAATTCTACATCAATTGGCTTAACAAAACGCATATCATAATGCGCTACTAACAGTCCTTCCTTCTGAAGATCGTCACACACTCTGGAAACCTTAACACCAATGGGGCCAATAGAAAGAATTGCCAACTGGTCTCCACCCCTTAATTTTCGACCTTTCCCTACCGGCAGCTCCTTAAAAGGCGTCCTCCATTCAATTATAGAACCTATACCTCTGGGGTAACGAATTGCAAATGGACCTTTATCGGGTAATTGGGCTGTGTACATCAGATTGCGCAATTCCTGTTCATCCATGGGCGATGAAACCACCATATTAGGAATTAGTCGTAAAAAAGCCAGATCGTAAACGCCATGATGTGTGGCACCATCGGCTCCAACCAATCCTCCCCGATCGAGACAAAAAACCACATTAAGTTTTTGAATGGCTACGTCGTGAATCAACTGATCATATGCACGTTGCATAAACGTTGAGTAAATATTACAAAATGGCACTAAGCCGGCAACAGCCAACCCAGCCGAAAAAGTTACAGCATGTTGTTCTGCAATACCAACGTCAAAGGCCCTATCGGGCATGGCTTCCATCATAATATTAAGACTACAGCCCGTTGGCATGGCTGGTGTAATACCCACAATTTTATCATTCATGCGGGCAAGCTCCACGATGGTATGTCCAAAAACTTCCTGAAAACGTGGTGGTTTTGGAGTATCGGAAGGCAGGTCAAGGGGCTCTCCTGTTTTTTTATCAAACATAACTCCTGGGGCATGCCAGGCTGTTTGGTTTTCTTCGGCCAATTTAAATCCCTTACCTTTCTTTGTAATAACATGTAATACTTTTGGCCCGGGAATATCACGTAAATCCGTCAAAATTTCTTTTAACCTTAAAACATCATGCCCATCCACAGGTCCAAAATACCTGATGTTTAATCCTTCAAAAATATTCGTCTGCCGGGTTAACAGTGTTTTAATACTGTTATTGATTTTGATGATCATATCACGCGATCGTGGCCCAGCAAGTTTTAGTTTTCCAAGAGTATTAAAAAGCTCTCTCCTAACCTTATTATATGTATGACTTGTGGCAATATCAACCAAATAATCACTCAATCCACCTACATTTGGATCAATGGCCATATTGTTGTCATTCAAAATAATCAGAATATTAGCCTGTAATACCGCAAGATTATTTAATCCCTCAAAGGCTAAGCCAGCCGACATTGAGCCATCACCAATAACAGCAACAACCTGGCGGTTGGTTTCGCCCCGCTTTTGATAGGCAACAGCCATTCCCAGCGCTGCGGATATGGATGTGGATGAGTGACCAACACCAAACGCATCATATTTACTTTCAAAGATACTTGGAAAACCACTCAGACCATGAAATTTGCGATTAGTATGAAAGACATCGCGACGTCCAGTAAGAATTTTATGACCATAAGCCTGATGGCCTACATCCCATATAAGCTTGTCGTAAGGAGTATTAAAAACATAATGAAGTGCAACGGTTAATTCAACCACACCCAAACTCGCACCAAAATGAGCAGGATTACACGATACCGCATCAATAATAAATTCACGCACCTCATCACAAACTTGTGACAGTTGATCTTCGGTTAGCTCCCGAAGATCTTTGGGAGAATTTATCTGTTTCAATAATGAGGGTTTAGCCTCTTCCATTCCGGTTGTTTATTTTTCTCATTAAACTACAAAGATAATACAATGTTCATATTTAGATGGTACGGTTTTTTGTTATTATTGCATCAATTAAACTCTGTTTTATGAGGTTCTCAGTAAAAAATGAAGTTAAACATTTATTTTATGCCCTAAGAATAATCACCCCTATCAGGCTGTGGAACCTGCTGAAACTGGGTTTCAGCTTTTATTGGTCAAGGGTAATCAGAAAACCTTATATTGCAGGAATGCCCTGGAGTTTATCAGTTGAACCCTCAGGTTTTTGTAATCTCCAATGTCCCGAGTGCCCGCTTGGCGCAGGTGTATTAACCCGTACGGGATACCTTATGACAACCACATTATTCACAAAAATCCTGGATGATGCCGGTCCAGGACTTATGTGGGTTAACCTGTTTTTTCAGGGAGAGCCAATGATCAATCCACATGTTTCGGAAATGATAACCCAAGCCACCAAACGTAATATTTACACCTGCATTAGTACAAATGGACATTTCCTTTCTGAAAAACATTGCCACCAATTAATTGATGCAGGTGTATCACAATTAATTGTTTCATTAGATGGTATAACCCCAGAAACCTATTCGCACTACCGCAGAGGCGGAGACTTTTTAAAGGTTCAGGAAGGAGTTAAAAGAATAGTTGAAATAAGAAATCAATCGGGGAAAAATCTACCTTATATTATAGTTCAATTCGTGGTTTTCAAACATAATGAACATGAAATAGACAGGCTGGCAAATTGGTGCAAATCAGCAGGTGTGGATAGATTAAATCTAAAATCTGCGCAGATTAATAATTTTGGAATCCAAACGGTTGCTCCTTCATCAATAGCCCAATTTTCCAGATATTCTACACTGCCAAACGGATCACTGAAGATGAAGAATAAATCATACAACCATTGTTCAAAACAATGGGGTTCCTTAGTTATTTCATGCGACGGACAACTTGCTCCATGTTGTTACGATAAAGACCTTAAGTATTCACCGGGTAATATTAATCAGGAATCTCTAAAATCGCTTTGGTATAGTAAGCAGCTAATAGATTTCAGGAAGATGATACTGACTAGCCGAAAAAATACTGACATATGCCAGAATTGCCCCGAAGGCAGAAGCCGCTTTTTTTAACAACTCGGATTATTTGCACAACAACTAATTTCAATTAATGATATTTAATAATCAATTTCGATTACTGTAAATTAAGCTTGTTTAACATGCCATTTTTTAAAATTTAAACAACTACATTAAACAATCTTTGTTACTTTTGTAACACAAGTAACATTAAGTAAAAAAACTCCTGAAAACGATGTTTTTCACATTAGTTTAGTAGATGTGATAACGTACTAAGGATCCGAATCCATTTTAATTAACGATTAAAATAGTGAAGAAAACACTTTCAGAGTCTGAAATAAAAAAACAAAACCTGCTTGACCAGCGATACCTGGCTATGGCAGGAATTTGGGCCCAAAACAGTTACTGCAAGAGGCGCCAGGTTGGAGCCTTACTTGTAAAAAATAAAATGATTATCAGCGATGGTTACAACGGAACTCCATCGGGTTTTGAGAACGATTGTGAAGACGAAAATAATTTAACAAAACCATATGTGCTTCATGCCGAAGCAAATGCCATAACCAAAGTGGCACGTAGCAATAACAGTTCTGACGGAGCTACATTATATGTAACCTCATCACCTTGTATTGAATGTGCCAAACTCATTATTCAAGCCGGAATTATTCGTGTTGTTTTCTCAGAAAATTACAGAATTGAAGATGGCATCAATCTTTTAAGAAGAGCCGGCATTGAAGTGGTTCAAAGTAAATAAAAAATATTTTTTTGATTGCGATATTCATAGAAAATGGAACACAAAAACAGTTTACGACAGATCTTTTTCCCAATAATCATAGCAGTTGTTTTACTGGCGGGATTTTATTTTGGCCGCTTTTGGCAAGCCGGATTTTCGCAGGGATCACCTGCAAGCAGATTGCTTATTTACCCACAAACCAACAAGCTGGAGGCTCTGTTGAACCTTATTGAAGAAGACTACGTTGATAGCATTAATAAAGCAGACCTTGTAGAAAAAATAATTCCCGATGTTATCAAACACCTTGATCCACACACTGTTTATATCCCCTCCGAAGAGCTAAAAGCTGCCAATCAGGAACTTGAAGGAAATTTTGGTGGTATAGGTGTTCAGTTCAGCATGCAAAATGATACAGTTATAGTTATCAATGTGGTAAAAGGTGGCCCATCCGAAAAAGTTGGTATATTACCAGGCGATCGCATAGTCACAGTAAATGATAGTATAATTGCCGGAGCCAAAATGAATAACGATGCGGTAGTTAATATGCTTAGGGGCGAAATGGGAACTAAAGTATGGGTTGGAATTAAAAGACACAATTTAACCTCGTTACTCGATTTTGAAATAACCCGTGGAAACATACCTGTGCTTAGTGTGGAGACTTCCTATATGATTACCGATTCCATTGGTTATATAAAAGTGAGTCGCTTCGGAAGAAATACCTATCAGGAATTTCTGACCGCTATGGCACGTTTAAAGGCCCATAACTGCAAAAACGTTGTGGTTGACTTACGTAATAATTCCGGTGGATATCTTGATATAGCAATCAGTATGTGTAACGAGTTTCTGAAAAAAGAAGACCTGATTGTTTATACCGAAGGCCATTCCAATCCCAGGCAAAATGTTTATGCTAATGGCTCGGGTTCATGCCAGGATGTTGACGTAACCGTTTTGATTGACGAGTTGAGTGCTTCAGCCAGCGAAATTTTTGCCGGTGCCATTCAGGATAACGATCGGGGTTTGGTTATTGGTCGCCGTTCGTTTGGGAAAGGATTGGTTCAACAACAGATGATGTTGCCCGATGGCAGTGCCATTCGACTAACTATTGCACGTTATTACACCCCCGCAGGAAGATGCATTCAAAAATCCTACGAAAATGGTGTTGAGGATTATAATCTTGATATTATTTCACGGTATACACATGGCGAATTCTACCAAAGAGACAGTATAGTAATGAACGACACTATCAAATATTTCACTAAAGGTGGACGAACCGTTTTTGGTGGTGGAGGCGTAATGCCAGATATTTTTGTACCAAAAGACACATCTTCTGTATCAAACTATTATTACTCTTTGCGTGAAAATGGTATTATATATCAGTTTGCATTAAAATACAGCGACCAAAACCGACTCAAATTACAGAGTTTTGAAACGGCTAAATCTTTAAAAACACACCTCGACAACCAACCTATTACGGAACAATTTGTGAAATTTGCCGGAGAACAAGGTATAAAAAAGAACAAGGCTCAATTTGAACATTCATATAAACTGATTGATCTGGAATTGAAAGCTTATATTGCCAGAAATATCTTAGATAATGATGGTTTCTACCCAATAATTCACGAACTGGATGAAACAGTTATTGAAACTGTTAAAGAAATAAGATCAGGTTTGAAGGCCCTGGCAGTTGAATAAGTAATTATAGCGAGGAAAAAGTTATTGAACGCAACTTAATATTTATAGTAATGATTCTCGTTTTTAACCATAAAAAGTTAAGAATATGTTTTTAAGAATTCTGATATTTTTGATTATATTTTTTTATCTGCTCAAACTCATCGGGCAGTTTTTTCTCCCTCTTTTTATTACCCGACGAATGCAAAAAATGGAAAAAGACAAGGATAAAGCTTACCATGATTTCATTTCTAAAAAAAAGAAAGAAGAGGGTAAAGTTACCATTGATGGAAAAATAAAAAACCGAGATAATCTAGATAAAAAAACAGGTGAATATGTTGATTATGAAGAGATAGAATAATATAGGTGAGATGATAGGAAACTAATTACCAGAGCCATACTATTTAAATCCTTTAGGCTTTCCTAAACACAATCACCTTCTTACTTTTTATGTAAACCGCACTCCTTTGTTTCGGGGTTTTCCCACCACCAACGTCCGGCCCGCACATCCTCACCAGGCTGAACGGCCATAGTGCAAGGCTGACAGCCAATACTAGGAAATCCTTTATCGTGCAGCACATTATAAGGAACTTTATTAGCTTTTATATAATCCCACACCTGCTGTTCGCTCCATTTAGCCAAAGGATTAACCTTTACTATATTATTGTTGTAATCCCACTCTACAACTCCTATTTCGTTACGTGTAACTGCCTGCGAAGCACGTAAACCACAAATCCAGGCATCCAGTCCCATAAAAGCACCTTGAAGAGGTTCTATCTTTCGGATATAACAACAAAGCTTACGATTTTCAACACTTTCATAAAACAAATTAATACCTTTTGCATTCACCATTTCCTGCACCCTAATCTTATCAGGGAAAAATATTTCTATGCCTCTTTTATACTTTCTTGCGGTCCTGTCAATCAAATCGTACGTTTCGGGGAATAAACGACCAGTATCAAGAGTAAAAATACGAACGTTGGACTTTATTTTAACAATCATATCGGTTAGCACCTGATCTTCAGCACCCAAGCTAGACGAAAGAGCAATGCGCTCTCCAAATATTTCCAGAACTTTTTCAATTACCTTTTCCGGTGATTCATTAATCAATTCTTTATTAAGCTTTTCTACCTCTTCCTTTTGCATTGTTTTTAAAAATTTTAATGCCGATACAAATAAACGAATAATTCAAAAATAAACATTTCTCAGGAGGTATTTCTGTATCATTAAAAGCAATCGCCAAAACAAACTCCCAAATGTCGTCCTTTTTCAACCAGTCGATTGTCCGGTTGCACCAATCGGACTTTTCCCCCAACTTCTTCAAGGGGAATTGATGTAATGAGCCCTTCTCTTAAGGCCACCAAGGTGCCAAACTTTTTCTCATGAATTAGTTGTGCGGCATAAGCTCCGAAACGAGTGGCCAATATCCTGTCAGTTGGAGTAGGGCTACCACCCCGTTGAGTATATCCAAGAATGGTTTCTCGGGTTTCAAGACCGGTCATTTTTCTGATTTGCTTGGCAATAAAAGCTCCTGCCGATTTTTTTGCCATTTTCTCAATACCCTCTGCTACCACCACAATTGAATATGGTTTTTTCTTACGACTTCTCTCCATCAAACATTCAGCCACAGTTTCCAAATTATATGGTATTTCGGGAATAAGAATAACATCTCCTCCACCAGCAATTCCTGAATAAAGAGCAATCCATCCAGCCATATGCCCCATTACTTCAATTACCATAACCCGTTTGTGCGAATTGGCAGTAGTATGTAAACGATCGATGGCATCAGTGGCAATATAAACGGCTGTATCAAACCCAAAAGTAATATCAGTTCCCCAAATATCATTGTCGATGGTTTTAGGAATACCTATAATATTCAATCCTTCTTTCGAAAGCAGATTTGCAGTTTTTTGAGTTCCGTTTCCACCAATACAAACCAAGGCATCAAGGCCCATTTCATGATAATTTTTTTTTATCAGATCTGGTTTAGTAGAAGGATCTTCCCCATCAATCACTTTATAGGGTTTCAGTCGCGAAGTACCTAAAATAGTACCTCCCAGAGTAAGGATTCCCGATAATAACTGTTCGTTTAATTCTATTGTATCTTTCTCAAGAAGGCCGCTAAATCCATTAACAACCCCCACCACATCCATTTCATATTTTACAATTGCTGTTTTCCCAACACCACGAATGGCTGCATTAATTCCGGGACAGTCACCTCCGGCAGATAGAATTCCAATTCTCATTTTTGCGTTTGCCATATTCCAGTATTTTAAGCAATTCCATTTTTTCTTTTTCACATCTTTCATTACCACAAAAAAAACCATCGATGCGGTAAACAGTTTCAAAATAGGTAAAACTTGATAAGGTTTCCAAATAAATTTTATGAATGAAAAACCAACAAAGGAATATCAGTGTGAAATAATAGTTTATGAGTTATTCCTTTGCTGAATAAACGTTGTAAAACATTTCGCTTTTTGCGTGTCATTGCCAGGATATCAATGCTATTTTCGATTGTGTATTCCTCAATTGATTCAACAAAGTCCTTTCCTGTAATCATTTGAAACAAAATCTTATGATTTCTATATGTGGATTCACAATAACTCCTGAACTTCTTCATTTTACTAATATCAATCTCATCATTCTTTTTTTGCGTAAAGTGAACAGCATGAATTTCAGTATTAAAGGGAGTAACTATTCTCATTAACCGATGTAATGAAAAATAATCGCTTTCATTAAACTCAGTAAGAAACAAAACTTTACCTATGTGTGACAAATCAATAACAGAATGTGCAGGAACCGCCAATACGGGAGCTGAAACTTTTTGAATAACATCTCCGGTAATACTACCAAGCAATTGCTTAAAAGTTTCACCCTTGGTTTTTGTACCCATTATTATAACATCGCTATGTTCCTGTTCACTAAATTTGGGTATAATATCTTCAGGATATCCGTATTCGAATCTGTACTTAAGAGAAATATTGGTTTTTTGAGCCTCAGTCATAGAAGCAACCTTTTCTTCAGCCAAAACCTTAAGTTTTGTTCTTGATTCTTCTTCCATCCTTTCCAGTTCAATCGGTATAGCTAAAGGATCTTTTTCATATACGCTTTTAGGCAGAATCAGGTCGTCTTTTGTTTCCAAATTAGGGAAACAGTGTAAAATAGTTATCTCGGCCGGAAATTTCTCCGCAAGGTTTATTCCGAACGAGAGCGCATTAAGCGAGTAATCGGAAAATTTAACGGGAACCAGCACTTTTATCATAATAATAAATTTAATTACACATCTAATTTACATGATTTATACCACACGTGAATACAAAAGTTACGAAAAAAAAACCTTGTCGCAAAACAAAAAAACCCGGCCATTCTTTAAACAAGAAGTAGCCGGGCTATTAATTAAGATAACTCATATCTACAATCACATGCTCATCTATATGATCAGCATTGCATCGCCATAAGTCCCAAAACGGTACTTTTCCTTTACCGCACTTTTATAGGCTTTTGTAATAAGGTCATAACCACCAAATGCTGAAACCATCATTAAAAGTGTTGATAATGGCAAATGAAAGTTAGAGATCATACAATTAGCTACATTAAAATCATAGGCCGGAAAAATAAACTTATTGGTCCATCCTTCAAAAGGCTTGACATGGCCAAAGGTGCTTACAGAACTTTCGAGTGTACGCATTACAGTTGTTCCCACAGCGACAATCTTTTTTTTATTGTCCTTACCATTGTTGATAATGTTTGCAGCTTTTTCAGTGATCAATATCTGTTCTGAATCCATTTTATGTTTGGTCAGATCTTCCACGTCAACAGTTCGGAAGTTACCCAAACCAACATGAAGTGTAACATAGGCGAACTGTGATCCTTTAATTTCCAAACGCTTTAGAAGTTCCCGGCTAAAATGCAACCCGGCTGTTGGCGCTGCTACAGCCCCTTCATTAACAGCAAATATTGTTTGGTACCTTTCACTGTCTTCAGGTTCAACCTCGCGCTTAATAAACTTAGGCAGTGGGGTTTCTCCAAGACTGTA
>CAZSQG010000036.1:0-37249 GCA_964608615.1 uncultured Marinilabiliaceae bacterium
GATATACCTTAAAAATTAAAACACTTTATAGCCAAATACTGCAACGGGCTGGCGTAATACTTGCCGAAGGAGGAAGAGGAACACCTTATAACCTGTTCGGTTTATTCTGTGTGGGCAGATTTTAATAAATTCATACCGCTTAAATAAAAGTAGGATATTGGGGAGTTGGAGGAAATGGAGTATTATTTAAATACTCTACGCATAAAACAATATACAACACCATAAGCATCATTTTCAATAGCCTCTGGGGTGCCATGTTGAATATCATTAAATTCGCCTAATTTACTCGTCCAATTACCATCACTTTTTTGCCTTGCGGCGTGCGTGCAAGAATTAGTACCTGGAGTAACATATAGAGCAATTTTACGATAACCATCTTCAAAGTCGGAAGTTTCACAACACTCATAACCTTTTAACTTGAACGCATCAATGAAATTTGCTACATTACAATCAATGATATCATCCGAAGGCCAATAATGGACACCATCAAGGAATGTATATTCACCAGTGTTTGGCCACATCCAACGGTTATCAATGTTATACGCCCAAGCAATACAGTTGTAAACTGGAGTATCTTTACTTGTAACTTTGAATTGAGTATCTTGAGATAGCTTTGGGAAAGCTTGAAATAAAAATTGCCTTATTGCTTCAATTCCTTCACCCATAGTTTACATGCTTCTGAAATTGTAGTGTTTGGATTATCATTTATTTTACGACCATAAATAAAATTTAAAGCCCAAACAAGTGTTGATGGTTTAGTCACAATACTTTCCAAAATATAGGGAACAGCAGAATACCCCATACCAACAATAGCCTGAAAATCTACATTTTCAACGATTGCTTTTGTTGACGATAAAAACATTGTCTTAGCTTGCCAATTTACCAAATGATACTGAAACCTAAATTTTTGAAGGAACATATTACTGGCACTTTTATCAACTATTTTAATATACTCTGATGTTCTGTTATTAGTTGTCATTGACAGAATACCACTATATGAATCTATGTCAGAGTATGCAAAAGAAGCAGTAGTTGACAACAAACCTGCGGCAAGAGTAAGTGGTTTTAATTTATTTGATAGTCTAACTAATTGCATAAATCAATAGTCTTTTGAGTAATATTATTGAAAAATATTTCATTTTTTACATCTCGAAGTTTTTCCATATTTACAGCAAGTGTTTCTTGCTCAAAAAGAAGATGCTGCATGTCTAATACATCAATATCGAAAGTATAAATATACGAATTAGCCCTTATATTTTCTACATTTTGATTAACAATGGAATATATATCTGAATCAGGGATATCCATTAATAACCTAAAACCATATTGACGCAAAGGAAAAGGTAATTCATTGTCTTCACTGCTTGAAATTAATGTTTTAAAATATTCAGCAGGATTATCAAAATTTTCAAATGTAAAGCGATTGATAAAACGAATAGATGTTCTTGTAATTTCAAGATTGTTCAATATGCCAGATAAAACCATTAATGTTTTTAATGATGATTCTTTGAAGTTAACCCAACCTTGATAAGGACGTTCATCAATATAAGTGATTGTATTATCTAAAATTTCAAGTTTTACTTTTTGGTCAACCGAAAGGTATACATAGCTGCCAATTTTAGCATCGGAAGTAGCGCTAAATTTCGATACACCTAAAGGAATTGAAGACCCTCCTAAATCAATGCCAACTTGTATGTTATCCCTCCTAATAGGAAAATTATGCTTTAGTTGATTATCAAATTTCAGAAAATCACTCAATTTCATGTTAACAGAGTTGTATTTTATCTGAAATAGAGCTACAACAACAGGAGGATTATTTAATGACTGCCAAGTTTTCATTTGAAAATTTACTAAGTATTGCAAAACTACAGTAAAAAACTTGATATACCAAAACAGTAAACAAGCATACGATATTGCAGATAATCATAGAATAAGCTATTAATAATAAAAACAAATAGATAATATATAAGTACCCCCTAATTCCTATAAATCCTCTATTTACCCAAATGTTATAAAAACCATAAATGTTTAGTATCGATATTATCAGGGTCGGTATTGGAGAAGTAAGGCAGAATTTGAGCAATCATTTCGGGATATTTGATTGTAACTGGCAAATTCTGCTGTTTTACTGATTTCCAATATATACGACCAAACTGATATACCTGGTCTATTAAATCGCTAATTACCTGCAAGTCTATTGACTGAGTAGGATTATAAGGACAATCAATTTTTAACTTTAGTGGAAATGGGAAACCGTCCCTTGGATTGAATGTGTAATTCTCGTAACGGGTATTGTTGCAAAGCAAATAGGTTTTATTACCCAGATTAATATACCTGCCACTATATGGTAGTAGGTCTTTATTTGCACCATCAAACAAAACATAGTCTTCAGATTTTGTTTTGTTAATAGTTACCACATAAGCAGGTATATCTTCAAGTCCAAGATTATTTAAAGCGTTTTCGATATATGGATACTCATTTATAAGGCTCATTCCCTTATAGTAGTGAATTATTAGACGTTCTGTTACCGGCAAATAAATATGTATGATTTTCGGCAAATAAGGATGTATCAAAATCGGCAAATAAGGATGCATGATTTTGGATTAAAAATAGGATGATTAATTGTTAAATTCAAAGAAATTTTTCCGGTTTGCCATTCGGTATCCTTTTCCTTGTAATTTTATGATATCGCAACGAAAAAGTATTCTGTCAAGAATTGCGGTAACAATCACACTATCCTCAAGGAAATCGGCCCAATCTTTAGGCGACTTATTTGTGGTGATAATCAATGAAGTTTTTCCATGCAATTCATTGATTAAGTTAAAAAACGCTACCGCCTCCTGTTTTGTAACGGGGAACATCATAATGTCATCAATAACAAGTAAATGAGCCTTAATAATTCGCTTGTATTCATTCGCCGCAGTTCGTATTATATCTTTCATCTTTAACACTTTGATAATATCCTCCATGGTCTTAAAATAGGCTTTGTAGCCCTGCTCAATGGCATCAAAACACAAACCCGCAGCGAGATAAGTTTTTCCGGTTCCGGAGGGCCCCATAAAAACTAAATTATAGCCTTGTTCGAGCCATTTAAGCTCTCTGATTTGTTTGAGCTGGGCTGTTTGCAGTCCATTGTCAACAGAAGAGTCATACAGGTCTAAATTGTAATTCAGTGGTAGTCGTGCCTGCTTTGTTCGTGTTTCCATGTCTTTGGCTTTTCGGGTTTGTATCTCTTTATCCATGAGCCAACCAACCAATTCGAGGTAGGTACATTGCTCTTTTTCGGCCTTTTGGATGATTTCATCCAGTGTGGCGCCCAACGACGCAAGTTTTAAAGTCTTGCATTGTTGCTTGACAACGTCTGATTTTGTCATGTTAGTCTGTTTTAAGCATTAAAAATAGATTCGTAATCATTAATGTCACTGATTAAAGGTGTTTCATTGGTTTTGGTAAATGTTTCATTGCCACCCAAAGGTTTTATCACGGGAAGGTTGAAGTGCTGCTCTTGTTGTGCTTCAAGAACGTGCCATGCCTGTACAAATTCAGTTGCAGAATAAAGTTGATTTTGGATGCAAAAATCCAGCGTTATTTCGTTAAGTGAAGCATCCTTGCTTTGTTCCAGTACCTTATGCAGGGCTTGCAATTGATCACGCATATATCTGGGGTAACGGCTTTTGATTTCGGCCAGGTATCTGTTAGCTGTATCCAATGAAGAAAACTGACTGGCAACCAATTCACTCATTTTCAAAATACTTTTTGAACGATCGCGTTTATGATTGGAATTGGAAATTGTTCTTCCTTTGTCCATCGCTTTTTTGTGGGTGCAAATCAATACTCCATCAGTGGTGGATATTTCGATTGTTTCACTCCTTTCTTTCAAAATAACCTCCATGATACCCTTTTGATAAGTACCCGTAGGAACCGAATAAAAGTTGCTTTTAAACGTCACAACATTGTTTTTCCGGACAGAATAACAACCTTCCTCTGGCTCTTCAATTTGTATTGGAAAATAAGGCTTTAAATGCTTCTTTTCGACAAGAAATTCCGAAGCCGGAATTCGTTTCGTGTAGTTGTGTTCAAGTGCATTGGCCGTGCGTCCCAACCATGCAAGGGCTTCCTGGTTCAAAGTATCCACGTCATGATAAAGGCGATTGTACAGGAAGTTCTTTTTCACGTACTGCACCACGTTTTCCACTTTGCCCTTACTTTCAGGATCGGCCTTTCGGCAAAAGTGTAGCTCAAAGCTTCTTGACCTTGTATACTCCCTAAAAAAACGCGTCAGGATGATGTCGCCGAGGTTTTCATCAACCACCATTACTCTGTCCTGATCATAAACAATGGTTAAGGGAACGCCATTAAAAAAGCTAAAACTTTTCTCGTGCGCCTGACATGTAGTGAGCGAGGTAAACGGTTTATCAGAAAACCAGACATACTTCATTCTGCTTCGTGAGAGTACCATGGTGAAGAACCAAACCTTTTTGCGTTTTCCGCTGCTTGTTCGCATGTTGTAAACACCGAAATCGACTTGAGCCTGGTAACCGTATGGCAGATCTTCTACTGCTTCGTATTCTCTGGGGTTAATAGCAACAGGAATGTTGTGCTTTTGACGGACAAACATGGTAAAATTGTAGGCTGTCCGCACGCTCACTTTTGGAAGATCAGGATGGTGCTCCTTAAGCCAGTCAAATATCTGAGCAGAAGATGTCTCGGGAAACTTAGCGAGTTTTTCGCGGACAAAATCCTCATAAGGGTTAAGGATTTTGTGGCGATATTGGTTTTTTATCAGGAAGTCCTCGTACTCATCTTCAGTCATATTGAGGTATTTCCTGACAGTGCGGCTATCCATTACAGCATAGCGGGCTATTTTAGGGCAACTAAAGCCCATCCGACTTAATTTGTGTATTTCATGATACATGATCCAATTGTTTACATCTTTATCGTTCATAATCAGCGCTTTTAAAGGTTTTTTTGCTAAAAAACGCTGACAGGGCGAAAAAATTTGGTTTGGAGTTCTCAGGATTGCCCCCGGGGGCAATCCTGAGAACTCCAAAATCATGCATCACTATTTTCCGAAAACACTACATCACTATTTTCCGATTTTAGTACATTGTTATTTCCCGGTTACAGTTCCGGTTTGTCATTAAACTTTGTGAAGTTTTTTACTGCATTTTCAATTGAGCCTGCGAGTTCTTTTAACTGGTCTTTCTGAAAATATTAAAAAGAATTGAATGCACCCGTGTTTTCAAAAGAGAATGCTGAACCAATATAGAGCGTATTGCTCTCTGTATTTTTGAAAGCACCAACACCCACAATTAACTCTTTACATATTGGGATATTTAAACGCCAAGGTGTACCACCAAGTTTTGCGTTTACTACAATAGCAATATTTTGAAGGGTATAACCGAAGTTTTTTAGCGATCTGCCATATTCGTCAACACCTTCATCGGCAGACAATGCATCAAGAATTTTTTGTGTTTCAATACATTGTGAAATAATACCTCGTGCTAATAATTTTTCTTTGACTTGATAATAATAAACTTTTCTTGCTTCTTTATCAGAAGAATGTTTGCTAATTGGAGTCAGGTAAGCCGCCAAATATGTTACACCATCCTCACAAATGATTTATTAATCCGCTATCAGCAAAGCGTTTTATATATTCCTGTATTCCTCACTTTTTTAGAACACCTTCTACAAGCCCTATAAATAATGGTTTTTTTTATATTTGGGGGTTCCAAAGATGCAAACAGGAAAATAATAAACAAACAAAGAAAATGAAATAAAAAACCGCTGTAAGTATAAAACTTACAGCGGTTTGACTATTCTTAGTTATTGCTTGTTTTTATTATTTATTTTACCTCTTCAAAATCCACATCAGTTACTTCATCATTTTTACTTCCTTCAGAAGACTGTTGCTGCTGACCGGCATCGCCTTGTGGCTGTCCGCCCTGAGCCTGGCTCGCATTGTACATCTCCTGGGAGGCAGCCTGGAATACGGTGTTCAACTCAGCCGATGCTTTGTCGATAGCATCAATATCCTGACTTTTATGAGCTTCTTTCAGCTTTTCCAAAGCAGCTTCGATAGGAGCTTTTTTGTCGGCAGGAATTTTGTCTCCAAAATCTTTCAGTTGCTTCTCAGTTTGAAAAATCAAACTATCGGCCATATTGAGTTTGTCAATACGCTCTTTTGCCAGTTTATCACTTTCAGCATTTACGGCAGCTTCTTCCTTCATCTTTTTAATGTCAGCATCTGATAAACCTGAAGAAGCTTCAATACGAATACTTTGCTCTTTGCCGGTTCCTTTATCTTTGGCTGTTACATGAAGAATTCCATTGGCATCAATATCGAAGATAACCTCAATTTGAGGTATACCGCGAGGTGCCGGTGGAATACTGTCAAGATGGAAACGCCCAATGGTTTTGTTATCGCGAGCCATTGGTCGTTCGCCCTGCAATACATGAATCTCAACCGAAGGCTGATTATCAGAAGCAGTAGTAAAAGTTTCCGACTTCTTTGTTGGGATAGTAGTATTTGACTCAATTAACCGGGTCATTACACCACCCATTGTTTCAATGCCAAGTGAAAGTGGAGTAACATCCAACAGAAGCACATCTTTAACTTCGCCGGATAACACACCACCCTGAATAGCAGCACCAACAGCTACAACCTCATCGGGGTTCACCCCTTTTGATGGTTTTTTACCAAAGAAATCTTCCACAAGTTTCTGAATAGCAGGAATACGTGTTGAACCACCAACCAGAATAACCTCATCAATTTCAGAAACAGTTAAAGCTGCATCTTTCAGTGCCAAACGACAAGGAGCTAAAGCCCTTTGGATAATTTTATCGGCCAGCTGCTCAAATTGAGCTCGGCTAAGAGTTTTAACAAGGTGTTTTGGAATACCGTCAACCGGCATAATATAAGGCAAATTGATTTCGGTAGTGGTACCACTCGAAAGTTCAATTTTAGCTTTTTCAGCAGCATCTTTCAAACGCTGAAATGCCATTGGATCTCTGCGAAGATCAATTCCTTCTTCACGTTTAAACTCTTCGGCCAACCAGTTAATAATAACATCATCAAAGTCGTCACCCCCCAGGTGAGTATCACCATTGGTTGATTTAACTTCGAAAACGCCATCACCAAGTTCAAGTATGCTTATATCAAAGGTACCACCTCCAAGGTCGAACACCGCTACTTTCATGTCGCGGCTCATTTTATCAAGACCATAAGCCAATGAAGCGGCCGTTGGTTCGTTAATAATACGACGTACTTTAAGACCCGCAATTTCGCCTGCTTCTTTAGTAGCCTGACGCTGAGAATCGTTAAAATAGGCTGGAACAGTAATAACTGCCTCGGTAACTTCCTGTCCCAAATAATCCTCAGCGGTTTTCTTCATTTTCTGAAGCACCATTGCTGAAATTTCCTGTGGAGAATAAAGCCTGTCATCAATTTTAACACGAGGAGTATTGTTGTCACCTTTTACAACCTTATAAGGCACACGTTTTACTTCGTGGGGAATTTCATCAAACAGAGTTCCCATAAAACGCTTAATGGAATATATAGTCTTTTCCGGATTGGTAATAGCTTGCCGTTTAGCCGGGTCACCCACTTTACGTTCGCCATTGTCAATAAATGCCACTATGGAAGACGTTGTTCTTTTTCCTTCGCTATTTGGGATTACAACAGCTTCGTTTCCTTCCATTACTGAAACGCAAGAGTTGGTAGTACCCAGGTCAATTCCTATTATCTTTCCCATTTGTATTAAAAATTATATTGTTTTAAATTTTTCAATAATCCGCATTATGAGAATCAAAGGTTATGCCATATAGTTTTTAATCCCCATAATGGCAATTATGACACAGAAAAAACTAAAATGGATGGTTTTATGACATAGGGAAGGTGACATTTCGGCAGAAAAAAAGCAGGTTATCAATAAAAACCTGCTTTTGGGAACTTTAGTAATTCCATAATTCCACCTAATAAAATAGAAGAATAAACCCTAAATTTATTGGTAAGATAACAAACATCACCCCGGATACTTAATAATTCCGACTGTTAAGTTCAAAATGCTCTTGTTCGTGCTGGCAAGCAGGACATAACTTGGGTGCTTTTTCACCTTCATGAATAAAACCACAATTACGACATCTCCATTCCACTACTTCGTCACGTTGAAACACTTTACCTTCTTCAACATTTTTAAGAAGTTTGAGATAGCGCTCCTCGTGTTCCTTTTCAACTTTTGCGATATTTTTGAAGGCCGATGCAATTTTTGGGAAACCTTCCTGCATAGCAACTTCGGCAAAATGTGGATATAAATCGCTCCACTCCTCATTTTCGCCCATAGCAGCAGCTTTTAAGTTAACAGCAGTATCACCAATGCCACCTGCAGGAAAGGATGCAGAAATTTCAACGTCACCACCTTCCAAAAATTTAAAGAAGCGCTTGGCATGCTCTAATTCCTGATCGGCAGTCTCAAGAAAAATGGCTTCTATCTGTCGAAAACCATCTTTTCGAGCCTGAGAGGCAAACATTGTATAACGATTACGGGCCTGCGATTCACCGGCAAATGCCTTCAAAAGATTTTTTTCAGTTTCAGTACCTTTTAAACTTTTCTCCATGAAAATTAATTTTAATTATTTCTTAAACTCAAAACACCATTATTGAAAATGGAAACAAACGAAAAGACAAAAACAAACCGGTTCTACAAAAGCTTAATGCCTTCAGGTTCCAAATTAATAAGCCGTTTTTTATAAAGTGCTCCTATAGCTTTCTTAAAGTTTTTCTTACTCATACCAAACATACTTACTATCTCATCCGAATTGCTTTTATCGGTAACCGGTAAAAATCCTCCATTGGCTTTTAATTTATACAGAATGCTTTCCGATATATCATCAATCTTCTCATAACCGGGTTTCTCCATCAAAAGATCAATCTTCTCATCCTCCCTTACTTTTTGTATATATCCTTTTAGTTTCTGGCCAATGGCCAGAGGGGTAAAAACCTGATTACTATAAAGTATTCCCGAGTGAATACCATTAATAATGGCTTTATACCCCAATTCGGTTTTTCCTGCAATCATTAATTGAACCTCCTCTCCAGGTTGATATTGAGGAGGAAGGTTATCGAGAAATTTATCAATTTTTGCAGATGCAACAATGCGTTTGGTATTGTCATCGAGGTAAACATGAACTAAATAATTAAGTCCCTCAACCATTTTCTGCTGTTGTTCACTAAAGGGTACCATCAAATCCTTTGATAAACCCCAGTCGAGAAAGGCACCAACATTTGTGGTTGCCACAGCTTTGAGCAGAGCAAAATCTCCTACAACGGCGTAAGGCTCTTCAGTAGTGGCAATTAGCCGGTCTTCGGAATCAAGATAAATAAACACATCCAGTTCATCCCCAACTTCAATATTTTGGGGCACATACCTGTTAGGCAACAATAAATCGCCCAGCGTATCACCATCAAGATAAAGGCCTATTGATACTTTTCGCAGTACTTTCAGTCGGTTTATTTTTCCTATTTGAGCCATCAATTTGTATTTTAAAATAAAAAAAAGAAGTCCAAAACCGACAAGTTTGTATTGTCTAATATCCTGGAACTTCCCTATGCTTATTACTGGAGTCTATTTTTTTGCAGCGGCTGCAATGGCCTCAACAATTTTATTTTCCAACTCATCTGACAACTCAGGATTATCACGAAGCAGATCTTTTACGCTTTCACGCCCCTGCCCCAATTTTGTATCACCATAACTGAACCAGGAACCGCTTTTCTTAATAATATTCATTTCCACGCCAAGGTCAACTATTTCACCAACCTTTGAAATACCCTGACCATACATAATGTCAAATTCAGCTTTTCGGAATGGAGGAGCAACCTTGTTCTTAACAACCTTTACACGCGTAGCATTTCCAACAACCTGATCGCCATCTTTAAGCTGTGAAACCCTCCTGATATCAAGACGTATGGAAGCATAGAACTTAAGAGCATTACCTCCGGTTGTTGTTTCGGGATTACCAAACATAACCCCAATTTTTTCGCGCAGCTGGTTGATAAAAATACAACACGTATTTGTTTTGCTAATATTTGCTGTTAATTTTCGAAGAGCCTGCGACATCAATCGTGCCTGAAGGCCCATTTTATTCTCGCCCATTTCACCTTCGATCTCAGCCTTAGGCGTAAGAGCTGCCACTGAGTCAATAACCACCAAGTCAACAGCTGAGGAACGAATCAACTGATCGGCAATTTCAAGTGCTTGTTCACCATTGTCAGGTTGAGAAATCAACAAATTGTCAATATCTACGCCCAGTTTTTCGGCATAAAAGCGATCAAAGGCGTGCTCTGCATCAATAATGGCTGCAATTCCCCCCTGCTTTTGCACCTCAGCAATAGCATGAATGGCTAATGTTGTTTTACCTGATGATTCCGGACCATAAATTTCAACAACTCGTCCGCGCGGATATCCTCCTACTCCCAATGCAAGATTCAAAGTAACCGATCCTGAAGGAATAACGGGTACATCTACAATTACAGAATCGCCCAATCGCATTATGGCTCCCTTACCAAACGATTTATCAATTTTGTCCATGGTAAGTTGAAGTGCTTTCAGCTTCTCCTGATTAACTTTATTCTCTTTTTCTTCTGACATGGTAACAATTTGGTGTTTTATAAATTCAACTCTTTAAAAATTTGTTCTGAATGTTTTTTTGTGTCAACCTTAGTAATAATCTTCTCTATAATCCCTGTTTCATTAATTATTATCGTGGTGCGGTTAACCCCCATATATGTTTTTCCATACATGCTTTTCTCTCCCCAAACACCATAATCCTTAAGAATTTTATGCTCTGTATCTGCAATTAAGCTAAATTGTAGTCCAAATTTCTCAATAAATTTACGATGAGAGGTTTCCCCATCGGGACTAACACCCACCACTTCAAATCCTTTACCCTGAAAATCACCATAGTTATCGTTTAAATCACAAGCTTCAGATGTACATCCAGGAGTATTATCTTTGGGGTAAAAGTACAAAACAACTTTCTTTCCCTTGAATTCTTCAAGCGAAATAATATCACCATTTTGATTTTTTCCTGAAAACAAAGGTGCCTTCATACCTTCTTTTAGCTGAACCATATATTTTTGATTTTATAAGAAACAGTTTCGCTGGGTATTTTGTTTTTCCTGGCCTTAAGACTTTGTTCGGGCAAGAAGCACATAAACAACTTTCTAAATTTAGCCTAAATCCTTAAATAAAAAAAACAGATTGAATAAGGAATCATTTCTTTATTTGATTTAGTCAGCAAAGACCTAAAATTGATTCGCGAATTTGCATTATTCGGTGAGTAAAATTAATCAAAATGATTAACGTAATTTTGCTTGACTCGATGTAATTAATTGACTAAAATCGTTTTTCAGTAAAAATTAAAAACCTGGGGCATTCGACCGTAGGTTTTTTAATGTGTTTGATTAAATTTGGAGAGTTAAATTAAAACCAATTTGCAGAAGATTATATGATTATGTGGAAAAGATTATTTCTGTGCATGGCCTTAGTTGCCACAATTCTATCAAGCGGGTTGGTTGCCCAGCAAAAAGCTGCAACCCCAACCGAAGCGCTTAACCTTTTCAAAGCCGCCAATTACGCCGAAGCAGCTCAGATGTACGCTTCACTACTTGAAAGGAGCGACCGCAACCTTACCTATAACTATTATTATGGGATTTGTTTATATAAATTAAACATCAATACCGATGAAGCTTTACGGCGCTTGAAATTTGCTGCTACCCGACCAGTTTCATCTGATGTATATTTTTATCTGGGTAAGCTTTATCAGCAGATTTATGAAATGGAATTGGCCATCGAGAATATTGAACGATTTTTAAAACAAAATAAAACCGAAGATGAAAAAAGCAAAGATGCCCGTATTACTCTTGATGACTGTAATTCAGGGCTACGCCATATAAACAAATATTTTGATATTAAAATTATTGGAAAAGACACTCTGCCAAAAAGTGAAATCCTAAACTATTATCACCTTTCAAAAGAGGCAGGACAAATTATACCCGCCGATGAATTTTTCCGAACAGGAGTTGATCCGGGTCAGATAATCTTTAGAACTGAACGCGGAAATGAGGTGTACTTTCCAATACAGGAAACAGAAGGAACCTGGAATATTTACAAAATAGTACGACTGCTTGATTCATGGAATGAGGCAGAACCGCTAAATGAACCCATTAATACAGAATGGGACGATCTGCATCCTTTCCTTATGTCTGATGGGGTTACACTATACTTCTGTTCAAACAGACCCGGAGGAATGGGTGGACTCGATATCTATCAATCGTTCTACGATCAGGATTCCAAAACCTTTTCACCTCCATCAAACATGGGGCCTCCATTCAACTCCCCGGCCGATGATTATCTGATGGTGCCTGATGATTTTCAAAATAAAGCCTGGTTTGCAACCAACCGTGGTCTTTCGGACGACAAAATTGTTGTTGCTGAAATTATTTGGGATAATTCAGTTATTAAAAACAATACTGAAAGCATCAACCAGTTGCGAAACCTTGCCAGCCTGCCCATTTCAGATGAAGAACAAAGTAAAAACAGCTCATTCACAAATGCTCGTAACGATAATAAAAAGAATAATGTAAAAAATGAAATCAATTTTTTAATAACCGACACATTGATTTATACCCGTTACAATCAATTTCAGAGCACTCAGGCCCGCGAAACATTCAAAGCCGGTTTTAAAACCGAACAAAAGAAAGACAGCTTGATTAAGCTGATGGATATAAAGCGTAAAACTTACTCGCAAAGTTATAACCAAAATGAGCTAAAACAGTTAATCGACGAAATTGTGACTCTGGAAAAACTAACGTATGGTTTAGAAGAAGAGATTAACCGGTATTATCTTAATGCACGCCAATTGGAAATTGAAAAAATAAGGCAACTTAAAAACGAAGGTATCTATCTCCCTAAAGCCTCCTCATTACTAAAATCAACATCAGTAAAACAAATTGACCTGACTCGTTTTAACCTAAAGGATTTTTCATATTATACCAATGAGGATTTTATTTTAAAAACTGAGCAACTAAACCGCATGTATGTAAATTTCTTTACCTCACAACAGATAGCAAATTTACAACAAGCCGATTCACTTTATTTATGGGCAAATGTTTTAAGTCTTGAATCAGCTAAAGTTTTGGAGCAAACAAGAAACATTCCACCAACCAAGACCAATTTGCTTACCCAACTAAAGGAACAGAATACTGATGACGAAACCGAAAACTTTGAAATCGTTGAGCTAATCCACAAATCAAGAGAGATGAAAAGTCTTTCACTGAATCTTTATGAAGAAGCTCTCAACACAAAGTACAATATTTATTACCCGGTAGCAATTGAGTTTACATCAACCAGCAATCAAACCGGAAGTGAAAATATGCTTAACCAGGCCAGTAGCAATTTCAGAAAAGCAGAAGAAGGCAAGGCGGCCATGATACTTTATAATTCTGAAAACCTTGAGCGCCTCATTGCACTAAAAAAACATTCAGTTGACATGCTTGAGGAGTCATTCAACATCCAGTCAAAAGGTATTGTTACTCAAAATGCACCAGAATCAGGAGAGCGTTTTTTTAATTCCACGGCCCATGTTACTCCATCGTATCCGCTTATCCAAAAAGGAGAAGAAAGCTTTGAAGTTGAAAAACAAATTATTGCATCACCTCCTCCTGCTGAAACAGCAACTTCCATCATAACTAAAAGCCAACCGGAATACAAAGTGCAAATTGGAGCATTCCGCAACGCACCCAACACAGAAGCAATGGCAAAAATTCCATCTGTAACAAGTATGAATATACCCGAAAGCGGGTTGAAAAAATATTTTGCCGGATCGTGGAAGAAATACAGCGAAGCCCAATCCATGGTTCAATCAATTCGTGATGCAGGCTTCCCTGGAGCTTTTATTGTAGCATTTATAAACAACGAACCGGTAACTATTGAAGAGGCACTACAAATTGAAGAGAATTAAAGAGTTTAGTTTTCAACCTAAATTATATTATCTTCAATTTCTGTATAAAAGAAGCAAATAATTATACTTAAAGAGATTCAAAATCATTGTTTTTTATGTAATTATTACAATATATTTGTTACTTTAATGCAAACTTTAAAATCATGGTACCATTCGATAAGAAGAGTGAAAAAGAAAACACATGGCACCAACGTATGGAGGACCGTTTGTTAATTCTACACAACGATGAAGTGAATACCTTTGATCATGTTATAGGCGTCCTGCAGGAAATCTGTAATCATGATAAAATTCAGGCCGAACAATGCGCACTTATCACCCATTTAAAAGGTTATTGCGAAATAAAGCGTGGATTGTTAAACGAACTGGAGGATTTGCAGGATGCCCTCTCGGATAAATATTTAACAGTAACCATTGATTAACCATACTATGACGATTATTATTCTTCTGATTTTAACTGGTTTCCTGCTACTTATTCTTGAATTTTTTGTATTCCCCGGTATTACAATACTGGGCATAGGAGGAGTAATTGTGGTTGGCACCGGCGTTTACTTCGGTTATCAAAGCTATGGCACTTCAACTGGTAATATAATTCTGGCATTAACCCTGTTTTCATTCGTTTTATTGACAGGTATAGCATTAAGATCCAACACATGGAAAAAACTAATGCTCAATACTGCCATTACCGCAAATATTGAAACCGTATCTGAAGAATCAATACATCCTGGCGATAAAGGTATTGCCACAACTCGTCTGAATCCAATTGGTAATGCACGTATAAATGATCAGGAAGTGGAGGCCCACTGCCCCGGACAATTTATTGATGCTCAAACACCTCTGGAGGTGGTTAAAGTTTTTAAAACCTACGTTATAGTTAAACCAGTAAATTAAATATTATGGAAGATTTTGGAAAATTGGGAATAATAGGAGTCATTATAGCACTTTTTTTAGTGATTCTTTATTATGTCCCTGTAGTATTATGGGTGTCAGCACTCGTTACCGGGGTTAAAACCTCGTTACTTCAGCTGATGCTTATGCGTATACGAAAAGTTCCCCCTACAATCATTGTACGTGCCATGATTGAAGCCCACAAAGCCGGATTACAAACCATTAAACGCGATGAGCTGGAAGCTCACTTTCTGGCCGGAGGACACGTTGAAAAAGTGGTTCACGCCTTGGTTTCTGCATCAAAAGCGAATATACCCCTATCATTTCAGATGGCTACAGCCATTGACCTTGCCGGACGTGATGTTTTTGAAGCCGTACAGATGTCAGTTAACCCTAAAGTTCTTGACACTCCACCGGTTGCAGCTGTAGCTAAGGATGGTATTCAGCTTATTACCAAAGCCCGTGTTACCGTAAGAGCCAACATAAAACAGTTGGTTGGGGGCGCTGGCGAAGAAACAGTTCTGGCTCGTGTTGGTGAAGGTATTGTTTCATCCATTGGTTCGTCCAGCTCACACAAAGCTGTACTCGAAAATCCTGACTCTATTTCCAAACTGGTTCTTGGAAAAGGCCTTGATGCCGGTACTGCCTTCGAGATTCTCTCCATCGACATTGCCGATATTGATATTGGTAAGAACATTGGAGCCGAACTTCAGATGGATCAGGCCGAAGCCGATAAAAACATTGCTCAGGCTAAAGCCGAAGAGCGCCGGGCTATGGCCGTGGCTCTTGAACAGGAAATGAAAGCCAAAGCCCAGGAAGCCCGCGCCAATGTGATACAAGCCGAAGCCCTGATACCTCTTGCCATTGCCGATGCCTTCCGTAGCGGACACCTTGGCATAATGGACTATCAAAAATACAAAAACATTGAAGCCGACACCGCCATGCGCGATTCACTGTCGAAATCAACTCAGGGCTCCAAAAAGGGCAAGGACGAAAAATAAATGAAGACAAATTGCAAATAATAACGAAAAGGCTGCTCTCAAAAGAGCAGCCTTTTTTAATTCCCAAATAGAAATAATATTGAACCACTTCTTTTTAATAAAACCTTTTCAAATAATATTTTGCCATTTTAAGCATCACCTAAACCAATGACCATCAAAATTATTATTACAATTTATACTTCTAGCAACTAACCATCCGAAACTAAAAAAAATATAGAGAATTGATGCATTTAAATCAACTAGTAAAAATCAATGATTTTTTTATAAAAAAATTCAAATAGTTATAAAACAGTTTGACTACAATCTTTAATTCCATAAATTGCAAATAATCATGTATCCTAACCCTTTATAATAAATGATCGAGAACTTTATACATTCGTATTCTCTTGACGATCAAGATGTATTTGACTACCAGCTCCAAAAAGCATATCAAGAGTATCCATATACCATTATTACTATTTTAGAAAGCTATGAAAAATTCGCTACCGAAAAGAATTATTTCAGGGCATTTAGGCGATATATCGACTTTTTTGAAGTTTCAATCCAATACTGTTCCAGCATCATTCTGAGCATTCTCAAGCATGAGAAAATCCCATTTGATGAAACGCTACGACAAATATCGGCCAAGATCGTTGAAAAAGAATTATCAACAGGCGATTGGTTCAATAGTATTTTTTTCGTCCTTTTAAAAAAAGCTATAGAACTGACTCCTGATGATCCATTAGTTCTTTCGCTAAATGATTCATTAAACAATCCAAAAGGAAATATATTAAACGGATGGAGCTCAAAAAAAGAGGAAGAATATAAAAGCATCCCCTATTTTCGCAACACATATTTAGGGCACGACAGTTCCCTGTCAGAGACTATTTATAAGGACGTAATAAGTGAAATAGAACCGAGAATATTTGTTATGCTCCAGGCCATGGCACCTTTGGCAAAATGCACTACTTTCACAGTAGATAAAGTAGTTGATGATGAAAGTGAAAAGAAAAGATACACCATCCTTTTATTAAAAGGTATTAAAACCGCCATGACGGTACGCATAACCACATCGACAAAATTAATTGACAGCAAATACTATATGGTTCGCCGCGATTTGGATGGCTCCATAGTAAACGCCAAAGACATTCTGGAAGTGACTCCATTTGTAATTTATTTGCCTTATATCAAAAACAATGAAGAACTAAAGACAACCTATCTGTTCCAGTCGGTTAAGAGCAACAACCTGCGTAAGATGGTTTACATTTCGCCTAATATAGATGCTGTTAGAAAAGAGACAGAGCTATTCAAGGATTTGTTTATGACATTTTTGGAGGAGACATTAGGTCGAAACATCATTGATAAAAATTACAACATAGCCATCTCAAAAGGTAAAACATGGGAAGAATATATAGAGATCACCATTAACCAAACCAACAGGTTCCTTGGTCAAATGAAAGGGGTAAAAAAATATGATCCTTCACTTTATGTTGAAAGAACAATTATAAGAAGTGCATGGAACCATTTTCTGGAGATGCCTGACCGAAGGGCTTTCGTACTTCTCGGAAATGCCGGGGCAGGAAAAACCAACCTCATCTGCAACCTGGCCGAACAAACAATTGCAAAAAAGGCGGCTGTTATTACCTATAATAGTAAGATTTTCTCGCTTGTAAGCCTTGAAGATAAATTGAAGGAAGACTTCAAAGAGTCCAAATTACAAGGCCAGCAAATCCTTGAACAACTCAACAAAAAAGCCACTGAAAACAACCAACAAATCATTATATTTTTTGATGCTCTGAACGAATGTATTGAGTACAACAATGAAAAAGGAAGCAATGGACCGGTTAAGTTATTGCAAGATATTGACAAGCTCCTTGTTAAAGAAGAACTAAAAGCCATAAAGATATTAATTACTTGCCGAACCTATACATGGGAAGAGGCAATACAATCAGAGCAAGTGATCCTTAATCTCAAATGTTACTTTACAACGAATGACATTACAAAAGAAGAAAAAATGAAGGCAGGAGAAAACCTATCACTTAAAGGGTTTTCTGAAGCTGAGTTTCGTGAAGTCTACCCTAAATACCAGCAGGCATATGATTTGCGAACCAACCTTAATACGCTGATGGAAGCTGATTATGCCTTTACCCGAGTCCGATTGGAAGACCCTTTGGTACTTAGTCTTTCAAGTCAGATCTATTCAGGAAATCACCTGCCTCAAAACGTTCAGCAATTCGATTCAGTTAAACTTTTTAATGCCAGGCTTGAACAACTTGAGAAAATGCCCAATGGCATGCAACAGGTTTTTCTTCTTGAAGAATTTACCAGAATCCTTCGTAAACAGCGCACTGATGGACTTAAACTAAAGTTGCTTTATCAAGCATTTGATGATCAGGTTAGCGAAATTCACAGTCTTTCAACCCAAATGTTCCAAGGAAACAGTTATGAATGGAAAATACCCATGAAAACTTTGCTGGATTCAGGAATTCTCAGAGTTGAGAAATCAACACGCGAACACGAACTACGATTTACTTTTGAACGTTTTCATGAATTCATGTATGCCAAGATTTTTGTTGCCGAAGAGTCTGAATATCTGTCTAAAAGAATGCCCATCCCTCCTGACTCCTTCGAACGCGAAATGAGGGAAATGAAAGGTTATGCTGTAATTTATGGTGCTTTGCGTCATGCATTGGTTATAGATTACGGATACACCAAGGGAGATCCTTCAACCATTATAACACTGGCCAACAGTTCGGCCTACGGTGCTTCATCACTAATAATGAGTACCCTATCTTCTTTAATTATTGACAATTACAGCGAAATTTGCACAATTATCCACCAGCTTTTAGAATATAAAAAAGAAAATTCAGAGCCTCTTGCAGAGGAAATTGAAGAGAAACAAAAAATGATTGAGGAGGCCAATAAAGGCAAGAACAAACTGACAAAAGCCCAAATATCAGCTCTTAATCAGGAGGTTGAAATATTAACCACCAAGCTTCAACCGATTATTCAGGTACGAAAAATTGCCATACAGGTAATATACGAAATATTCAAATCTCAGGTTTTTTCAAGAAATCTGTATCAGGGACAACTCTCTCCCTTTATTCTTCTTTGGCGTGCCATGGCCGATCCGGTAGATAAAGTCAGAGATAACGTATCCCTTTACATTTATTACATCTCCAAATACGATGTTTCTATCGGTATACGTATCCTCAATCATTTATCAGAGAACATAATGGATACGTCGCTTTTTTCACTGGTTAAAGTTTCCAAACGAAAAGAGTTTCAGGAGTCATACATTGAGCCCGCCGGACGATTAAGTCTTTTAATGGTGGTAGAGGCGTTGGTTCAAAATACTGATTATGAACGATGCAATAACATAAAAGGAACCTGGAAATCCATTCTGAAAAAGCTGACCCTGAACTTTACACTTTTAAAGATTGTGATGCCATTTCTTAAATTTTTTCTGCGAAGGCAAGCAACGGTTCAGGTGGCATATGTTAACAATGGTATTGAATATCAGCATTTTTGGGATACCATCCCAATAACCGGGAACCATGATGAGTGGACTCGAGATAATTTCTTAAAAATTGTTCCACTACTTGATCCTGATCATCCCGGTATTGAACAATTTCAACAGGCTATGGCTAAAGGGATTGAAACAGGCGATGCCTTCAGCTATTTCTTAATTGAGCGCGTTATGGTATCGCAAGGATGGAAAGATTGGAATCGGATACGTCCACTTGTGATGCAAGTAGCTCAAAAGCCTGCTGGCCATACAATGCTTGATTACATGCAGATGTCGATGCTTTACGTTTTGTTTCACTCCATCGAGAAATCAGATGAAGCCAACGAGGAAGCATTTACTATTTTTTCAAAAATGACTGAAGAATGGTCGGAAAGATGCCGTGGATTACTTTATGCCCATAGAAACCAGCAAGCTAACAAGGGGCTGCCCTATAAACAATACCCCCTTAACTGGTATGGTGCAGCCTATTGTAAGCATTGGGGAGATGGAGGTATCAAACCGGGTGACCCCTATCCTCTTCCTGTATTCCGAAATCTTATCGATAAAGCCATTACCCGCAAGGATAAAGAGTTACTTTATTATTGTCTGGAAAATATTGCCACCCTGGTTACCGATTTCAGTAAACCCATCAGTGCCATACAGCAATTTGAATACGTAATCAACCAGATTCATCATGAAAAAACTATCTCGGATTTTGATGCTATCACAACCAACCGCGAAGAACATAAAAAAGATCTGAGAACTTTCTTATGCAGTACAATCGGCACCATTAAGAGCTATTATCCAAAAGAAGTGGCCAATTTCATCCATAATAAGCTAACCAACTCCCAATTCCCTAACATGGATCGTTTCCGTGAAGAACTAATGCTGTATAACCAGTCGCATGAAAGTATAGCTGATCTGTTAACTCACAAATTTGGGAATTTTGTAATCTGGGGACTTTTACACGACAAGGCTGTTAACCAGTTCTTTATTGAAGGTTTTAAAGCCGGAGGAGAAGTAAATGATTATTTCGAATGGTTCGATGGAATAGTGAGATTATCCTTTGACAAACTATTTAAAATTAATATTTAGATAGATGAAAACTTTGAACTCATTTATGTTTAAAACAGGATTAAGAAAAATGCTTATAATAGGAATTTTGATTTTTGGAGCAATGGCATTATTCCTGATACCATTCCGTTTTATGGACAATCCGAAGGTTAAAACGTCCGGTGAGCCGGTCATCATTGCTCATCGTGGAGCTTCAGGTGTTGCACCAGAAAACACCCTCCCTTCCATCGATTCTGCATTAGCTGCCGGAGCTGATTACATAGAAATAGACGTTCATCTTACAAAAGATAATGCAGTGATGGTTATGCATGATGAAACAGTTAACCGAACAACCAATGGGAAAGGCAAATTAACAAATATGACTAGTTCTGAAGTTCGGTTATTAGATGCTGGAAGCTGGTTTAGCAAGGAATTCACAGGGGTGAAAGTTCCCTTATTTGAAGAGGTCATTCGTCACATAAACGGTCGTGCAAAACTTCTAATCGAAATAAAAAAGAGAAAACAATACAAAAACATTGAAAAGGAGATAATTGACATTATTAGAAGAAACAAAGCCGAAGACTGGTGCGAGATACAGTCGTTTAATGACGAAGCCCTTGAGATGATTAATAAAATTGCACCGAAAATAAAATTGCATAAGCTGATTATTTTTAAATTCAGACTTATACCTTATGCTTTTGATGGAAAAATCACTCGATTCAGCATGGAAAAATATGCCTTTACAAAGGCTATTAATGTGCATCATCAGTTTTGCACCAATGCCTTTTCAAGACTGGTGCATACCCATAACAAAGAAATTTATATATGGGGTTGTCGTAAAGAGAAATCCTGTATGCCCATTAAATCATCCGGATGGGATGGCATAATAAATGATTTTCCCCGAACATACAAGAATAACTAATTTATTAACCTGATTCTCGAAAGAAACAAGACATTACATCTCCAATAAATAGCCTGAAAATGTTTAATATTAGCATCTTTACTGACGTGTAAAAACAAATTCGAATAATGTAATACTTCAAATTCTTCAATTGAATGGCCTTAATTCTTATTAAAATCAGCTAGGGAAATATCTTTCTGACTATTAAAACACCAGATTATGTGAAACTCTTTATAGTTTGAAAAGCTGAAATCAAAACTCATTATTTTTTTCGCTTTCTTCTGGATCTCCTAAATATTAAAAAAGCAATCAAAATAAAAACAGTAATGGAAAGAGACCCACTTATAACCTGATAAGTACGTGAAGCCTCAAAAACCAATTTATCAATAAGGCTCGAAGCATCCAGTAAAACTGAAAACAAGGTCAAAAATGCAATAAGGGTTAAAACCTTATTGATCTTCTTATCCTGAACGCTCTGCTCCATAGCATTAACCTGCTCAATACTAGTTTGCATCTGGGATAACTCAACTTCAATATCAAAACCAAGCCTTATTTTATCATAAATTATCTGTGGTAGAAAATTATATGATATTCGCCTAAAATTAAAGTAATTATCGAATCCATAAAAATCCTCTTCAAGCTTTTGTTTATTCGAATTTTCAAGGAAAAATTCCTTGTTAATCATAAACAGGTAATGTTTCACAAAAACCGAATGAATAAACAAAAGATTAAAATAGGCGTTTTCCCATACAAAATTATTCATCACATCTTTACGAAACAATCCGGTAAATGAATCGAAAAGGCACACCGCTTTCCAATTATCAAAAACATTAACGAGATTATCGTTCCAAAGCTTCTCCTTATACCCAACTGCCGGTTTAAAATAACTAACAAATCCCGCTGCCGAACCAACAGGTGAACAGGTTGAGAGATCAAAAAGCAGGTCTTTTTCTTCATCCGGCAAAAGCTCCTGATCCATCTCTACCAACAAAAAAGATTTCAATTTATTCCCAAAAAGTAAAGGTAAATAAGTTTTATCTCCTACCGCTTTTAATGACTTAAGATGTTCACCAATAAAAGCAAACTTATGAGGTGCGTTATTGCGGATATAGTTTACCAGCAAAGAAATTTCATCATAACTTACTAACCCAAAATCGCACTTAAAGCTATAAATAGCCAAATTGCCCGGAAAAAGAAAGACATCAAAATATTCAATTAGAATTTCTTTCTCAAATAATTGATCCTTACCCTTAATTTGAAGGGCTTGTTTTATATTCAAGGCGTGACTATACCGGCATATCTGATTATTAAAATACTGATTATAATAACTTTCACCCCTTTTATTGAATCCAGGAAAAATGGAACTAACAAAACTTTTATAGTAAGAATCACCCAGAAATTTTAAAATATCATTTTCAGATTCCTGTTTTGTATTAACATGAAATTTCCATTCTGAAAAAAAAGCATTTTTGCCTGTTTTCAACGCTTTTAGTCCATTTTCATCGTATTCACAAACACCGCAAAATATAGGAAGAACTTTCGCTGCAGGCAGCGAAGATATAAAATTGCCTGTTGGGTAGGTCATAAATAAACAATTACACTATAAATGTAAAATAAAACTACGAATTTGACAAATGAAACTCCTCCTAAAACACGGACTTTAAAACAAATAGAATTTTGATAATGCCGATTGTCTTAAACTAAAATCAACAATTACCCACACAAATTTTAATATCAGGACTCATCCTTTATTAAAAAAATTAGAGCGGCTCCATAAATTCAAATATAATAATGACCCTGATTCATTCATCTTGTTCCCTTATAATACCTGACAGTTCAATTTTAACCGCTATACGATCAACAACAGCAGGAATTTTCTGTCTTACCATATCTGCATCACCATCCACTGACACTATTATAATGCTATCGTTGCCCGATAGACCAATACCTACCGCCGTTACTCCTTCCATTCGGAGCCACTTTTTTTCGTAGCGTTTTTTTATTTTTAAAGCCTGAGGTTGTTGAGTTGTCATTGGCTTATTTTTTCAAACAATTAATTATTCTGCAAAACATTGTGATATCATGGCTTATTAAAAAACAAATCGGCCAGACAACCAGCTTCTTGCTGTTTACAATATTTGCAGGCCATTGATCCGCGTATATAAGCATTACCCACAGTTGTTAAAAACACCAGCAACAACAATGCTGATAATAAAATAAGATCAAACCTTATAACTAACAGAATAATCCCTGTTACAAATGGTATTATTGATACTAAAAAATCAGGGATCATTTTTTTCCATGACATTTCTTTAGCACAGAATTCCGATATGTCGCCCTTTTTAAAAAACCAGGAGCTAACTCGACCTCTCGCAAAACAACAGGACTTGCCCCAATAATAACAGTTAATACAATCGTATCGTAACAACCTATACTCAAGAACTAAAATATAAATCAGGTAAACAATTGAATACACCCAGCCTAATCTAAAAATTATCATAAAACCAAGGGCATAAATGCCTACTGTAACCAGGCTTGAAATTATCACCATCTTAATGGGGTAATTTTCATATCTCTTAATTTTACCCATGCTAAATAATAGTTACGTTCAGTATAAACTCACGGTAACGTTACATCTAACGCATCAAAAACATTGGAAATGCGATTGATTATGGTTGTTGATTCACTTCCGGCAAACAACAAGCCAACCAGATTATTATTTGCATCCAGAACAGCAGAACCACTATCGCCCCCCTGACTCATCCCTCCGGCCAACAGTTGATCAGTAAAAAGCGCCGTTTTATTGGCTCCATAAACTACCCGTGCAGAAACATCTACTTGCTGTATAATGCCCGTGGTGAAACCGGTTGAACGCCCGCTCTTTTTAATACTCATGCCTAATTCGCCATTGTTAATGCCATTTACATTACCAATTTTTAGAATCTCATTATTAAAATCATCTTGATTAAACAGCCGGGCAATGGCACAATCTGTTTTGTTCTCAGCGTGCTGAATCCGGTATGCCTTAACCCGCGTATAGCTTCCCGATAACCGCAATATCACGTTTACACATCGTATAAACCATTTTGTAATATCACCTGGAGTATTTCCATTTCCTTCTTCAAAACTAATGGGAACAAAATCACTTAACTCAGCAATACAGTCAAGAGGATAACCTCCTCCATCATAAGGGGCGGGCTGCAAAATACTATCCCCTATTAAGGCATTATTACTATTGGCTAAAACATGATTGTTTGAAAGAATATAAAGCAAACCATTCTTTTTTACCATACAGCCCAATGTACCGGCTGAAATTTGGTGATGCCCAATGCTACAACCTCCGGGTGAAGGACGGAAACGACCTGTTGGGTCGTCAAGTGAACGTAACAGACCGGTTGGATTTACATCTGTTGGTACATTATTAACGAAAGAAGGGATAATATCCTCTTTTACAAGGTTAGCTTCAGGTTTCTTCACCTCTACCGAACAAATTATGGCCAGTTCGGAAGTTACGCGTCCGGCAACAGTTTTGTAACCAATACCGGTTGCAACAACATTTTGTTTCTTCATTAATTCCGGCCTGATGGCATTTAGCCGGGCATATATTTCATCATAATTGGATTCCATCAGGTTCTTCTTTTTTTTCTGATCACTAAATCTTACCGATAATTACAATCATCGGCAAATAAAATTCTACAAACAGGCATTAACAAAAACGACATAAAACATTTCTTGAAACAATAGTTATTGCGCCGTTTCTATACTTGCATTATATGGCAAGGTAAAACTAAAAACTGAACCTTTATTCAAGTCCGAATTAATGAAAAAATGTCCTTTGTGTTGGTCAATAAAGTCGATAGCAATTAATAGGCCAAGGCCGGTTCCTTTTTCGCCACAAGTTCCCGCAGTGGAAGAGTAATCCTCCCGGTTTAAAATTTTATTAACGGTATTTTGATCCATCCCAACACCATTATCGGCAACAGAAACACTTACCTCTTGTTCATAACTAAAGGTTACCGTTACAGTATTATTTTTAGGACTATATTTTATGGCATTTGAAATAAAATTCCTGATAATTACCTTGAACATATTGACATCTACATTAACAGGGACAGGCACTCCTTCAACAACCATCTTTATTTCTATATCTTTTGATGCTGCCTGTTGTTGTAATATATTTAAATCAGGCTTAATAATTTCAGTAAGACTTACTGATTCAGGACTAAATTTTATTTTTCCACGTTGCGCCCTAGACCAATTAAGTAAATTCTCGAGCAGGTTATAGGTCATAAGTGAAGAATCACGAATAATGGTCAATTGTGATTTTATTTTTTCAATTGGGTAGACATCTGCTTTTTCAATTAACAATTCGCTAAAACCAATAATTGTATTAAATGGAGCTCTTAAGTCGTGACTCAGAATTGAAAACAGTTTATCTTTTGTGGCATTTAACTTTCTTAATTCATCGTGTTGAGATATCATTTTCTCTGTTTGTTCTTGAATATAAAGCTGCCGTTCTTCTAAAAGGTTATTAGTTTCTTTCATTTGTTCAGCTTGGCTTTCAAGCTGCTGGTTTTTCTGATTTAGGAGACTGGACTGCGTCTCAAGTAAGATGTTTTTGTCGTTTAGTTGTATTGCTTGTCCTTCCAGTAACTGGTTTTGAAGTTGTATTTTCTTCGTTCTTTGCTTTACAGCCTCTTCCAGCTCCCGATTATAAACCATTATGGAATATATATAATAACGGTAATAGGCATAAACAAGCAAGAGAATAATAATAACTATGACTATTTTAAACCATAATGTATCCCAAAACATCTGAATAACCTCAATAATAAGAGTAGTTGGCTCTTGATTCCATAAACCATAGAATCGATCAAGTCCACTTGTTGTTTCAAAACAAAAGTAACCTGTTATGTCTTGTACTATTGTTGATAAGCTATTGGAAAACACCCCTTGATTATTAGTAAACTGAGGCATAAACCAACTATCCTGCGCGCGATTTGCACAAGTCAGCACGGGCGTCAATCCAATCCAAATAAGAAGTATTATTTTATATGCCATCCTATTCTATATTGCCAACAAAGCTCTTATATCAATATTTATAGTAATTATGGTCAGAATTTCATGATTAAGAATTCTCATGATCATTCACAAACTCCTTTAAACATTTTTTTAAAAATATTAATTAATCCGCTACAAAACTTAGGAAATTATGTAGTTCATTACATTTTTTTCACCATATATCACAAATTCCAAGGATGTGTCGGTGTATTATCACGTCTTTCACCTTTATACTGTATCTGTTTTTTTATGCATGTGTTATTGCATTAATTTTCAATTCACTTTAAACGCTATAACTATCAAAGAGTGAATTTTATCCTTACGACAATATAGTAAAAATTAGTATGGAATCATGCATAACTTTCTAATAAGGACATTGTTCTCAAAAAGAAGAGCAAATAGGTTAGTTCCCCTGTAATGAGTATGCGACAGCATATTTTGGAAAAGACAATCATATAAGGCATAATTCTAAGCACATCTCCAAACTCCGGCGTTTTCTACCTCCATTCTAATGAGTTGGATTCTGTAACCTTAAGCGAATTTTGGTCAAAAGCAATAATAAAGTGTTCCTATAATAGGAAATAAGGGTTGAGAAAACAAAAAAATGAAACTGGTTAATTTTCAGACATTACAAATCTCTTAAGCTCTAATAATAAACCTTTTTAGAATAAAAACGACACCATTTTCCCACACTTTAAGCTTTGGCTATCGCTTGTTTGAACCATTTTAGTAATTTTACCCCTTTGTTTCAGTATATTTTTTAATTATGATGCAGAAAATACGCGATTTCGCGCTACCTGTGGCCATTGTTTTGGGGTTCTTGTTTCACGGCTTTTTTGCCACACTCAATGTCATTACGCCTTACCTCATTTTTGTGATGTTGTTCTTCACCCTTACAAGTGTGAATGTTCGACACATGCGCCTTTCGATGCTTCATGTGTGGATCTTGGCATTTCAATTGGGTGGCAGTCTGGGTGTATATTATTTGCTACGCCCGTTCAACGAAATACTGGCTCAAGGAGCCATGATTGTAATGCTTGCCCCCACAGCAACATCGGCGCCGGTGGTGGCGCGTATGCTTGGTGCCAACCTCAACACCATGGTTGCCGCAACCCTTGCTTGCAACTTTGCAGTAGCAGTAGCATCACCCATTTACTTTTCAGTTATGGGTACGCATGTTGATTTACCATTTCTGCAATCAAGCTGGGTAGTACTTTCTCGGGTGTTGCCTTTGATTGTTTTTCCCTTTTTGCTGGCCATTTCGTTTCAACGTTTTTTCCCGAATATCACAAACAAGATCAACCAGCATAAGAGTATTTCGTTTTATCTCTGGGCTTTTGGTCTAACCATAGTAATTGGCACCACCATCGACTATATTTATATTCAGGATAGCTCAAAAAATTTGATTCTTTTTATGTTGATGGCGATTTCTATTCTAAGTTGTGTTATTCAGTTTACCGTTGGTCGTTGGGTAGGCAAGCGTTATGGCGATGTGGTTGCTGGTGGTCAGGCTTTGGGACAAAAAAACACCGTGCTGGCTATTTGGATGGCGCAAACTTATCTCAACCCACTATCATCGGTAGTTCCGGCTACGTATGCCATATGGCAAAACCTATTCAATAGCTTTCAGATTTGGCAGAAAGGCAGAGAGAAATCTTAGGACTCAAATTCTCCAATGAGCCTTAAGCATAGCATGTCCAAATCGCAGTTTCAGCAAAAAGCAACCATGACAAAATTATTGTTAAGGTTAAGGACACTAGAGTTGAAATATCCAATGGAATAAGGGAAATATTCTTACCCCACAAATGAAAAACCTTTCGTAAGCAAGAAAAAAATTAGAGCTCTCAAAAATAAAAGTCCGTATATTTGCACCATGATAAAAAAATTAACAGCATATACTTTTATTCTTATTGCCAATATAGTTTTATTGGCTCATGCTGTTATACCTCATCACCACCATAACAATCATGTTTGTATTGAACACACAATCTGCGTTGGAAATGATGTGGCACACACTCACAACACTCCTGTAAGTCAGCATCAGCGTGGTTGTGACACTGACTCAACCACATGTGTACTCAAACAGGCGTTTGTTATTCCTTCACTACAAAGCCGGTTTTTAAAGGATTGTGATAATTGCTCCGACACTCATAATCACATTTTTTACATTCTTGCAAATTCTAAGGGCCTGGATCTACAACCCGCTTCGGAAATTATATTATCTATTCGAGAGGTTCCCTTTTATTTATCATCAATCTTAACCTCAACGCCTGGGTTAAGAGCTCCCCCAACAGTTTAATTTTTTAGCAATTCTTTTTATTTCATTACCCTGCAAATTAGCGGAGCAATGAATCATTTATTATTTCTGAGAATTTAAACAAATTAATATATGAACTACAAGCTATTGTCAGGTGTGCTTATAGCGTTTGTAATTACATCATGCGGGCTATCCGATCATGATCATAAAATTAATGATCATAACGAAGATGACGCCCACGGTGAAAAAACCGAAAATCACAAAGAAGTTAAATTTCAATATACCTCATATACCAACAATTTTGAATTATTTGCCGAAGCCGATGCCTTCATTGTTGGCGAGAAAGCAAATATTCTTTCTCACTTTTCGGAATTACCCGATTTTAAAGCGGTTGAGAATGCCAAAATCACCACTACACTTACAGTAAATGGTAAAGAAACAAAACAAACCCTCAACCAACCCTCGCGTAAAGGAATTTACAGTTTCGATATTCAACCTGAAACAAAGGGAAAAGGCTCGTTGAAATTTGAAATTACCAACGACAAAGGTATGTTTGAAGTTATTGTTTCCGAAGTAACTGTTTTTGCGAATGACGAAGAAGCTCACGAAACTTCCGAAAATATTGTCGTTTCAACAGCAAACACTACTATTTTTACTAAAGAACAGTCGTGGAAAGTTGATTTTGCAACCGATTTTCCCCTAACAGAACCATTCGGACAGGTTATTAAAACTACGGCGTTGGTGCAGTCTGCCCAGGGCAACGAGTTGGTAATCTCTTCAAAAACAAACGGAATTGTTCATTTTAATTCAGGCATAGTTCTCGAAGGACAGGATGTTAAAGCCGGACAATCTTTGTTTACCATATCGGGCAGTACCCTGGCAGACAATAACATTGCTGTAAAATTTTCGGAAGCTAAAAGTAATTACGAAAAAGCAAAGGCCGATTACGATAGGTCAAAGAACCTGGCAATAGATAAAATTGTTTCGGAAAAGGATTTGCTTACAGCTAAAAATCAATATGAAAATGCAAAAGCTATTTTCGACAACCTAAATAAAAACTTCAACGCTTCGGGACAAACAATAACAAGTCCGCAAGCAGGTTTCATTAAACAGGTGTTTGTTAAAAACGGTGAGTATATAAATACTGGAGAGCCCATTGCCGTTGTCACTCAAAATAAATGGCTTGTTCTAAATGCCGAAGTGCCTTCTAAGTATGCTTCAGTTTTGGGCAACATCAAAACAGCAAATATCAGAACTATTAGCAACAACAACTCGTTTTCGCTTGAACAGTTAAATGGCAGGGTGCTTTCGTATGGTAAAGCTGCTAACAGCGATAATTATTTGCTACCTGTTATTTTGCAAGTGGAAAACAACGGCAGTTTTGTTGCCGGTAGTTATGTTGAAGTTTATCTCAAGACATTCTCCAAAAATAATACTTTGGTTATACCCAAAACGGCTCTTTTAGAAGAACAAGGCAGTTTTTTTGTTTGGGTACAAGTCACGCCTGAACTATTCGAAAAAAGAGAGGTTTTCGTCGGTGGAACAGATGGAATAAACGCAGAAATAAATAAGGGGATTACCGGTAATGAAAGAATTGTTACCCGTGGTACAATGGCCATAAAACTGGCACAGGCTACTGGTACTTTGGATGCTCATTCAGGTCACGTACATTGAGATTTTGAATTATAGATGCTGGATTAATCAACATCCGGTTTTACATCCAAGCACTTAACATTTCCAATCATTCAACATTAAAAATTCAAAATCTTAAAAATGTTAAATAATATCATAAAATTCTCACTGAATAACAAATACCTTATTCTGTTAGCCTCAGTGGTGTTAGTGGTTTTCGGTATAAGAACCGCTGCGAATATGGACGTAGATGTGTTTCCTGACCTCACAGCCCCAACGGTTGTAGTGATGACCGATGCCCACGGCATGGCTTCCGAAGAAGTTGAAAAACTGGTTACTTTCCCTATCGAAACAGCAGTTAATGGAGCTACTGATGTGCGTCGTGTTCGTTCTAATTCATCACAAGGATACTCATTTGTATGGGTTGAATTCGATTGGGGTACCGATGTTTTTAAAGCACGTCAAATAGTTAGCGAGAAACTTATTAGCGTGTCCTCCAAAATGCCATTGGGAATGGGGCAACCTGTTTTAGCTCCACAGTCAAGCGTAATGGGTGAAATTTTCTTTGTTGGTATTCAGTCCGATAGTACCAGTATGATGGAACTACGAACTATTGCTGAATGGAATGTAAAACCTCTTGTTCTGGCAACAGGTGGCGTATCGCAGGTTACTATTATTGGTGGCGACTACAAACAGTATCAGGTTTTGGCTAATCCTTATAAAATGAGTTTCTACAAGGTTTCAATGTCCGAACTTGCCAGCGTTTGCAAATCAATAAGTCAGAATTCAACAGGAGGCGTTCTCAGGGAATATGGTAATGAGTATGTGGTTCGAGGCATTGCACGCTCGTCCGATATAGAAGTTTTAGGAAATACTTATATAAAATCTAATAACGGAAAACCAGTTCGCATAAACGATGTGGCTGAAGTTAAAATTGGGGCTGCACCAAAGATGGGTTATGCTTCGGGAAGTGCAAAACCTGCAATAATCATATCCATATCCAAACAGCCAAATGCTAATACGCTTGATGTTACACAACGTATTGAAAAAAACTTGGTGGAATTAAAAAAAACCTTACCTGCCGATGTTAAACTTGATACAAGAATTTTTCGTCAGGCCGATTTTATTGAGGCTTCAGTTAAAAATGTTCAAAATGCACTTATTGAAGGTGGTGTTTTTGTGCTTATCATTTTGTTTCTTTTCCTTGGCAGTTTTCGCACAACTCTTATTTCGCTGCTCGCCATTCCATTATCGTTGTTGGGAGCAATAGTAGTGCTCCAATTACTTGGCATGACCATTAATACTATGAGTCTTGGAGGCATGGCAATAGCAGTTGGGTCATTGGTTGACGATGCTATTATTGATGTGGAAAACGTGTATAAACGACTTCGCCAAAACAGGGCTAAACCTGAACACGAAAGAGAATCTTCTTTTACTGTAGTATTTGAGGCTTCAAAAGAAATACGCGCATCTATACTTAATGCAACATTAATAATTATAGTAGCATTTTTACCCTTATTTTTCCTTTCGGGAATGGAAGGGCGAATGTTACAACCACTTGGAATTGCATTCGTTGTTTCGCTTTTTGTTTCGCTTATAGTAGCCATGACCTTGACACCGCTTTTAGCCAGGATGTTGCTTTCAAACGAAAAGTATCTGGCAAAAAACGAGAAAGAAAAATGGTTGGTCCGTAAACTTACCAGCAACTACGAGAAATCACTTGTTTGGGCTTTGAGTCATAAAAAAGCAATTCTTTTCCCTCTGCTTGGGTTATTCATTTTTACATTATTGGTTTTTGCATCCTTTGGCCGAAGCTTCTTGCCTGAATTTAACGAAGGTGCATTAACCTTATCAGTAGTAACAAAACCCGGCACATCGCTCGAAGAAAGCAACCGCTTGGGTAATATTATTGAAACGGAATTATTAGCTATTAACGAGGTAACAAGTACAGCCCGACGTACCGGAAGAGGGGAGCTTGATGAACATTCGCAAACCACCAATAGTGCCGAGATTGATGTAAATTTCAATTTGGGAGCACGTAGTCAGCTGGGATTTATGGCAAATATCCGTGAAACGCTTTCCCGTATACCCGGTATTGCCTATACCGTTGGGCAACCGCTCGGGCATCGTATCGACCACATGCTTTCGGGTACAAGGGCAAATATTGCCATAAAATTGTTTGGTACAGACCTTAATAGAATGTTTACAACAGGTAATCAAATTAAAAATGCCATAGTTGATATTGAAGGACTAGTGGATGTAAATGTTGACCAACAGGTTGAAACTCCTCAGATTCAGATTCGGGCAAACCGTGATATGCTTGCACAGTATGACATTACCATCGAACAATTTAATGAATTTGTAAATATTGCTTTTGGGGGCGAAAAACTGGCAGATATTTACGAAGGCCAAAGAAGCTTTGATTTGATACTTCGTTTAAATGAAGATTACACCCAAACACTCGAAGGGATCCGGACTGCCCTTATTGCCACGGAAAACGGCAAAAAAATCCCTTTGGAACAAGTTGCCGAAATTGTTTCCGTTTCGGGGCCAAGTTCAATAAGCCGGGAAAATGTGCAGCGAAAAATTGTGATCTCAGCAAATGTTGCAGAGCGCGATTTACGAAGTGTAGTGGAGGATATCCAGAAAAACATCAACGAAAAAATCACCCTGCCCGAAGGCTACAGAATTGAATACGGCGGGCAGTTCGAGAGCGAGGCAAAGGCTTCGAGAACACTTATGCTGACTTCTGTCATTGCGCTTATCATCATCTTTTTTGTACTCTATCAAGAGTTTAAAAACTTCAACCTTGCAGGTATTATTTTGCTCAATTTGCCATTGGCACTTATTGGCGGTGTGTTTGCCATATGGTTTTCGTCAGGAGTTTTGAGTATCCCTGCAATAATTGGTTTCATCACCCTTTTTGGTATTGCAACCCGTAACGGGATACTGCTTATTTCAAATTACCAAAGATTACATTACGAAGGTTTTTCCCTGCACGAAACAATTACTAAAGGCTCGTCCGACCGTTTGAATGCAATTTTAATGACTGCCCTTACCGCAGCCCTTGCACTCATCCCGTTGGCTCTGCGTGGCGACCTGTCGGGAAACGAAATTCAAAGTCCAATGGCTAAAGTGATTTTGGGAGGTTTGCTTACATCAACCATTCTCAATATCTATATTGTGCCTATCGTGTACAGCATTGTAAACAATCGTGGAATTATCAAAACCAGGAAATAATGAAAAGAGCAATTATATTATCAGCAATAGTGGTATTGGGATATAATCTATACGCACAAAACACAATTGACAATGTTTTGACAGAAGTAGAAAAAAACAACACCACCCTTTTATCATACCGTAAAAACATTAATGCTGAAAAAATTGAAAGCAAAACAGGCCTTACGCCTCAAAATCCGGAGGTTGAATTTAACTACCTATGGGGAAATCCTTCGGCAATTGGTAATCGTACCGATTTCAGCATAAAGCAATCGTTCGACTTCCCAACGGCTTATAGTTATAAATCGCAAATTTCTGATTTGAAGAACGAGCAATCCGAACAAGACTATAAAAAGCATCGTAACGAAATTTTGTTTCAAACCCGTGTGGTATGTATAAAACTGACTTATTACAATGCTTTAAAGGTTGAATTAAGCAAACGCTACACCAATGCCCTGCAAGTTGCCGATGCTTACAAAACTAAATACAGTACTGGCGATATAGGAATTCTGGAATACAATAAAACTCAGGTAAACCTATTAAATGCCAGCAAGGAACTTGGAAATATCGACATTGAACGAAACGCTCTTTTGTCGGAATTAGCTTTTCTAAACGGAGGTAACTCTATCAATTTTACAGATAGCCTGTTTAATTTGCAAACTATTCCGGTCGATTTTGAACAATGGGTTGCCAATACAGAGGCAAATAACCCACTTTTGCAATGGGTGAAAAAAGAAATTGCAATATCGTCCAAAGAAGTCCAACTCCACACAGCAATGAGATTACCAAAACTTTACGCAGGTTATATGAGCGAAAAAGTTGTAGGAGAACAATTTCAGGGCATAACGTTAGGTGTTACAATCCCTTTATGGGAAAACAAAAACACGGTAAAATATGCCAAAGCCAAAACAATTGCCATGAAAAGCGTTGAAACAAATGCCAAATTGCAGTTTTACAACGAAATTAAGGCAACACATAACAAAGTGATGGCTTTGCAAAACAATTTTACCGATTATCGCAGCAAACTTGCTTTATTTAACAACAGCGAATTATTGGAAAAAGCATTCAAGAAAGGCGAAATCTCATTGACAGAATACATGTACGAACTTTCACTATATTACGAAAGTGCTAATAATTTGCTTGAAATGGAAATGAATCTTAATTTGGCTTTTGCAGAACTTTACAGGTATCAATAACAAAACAGAAGGAGTATTGACAAATACAACTAAATACAGCTGGAATTTGTTTAAAAAAATGGAAATTGAGCACGAAATGGACGAATAAACACCGTGGGCATAACATTATGAAGCAAACCTTCTAGGGAAGACTGACCTGGATCGACAAAACAGACTAAATAAAACCGAATAAAACGTCTATTTGTACAAAAACCCACACAATAGATAGATTTAAGTCAATCTATTTGTTTTATTTTTGCACAAATAAATTATTTCACTGGCAACATAAGTCTTATTCCAACAGAAAAAAAAGTAGAACGTTTACGTTATGAAAATCCTTGGTGGGTACACAAACAAATACCGGAAGTGTACAGCACAATGGCTAAACGATTATACTTTAGCTTGTTTTACCCTTGTGTAACTGAAAAAACGTTCGAAGGGCTTTGGTTCTAATGAGTCCAAGACGTGTGGGGAAAACTGTAATGCTATTTCACACCATACAACAATTATTAATTGAAAATGTAAACCCACACAAAATATTTTTCATAGGCATAGATAATACAGTATAACCAGTTTTAAAGTTTATTTAACGAATCCATCATTACGTACAGCTTTATTTTCTCCAATTAGTAATTGTTGTTTATGGTTCAAAAAAAACAATGACGTTATGATTATGTTGCCAACAAGCTTAAAAATCATTACTTCTATGGCTGAAGGATATTCATTTTATGACATATAATTCAACTATATCTGAATAAAATGTATTAATCAACAAAACATTCAACTATATTTGAAGAATGGTGTATATTTGTATGAAGTTTAAAATATAGATGAAATGACTGAATACATCGAAAGACCTCTTTATATTGATAGATTAAAACCATTTATTGGTAAATCGTTGATAAAGGTATTAATTGGGCAGCGCAGAGTTGGAAAAAGCTATCTGTTAATGCAAGTGAGAGACCTCATTAAAAAACAGAGCCCTGATACTCAAATTATTTATATCAATAAAGAGCAACATGAGTTCTCAAAAATAAAAAATTCAGAAGACCTGTTTCTCTATTTGAAAGAAAATGTAAAGGGAAACGGCAAAGTAGCACTCTTTATTGATGAAATACAAGATATTGAATCATTTGAGATTACATTAAGAGATCTTGTAACCAGAGGAAATTACGATATCTATTGCACAGGAAGCAACGCTAATTTACTTTCAGGCGAACTTGCTACTTTTTTAAGTGGGAGATATATTGAAATTAAAGTATTTGGTCTAAGCTATACTGAGTTTTTAGTATTTTATAATTTACAGGATTCAGTAGCCTCATTTCAGAACTATCTTAAATTTGGTGGATTACCATACCTTATTAATCTGAATGCTGAAGTACAAGTTGCATATGAATATTTAACAAGTATTTATAACACAATACTGCTCAAAGATGTTGTTTCTCGTTTTAAGGTTAGAAATGTAAAGTTCCTTGAAAATTTGATTGCTTTTTTAGCAGACAATATCGGTAGTATAGTTTCCTCAAAGAAAATTAGTGAATATCTAAAATCTCAAAAAATAAATATTTCAACCCAAGTTGTTATAGATTACCTTGGCTACCTAGAAACATCATTTTTGATTTTTAAAGTAAAGCGAACAGGAATCGAGGGTAAAAAGGTATTTGAAATAGGAGAAAAGTACTTTTTTGAAGATATAGGTATTCGTAATGCAATTGTTGGTTATAAAACAAGTGATATTCATAAAATTTTGGAAAATGTTGTTTACCTGCACTTGCGAATGGCAGGTTATTCGGTAACTGTTGGACAAGAGGGAAATAAAGAAATCGATTTTATCGCACAAAAGTCTGGAGAAAAAATATATGTTCAAGTTGCTTACATGTTAACAAATGAGGGGACTATAAACCGAGAATTTGGAAATTTACTTGAAATATCGGATAACTTTCCAAAATATGTTGTGACAATGGATGAAATGACTGATATGTCAACATATAAGGGAATTAATCGAATGCATATTAAAGACTTTTGTTTAAAAATGGTATGACAGATGACAAAAAAGCCAGTTGGCAATCGAGTAGACCGCCCCGCCAGTAATTACTGACGGGGAGAGCCTCTCTTGTTTGAAATGGAATATCCGCGGTGAGTTTGCATTGAACTTTATTAAAGCCCTTTTTTAATCTAACAGACAGATTCTTGTTTTTTTCAACCGGTAAAGGATTTAAAATATGCCCATGCTAAAGGGGCATTATAAAATGATAATCTGATAATTACCTCTTTTCATTTTTTGACGAAGGTCATATTCTGTCCATAAATCCGTTTGATTGTTAGAAAATTAGCCCGAATTTGTCCGTTGTTTTTGGGATGTATAAAGTAGCCAGATATTTTCAAAGGCTGAACAACACAAATAAATGCAATTGTTGTTTATGGTTCAAAAACAACAATGACGTTATGATTATGTTGTAGCGCATTAAAATAGAATGGCACTAGAAGACTATTTCATGAAATAATATTATACAATTCCGACAACTTTTATTATCTTTACTAAGAGAAAAACAAATAGAT
>CAZSQG010000037.1:0-28564 GCA_964608615.1 uncultured Marinilabiliaceae bacterium
CCCAGTGCCATGCGTCCCTTAGAAATGGGAATGGTTAACGACTGCCCTACCAGCGATGCTTTTACATGAGCAGGCATATCGTCAAGGCCCTCCATATCGTGCTTATATTCTGTACGACTTTCGGGAACTATTTTATTCATGATGGTTTCGAAATCAGTTCGAACAGTAGGATCAACATTTTCATTTAATGCAAGTCCTGCAGATGTATGCTGAAGAAAAATATTAAGTAATCCTTGCTCTGGAAATGGATTTACCTGCGATTCAATATAGCTGGTTATTAAATGAAAGCCCCTTGACATTTCGGGCAACCGAAGAGTTACTTGTTGTACCATGACCTCTGATTTCTTTGTTTATTCAAATATAACCATCTTTCCTTTTCAAAAAAACATAGCTCTTCAATTTAACAGAAAATTTTCAAATGCTTATTTTAATTCTTACGAAAGGATCAGATTCCCTTTAAATTATAAAATCTTAAAAAAATCAAGAAAAGTAAATGCAACATATTTGGGGTAAAAAATAATACCTTTGTATATTGGCCGTGTAAAAATTAGCGCATCCGGCAAGGCTGAGATTTATTGAATTACTGATGACTACTGAAAAAAACATAATGATTTTAGAAGAAATAAAATCGCTTCTTTCAATCGAATCGGAAGCTGTTAAAAACATCCCTGTTACAGGAGAATTCGAAAAAGCCATTGATTTTATTTACCATCAGGTACATAAAACAAAAGGTAAGCTGATTACCAGCGGCATGGGTAAAGCCGGCCAAATAGCTGTAAACATGGCTACTACTTTTAGTAGTACAGGAACTCCAGCTGTTTTTCTCCATCCAAGCGAAGCACAACATGGCGACTTGGGTGTGGTTCAGGATAACGATATCATGTTGCTAATATCCAACTCAGGTAAAACAAGAGAGATTATCGAACTTGTTGATCTGGCCCGTAGGCTCAGGCCAAATATTAAATTTATTGTCATCACCGGCAATCCTGAATCAATTCTTGCCGGGCAGGCTGATGCATGCCTGTCAACAGGTAACCCAAAGGAAGTATGTGCTCTGGGATTAACACCAACCACATCAACCACCACCATGACTGTAATTGGTGATATCCTGGTGGTACTGCTAATGAAGAAAATCGGATTTTCAAACCACGATTACTCGTTGCGCCACCATGGAGGTTATCTGGGAGACAAATCGCGTGAAGCTGCTAATTCAGACATAAAGTAAACCGCATTATGACAAATATTAACTGGAAGATACTTCAGAATGGCTCTGACATTCGAGGAGTTGCCATGGAAGGAATAGAAAACGAAGAGGTAAATTTCACACCTTCGATTGCCCAAAGGTTGGGTGCATGTTTTGCAGGCTGGCTGCAAGAAAAGTGTACAGAACCCAGTCCTCTCAGGGTTTCTATTGGAATGGATTCCCGTCTTTCTGGCCCTTCTTTAATGATGGCCGTTTCTAAAGGTCTTACCGAAGCTGGAATCGATGTCTTTAATTTTGGACTTGCTTCAACTCCGGCCATGTTTATGAGTACTGTATTGGGCAATAAACCTATGCACGGTGCCATTATGCTAACTGCCAGCCACCTGCCTTTCAATCGCAACGGGATGAAATTTTTTAGCCGTAAAGGTGGATTAGATAAAATCGACATCACTGATATTCTATCCAAAGCGGAAAGCAACGTAATATTTAAAGCCGATAAAGGAACAACAACGGATGTTTGCTTTATGGATGTTTATGCCAATCATTTTGTTGAGATGGTGCGAAGCCAGGTTAACAGCACAGTTAATTACGAACAACCTCTGGCTGGTTTAAAAATTGTAGTGGATGCAGGCAACGGAGCAGGCGGGTTCTACGCCACAAAGGTATTGGAACCGTTAGGTGCTGATATTTCGGCTAGCCAGTACCTTGAACCAAATGGACTCTTCCCAAACCACTTACCAAATCCGGAAGATTCCACAGCAATGACATCAATAGTAAAAAAGGTTAAGGAATCCAATGCTAACCTGGGCGTAATTTTCGATACCGATGTTGATCGTGCTGCAATGGTTAGCGATGACGGCTCTCCAATAAACAGAAATGCACTTATTGCTTTAATTTCGGCTGTAATTCTTGAAGAGCATCCTGGTACTACCATTGTCACTGATTCCATAACATCAAATGGTCTTGGCTGGTTTATCAATCAACATTTAAAAGGACTTCACCATAGGTATAAAAGAGGATATAAAAACGTCATAAACGAAGCCATCCGACTAAATCAAGAAGGTGAACCATGTTGGTTAGCAATTGAAACGTCAGGACATGCAGCCCTTAAGGAAAATTATTTTCTCGACGATGGAGCTTACCTTGTAACAAAACTCATCATTACGATGGCTAAACTCAAACAACAAGGTAAAACTCTGGCTTCACTCATAAAAGATTTACCGGCTCCTGTTGAAAGCAACGAATTCAGAATTCCTATTAACACCCCGGATTTTAAAAATTACGGTCAACAGGTTATTATTGACCTTGGTCTTTTGGCTGGTAGCAAACATGGCTGGGATATAGCTCCCGATAATTTTGAGGGCGTACGGATTAATTGCGATCTATCCAATCAAAAAGGTTGGTTCCTATTGCGACTATCATTACACGACCCGGTTATACCCCTTAACATTGAATCTGAGATTGAAGGAGGTGTAAAGGAAATTGCCAACTGTCTTTACAGGTTTTTCAAGAAGTATGACAAGTTAGACCTGACAGTTTTTGACTCACTTGAAGAATAGGTTCATAAACCTTACAACATAATAATTAATAAGCAGAATTAAGGCCTAACATACAACGCCTTAGTAATAGTTTTTTTATGAGAAATGTATACGGTATTGGGGAAGCTTTACTTGATATTATTTTTAAAAACGATCAACCCATAAATGCCGTGGCTGGCGGTAGTACTCTGAACGCTATTGTATCACTGGGACGAATGAACCACAATGTTTATCTTGTAAGCGAAACCGGCAACGACCGGATTGGTGATACCATTGACCGTTTTTTAGTGTCAAACGGAGTATCCGACCAGTATCTCTTCAGAAGAGAGGGAAGTCGTTCACCACTGGCACTGGCATTTCTTAACGAAAAAAACGATGCTGAATATGAAATATTTAAAGATTATTCATCACAGGCTCTTTCTGGTCAGATACCACCTTTTCAGGCCAATGACATCGTGATGTATGGTTCTTTCTTCTCACTAAATTCTTCTGTGCGTCCGCAGTTGATCAGATATCTCGAAAGCGCAAGGAAAAATGGAGCAATTCTGATTTACGACCCCAATTATCGCAATCACCATTCGCACAAAACCAATGGATTAATAAAAACTATTGAAGAAAACTTTTCATTGGCCCATATAGTTAGAGGTAGTAACGAAGATTTCAAGAATATTTATGGTATTAAGGACGAAACAGAAATGGCAGAAAGAATCAGAAAATTCTGCCCAAATGTAATTGTAACAGCCAATTCAAATGGTGTGTTTCTCAATACAGATAACGTTAAGCAGTGGTTCCCAACCCCAAAAATCAAACCGGTAAGCACTATTGGTGCAGGCGACAATTTTAACGCGGGATTAGTCCACGGCCTTTTAACAACAAACATATTAACCAATAAAATAAACGATCTTGACGAAAACCAATGGAGAAACATCATCACCCCAGCTATAGCATTTGCCTCGGATGTTTGTTGCTCTCTTGAAAATTATGTTTCAAAAGATTATATTGCACGAGCCGGTAGTGAAATGGAGAAAATTTTCAAGTTACTTGAGAAACAATAATTTTATTACCCAAAGAAGCATTTTTAGCTTAATCAGTTTTTTCAACCAAGAACAGCTACTTCAAGGATGTTTCAAAAACAAGACTAACACCGTATTTGGCGTTTTCGTGCAAATACTTTATACTTGATTAATGAAAAAAAGCAATTATTGCTTTTAGTGATAAATATGGCTTGGTGTAATCAATTAAGAATAAATAACATGAAAAAATCATCTCATATCTCATTCTGGGTATTTATAGCTCTGGCAGTGATTTTAGTAGTATTTTCAGTTCAAAATTCCGGTTCAATCCCTGTAATGCTTTTGTTTAAAGAAATGCGTGTTTCACTTGCCATACTACTTGTTATTACTTTTTTAGCAGGTTTGATTGCCGGAGCTCTTTATGCATTTGTAAAAATCAATCCTAAAGATAGGAAAACAGACAATTCCAAAATCCAATCCTCATCAATCGATATAGATGAACCAACAACAATCGAAGATTGAAACAACAATTTTTAGTTCGGCCTTTTTCCCCCCTGTTCAATATTTTTCACGATTGGTTTCAGTAAATGAAGCTCTGGTGGAAGGGCATTGTAATTACTCAAGACAAACTTACCGTAACCGTTACCTAATAATGGGTGCAAATGGTATTTTACAAATGTCCGTTCCTATTGAAAAGATTTCAGGGGTAAAAACTAAAACAAAGGATATATTGGTTTCGTACGACACTTCCTGGAACGAACTACATTGGAAGTCAATCGTTTCGGCCTATAACGCTTCGCCCTATTTCCAATTTTACGATCTGGATATTGGAGCCATTTTTAATAAAAAATGGAAATACCTGCTGGATATGAATCTTGAGTCAGTCAATACCATTCTTGATTGTCTTGGCCTGAGCATATCCATTTCTGTGACTGACAATTTCCTCCCCATAGATACCTACAGAAACGATTTCAGGGAAATAATACAGCCCAAAAAAAAGCTCTCTGTGGACTCATTTTACACTCCTGTTGCCTATCGTCAGGTATTTGAACAAAAGCATGGTTTCGTTCCAAATTTGAGCATCCTGGACTTACTCTTCAACAAGGGACCCGAATCGCTAATTGTTCTGAAGGAATCATTAAAGATTTAACCAAAATTTGCCATTAAGATAGAATCTTCCATAATACATAGGAATATACTGTACATGTAATTATTGCTGAATGCAACCTTCTACCTCCATTGCTTTCCTTAAAATATCAAGATGATCAAATGCCAAAGAAGGCAAGTCAGATAACAGAAACCATTGAGCATTTGCAGCATCATCACCGGCAACAACAGTCCTCTCATCACGTACAACCGCTTTAAAACCAATTGAAATGGTATGACCACGCGGATCGCGAAATGGCTTACCAAAGGCTCCAATCTGTTCCAGGTTAATCCCTTCCAATCCGGTTTCTTCTTTAAGCTCACGGGCAGCAGCATCATCAACATCCTCATTTTCATCAACAAAACCACCCGGAAGAGCCCACATTCCCATGAATGGTTCGCGGGCTCTTTGTATTAAAAGTACTTTTCGTTCAAAAACATTGGCTGTCAATACAACCACATCGGCAGTTACAGCAGGTCTGGGATAATGATAACAATATGCCATTTAGCTATTCAATTATTCTTTTAATAACTCTAAGATGATGCGTATATTTCTGTTGTAATCTATTAAAAATTCCCTGATGATCAAGAGGATCTATACGAACCTGACCACTGGCATGAAGAATTCTTCCCTGCCCCATACAAATCCCAACATGAGTAATGACACCTTCAGGATTATCAAAGAAAGCCAAATCGCCGGCGCGAGCCTCTTCAACAAAACTGACCATTGTTCCATATTCCATTTGTTGCGAGGCATTACGTGGAATAGATTTCCCCATTATTCTAAAGACTACCTGAGATAAACCTGAGCAGTCGATCCCAAAAAAGCTCCGTCCTCCCCATAAGTAAGGAGTGTTAAGAAATCCTTTTGCAACTTCTTCCAAATCAGGTTTTCTATCGTTCAAATTACCCTGCAAGTAAAATTCCCTTTTGCCAATTACAAAGCTATTACTATCCTCACCATTAAAAACAATTCGACTACCACCTGATATTATCTGTACCGATTTTTCAGGTTCACGAATAAGCTTAATAAAAGGAGTTGCCACAATTGTTCCAGGTTGATTAAGCCACAGGTTTATTTCCCTCTCGCTAGCAAGCACAACCATTTTTTCATCAATCCAGCCTTCATATCCATCGTGTTCAATACGAATTCTGCACCAACCAGGAATTTCTTCCAGAACATAAAATACTTCGCCAAAAAGAATCTGAGTTTCAAGAGCCGAAGTCTCAGAAGGTTCAAGCCTAACCGGGATGGCCCCAAAATGTGATATGGATCCTACCATAAAGGTGTAATTGGGTTAATTCTAAATTAGTTAATTTTCAAATCTTACTATTCATCACTATATCAAAACCATTTCATTCTTTTCTATAAAGACTTAAAACTATTGATAGTCTCTATTTATCGAAACTTTTAATTCAATAATAACTTATAATTTTTTCTTCATAACGATAGAGTTCAATCAGTCAATACAATTTCTAATAACTTTTTGTAACATATCATTTACTTACTTATCAACAGTTTTTATATGATAGCTTAATTCATAAAAATTGTTACACTTTTAAAACCAAGCGCTTTATTATCTGTTTAAAAAATAAAATCCTGCTAAATTTACGCAAAAGAAAATACACATTACCCATTAGCAAGATTCTTTATATATTATTACCATAAATACGCTGAAAAATGCTTATTTTAGAACAATTCTAAGCTAAATATCAATTATGATTGAGACTATTAAAAAGTATTCAAAAGCCATTAATCGCCTCCTGCTTTTTTTAGCGGCAGTAACACTTGTTATATACATCTTCCCCCGTCAGGGAAAATTCCAATATGAATATAATCATGGAAAACCGTGGCGTCACGAAACACTCATTGCCCCGTTTGACTTTCCAATACACAAAAGTCAGGCCGAACTTAAAATTGAACGCGAAAATCTATTAGTAAACTTCCGACCTTATTTTAGCCTCGACACCATTAAAGAGCAAGAGATAATTGATAAGTTCAATAAGGACTTCATTCAGGACAAGGCCGAATTATTTGAAAAATACCCCTTTCTAAGCGCAGCTCATACTGAAAATAACCCTTTTTCACTTTTCAGGGGAATAAAAAAACAAACTGAAATATTTCTGCAACAAATATATAAACATGGACTAATTTCAATACCAGAAGAATTATTAGATCTGCCTCCTTCATCTGTAATCATGGTAGCCAAAGGCAACTTTGCCGAACCTTATGAGATTTCGGGATTTATGAATTATCCTTCGGCTTACCGCGAACTTTCAACCAAAATTTATGAGTACGTATTGTCACGAACTCCTGTAAGACAAACAGAGATAGACAATTTCATAAATGAGATGCAGCTAAACAAGTATCTCGAAGCAAATATTATATACGAGGCCCAACGTACAGAACAGGAAAAACAAGCCCTGCTCAGGGACATGAGCCTGACAAGTGGCATTGTTATATCTGGTCAACGCATCATCGATACCGGAGAGATCATTAATGAACAAACAGCTAAAATATTAGATTCTTTAAAATTAGAATACGAAAATAGTCTGGGACGAGGAAACAACGGTTTATTTATATTACTAGGGCAATTATTAGTTGTAGGTGCGTTTTTTCTCTTGATTTTACTATTCTTGTATTTTTTCCGTATTGATGTGTACAACAAACTTTTATCGGTTTCATTTTTATTACTCATGGTAGTGTCAATGGTTGTTCTTGCACGTCTATCGCAGAATGCACTCTTTCCAATCTACATCATCCCATTTGCCATATTGCCAATTATTGTAAGGGTGTTTTTTGATTCCAGGCTGGCATTTTTTCTTCATGTTGTTACTATTATCTTGTCCGCATTCTTTTCATCAAACAGTTTCGAATTTGTAATTATTCAGGTGCCGGCCGGATTAACTGCAATGTTCAGTTTATTCAGGATGGTAAGAAGGGCTCAATTAGTAAGATCCGCCATCTTTATTATTGCAACATATTCAGTTATTTATACCGGTCTCGCACTATGGCAGGAAGGTACCATCTCAAAAATTGATTATCATTGGTATGGTGGATTTGTTATAAACGGAGGATTATTGCTTTTGGTTTATCCTTTAATCTGGATTTTCGAAAAACTCTTTGGTTTCTTATCAGATGTGACTTTGGTTGAATTATCCGATACCAACCATCCGCTTCTTCGAAGATTATCTGAAAAAGCACCAGGTACATTTCAACATTCCATACAGGTTGGGAACCTGGCTCAGGAGGCTGTTTATAAAATAGGCGGAAATCCACTTTTAGTAAGGGCAGGAGCTATGTACCACGACATAGGTAAAATGGCATCTCCTCTTTTCTTTACCGAAAATCAGGCTGGCACAATTAACCCACACGACAAAATGCCATACGAAGAAAGTGCCCAAATAGTGATTCACCATATCGAAGGTGGAATAAAAATGGCACAGAAAGAAAAAATCCCAGAAAAAATAATTGATTTTATAAGAACCCATCAGGGAACAATGAAAACAAAGTTCTTTTACAACTCCTATATTAATGATAATCCTAATGAAGTAATAGATGTAAGCCTTTTTTCTTATCCGGGCCCAACTCCTTTCACAAAAGAAACAGCCGTGTTAATGATGGCCGATTCAGTTGAGGCAGCCTCTAAAAGCTTAAAAACCTATAGCGATGATGAAATCGACCGTTTGGTAGAGAATATCATTAACACACAGATTAAAGAAGAGCAATTTATTAATGCACCTATTACCTTTAAGGAGATAACTGAAGTAAAAGAAGTTTTTAAACAAAAACTTAAAAACATCTACCATACCCGGATTGAATATCCCGAACTTAAAAAGAAAAAATAATAGCTTGTTGACAATAATCAGCTAAAAAGAAAAGTACAATCCAGGTTGTTTCGTGTTTTAAGTGATTAATAACGTAACAATTAATTACTCCTTGTCAACAGGAGCAATTTCCTTTTCTTCTTTAAAAAATCGCTTTTGAAAAATAAGAATACTTATAATACCAAGTGTAATGGATGAATCAGCCACATTAAACACCGGACGAAAGAAAATAAAACTATTTCCACCAACAAATGGAATCCAATCGGCATAATGACCTTCTACAATTGGGAAATAAAACATATCCACAACTTTACCATGCAAAAACGTGGCATAACCTCCTCCTGAAGGTAAAAAACTTGCAACCTGCAGGTAGCTTTCGTTAAAAAGCAAACCATAAAATGCACTATCAATAATATTACCAATAGCTCCTGCCAACACCATACTCACACATATAACTAAACCAATAGGAGCACTTTTATTTGAAAGTTTATAAAGGTAAACGCCAATTCCGGCAACAGCCACAATTCGGAAAACACTTAAAAAAGCTTTCCCAAAACGGCCTGCCAGTTCCATTCCAAAGGCCATACCGTTATTCTCAACAAAATGGATAATAAACCAATCTCCAATTATCCTATGTTCCTCTCCAAGCATCATATTGGTTTTAACCCAAATTTTCAGGGTCTGATCAATTAATAATATAACACCAATAATCCACAACGACTTTTTCAGGTTGCTCATGTTTAAAATATTAAAATAAGGGTGACGAAAGCACCAAGATACTCAGGTCACCCTTAGTAATTTGTATGGAAAAGCATTAAATTTTTCTGCCAATCCTAATTATTTTTGATTATTCTTTGCATCAATGCTTAAGGTAGCATGTGGAACAGCTCTAAGCCTCTCTTTGGGAATAAGTTTCCCGGTTTCCCTGCAAACACCATAAGTTTTATTTTCAATTCGAATAAGCGCTGCATTTAGATGTTGAATAAACTTTTGCTGCCTTTGGGCAAGTTTACCGGCTTCTTCTTTTGAAAGCACAGCTGCACCTTCTTCCAACACCTTAAATGTTGGTGATGTATCCTGAGTATCATTACCATCTTCGAGGGTAATAGTATTTTTTAGCAATTCGTAATCTCTTTTTGCCTGATCAAGTTTTTTCAGAATAATTTCTCTGAATTCCTGAAGTTCTTCTTCCGAATATCTGGTTCTTTCACTCATAACCTAGGTATTAATAGGGTCAATAATCGTTTATACTTTTTCAATAGCGATACAGGTTGTAACCTCTTCATCAATTTCTACGGTTACGGCCCGCGAATCGTTACAACATTCAACCAGAATTACCTCAGAGGCAAGGGTCTGTGAACTGATATACAATCTATATTTTTCAATTGCTTTATTGATCGCATAGTGGCGTAATATAGTAAGTTTGATCTTATCCGTAACATCAAAACCGGAATCTTTTCGTAAATTTTGAATTCGGTTAACCAATTCACGCGCAATGCCCTCTTCTCGCAATTCATCGGATATTGTAATATCCAGAGCTACAGTGATTCGTCCTTCATTAGCAACCAACAAGCCTGGAATATCTTCACTTAGTATCTCTGCATCTTCAGGTACAAGAACTATTTCCTGCCCCTGAATCAGTACCGGAAAACTGCCATCCTGTTCAAACTTCCTAATATCTTCAGCAGTCATGGAATTAATAACAGCTGACAAATCCTTCATTAGCTTACTGTATTTAGGACCCAGGGATTTGAAATTGGGTTTAATTTTCTTTACTAACACACCACTGCTATCGTTCAAATATTCAAGCTCCTTAACGTTCACCTCGGCTAATATAAGGTCTTTAACAGCTTCAAGCTGCTCTTCAAAGCCGGCATTAAGCACAGGAACCATTATTTTCTGTAGAGGCTGGCGTACTTTTATTGCTACTTTCCTACGTAAAGCCAAAACCAAAGATGAAATTTGCTGAGCATAAGCCATTCGTTCCTCAAGAGCTGAATCAATGAGGTTTTCGTCCCATTTTGGCATCTTAGCCAAATGCACCGAATTTAATGAACTCCTACCCGACACCTTGTTTAAATCAACAAAAAGCTGATCCATATAAAATGGAGAAATGGGAGCCCCAAGTAAAGCTATTGTTTCAAGACATTGATATAATGTTTGATAAGCAGCAAGCTTGTCTTTACTAAACTCTCCACCCCAGAATCTTTTACGGTTGAGCCGTACATACCAGTTACTCAGATTTTCATTAACAAATTCCTGAATAGCACGTCCGGCCTTGGTTGGTTCATAATTCTCATAGCTGCCAATAACCTCCCTTTTCAAACTATTTAGTAACGAAATAATCCATTTATCTATTTCAGGACGCTGTTCCAGTGGCACTTCTTCCTCTTTACCGGTGAATCCATCTACATTGGCATATAATGCAAAAAAAGAATAAGTATTATATAGCGTTCCGAAAAATTTACGTTTTACCTCATCAATACCGGCCAGGTCAAACTTAAGATTATCCCATGGCTGAGAGTTGGTAATCATGTACCAACGCAAAGGATCGGAACCGTATGATTCAATTACTTCAAACGGATCAACGCCATTCCCAAGACGTTTTGACATTTTATTGCCATTCTTATCGAGAATCAGACCATTGGAAATAATATTTTTAAAGGCTACTGAATCAAACAACATGGTTGACAGTGCATGCAGAGTAAAAAACCATCCACGTGTTTGGTCAACACCCTCAGCAATAAAATCAGCCGGGAAAGGAATTTCTTTAACTCCTTTGATGGGGTCCAATGAGGGATTCTCAAATGGATAATGCATCTGTGCATAGGGCATAGCACCAGAATCGAACCATACATCAATTAAGTCGGGTTCACGGTACATACATTTACCATCTTCCGATACCAAAACAATTTCATCTACATAAGGTCTGTGAAGATCAGTTTTTTCGTAATTAGTTTTGCTGAAATCTCCCGGAACAAATCCTTCATAAGGATTTTTTTTCATAACACCAGCTGCAATGGACTTGTAAATTTCGGTTATCAGCTCTTCAACTGAACCAATACATATCTCAGAAGTACCATCCTCTGTTCGCCAAATTGGAAGCGGTGTACCCCAAAAACGTGAACGACTCAGGTTCCAGTCAACCAAGTTCTCAAGCCATTTTCCAAAACGCCCTGCACCTGTTGATTCAGGCTTCCAGTTAATGGTATTATTAAGTTCAATCATCCTATCACGGGCAGCTGTAGTACGCACAAACCAACTATCGAGCGGATAATATAACACAGGTTTATCAGTACGCCAGCAATGGGGATAATTATGAACATGCTTTTCAACTTTAAATGCCTTATTTTCTTTTTTGAGCATTACAGCCAAATCCACATCTAAATTGACATCCTCGTCGGGAAGTTTAGCATCGTAAGCATTTTTTACATATCTACCGGCAAACTCACCATATAGACGAATGTTTACGTTATTACTTACAAAATCAGCATCAAGATCTTTAATTAAGAAAAACTTCCCTGTTCTATCGACCATAGGTTGGCTTTTCCCTTCCCTGTCGATTAATAGAAGTGGTGCGATGCCTGAATTTTTTGCAACCCGGTCATCGTCAGCACCAAAAGTAGGTGCAATATGAACAATACCTGTACCATCGGCAGTTGTCACAAAATCACCAGTAATAACCCTGAATGCATCGCCATTGGGCTTAATCCAAGGTATAAGCTGTTCGTAACGAACGCCCGTTAACTGCTCACCAGAACATTCGCCAATAACTTTAAACGGAATCTTTTTATCACCCTGGACATAAGCATCAAAATCCAGATCTGAGTTTTTTTCACTAAAATAAGCTCCGAGAAGTTCTTTTGCCAGAATAATTGTAACAGGCAAAAAAGTATATGGGTTGAAGGTTTTAACCCTCACATAAGTAATTTTTGATCCAACAGCAAGCGCAGTGTTCGATGGTAAAGTCCAGGGAGTGGTTGTCCAGGCCAAAAACCAGAGATCCTCCACTCCATCAGAAAAAAGAAACTCACTATTATGGTCTTTTATTACCTTAAACTGAGCTGTACAGGTAGTATCTTTCACATCGCGATAACACCCGGGTTGGTTTAATTCATGAGTACTCAATCCAGTACCTGCAGCAGGTGAATAAGGCTGAATAGTGTAACCTTTATAAATCAATCCTTTATTGTAAAGCTGTTTCAGCATCCACCAAAGCGTCTCAATATAACGGCTGTCATATGTGATATAAGGATTATTCATGTCAACCCAATAACCCATTTTATGGGTCAAATCTTCCCACACATCGGTATACTTCATTACATCCTTGCGACAGGCTTTATTGTAATCAGCCACCGAAATCGATTTTCCGATATCTTCCTTAGTAATACCAAGGGCCTTCTCCACCCCCAGTTCAACTGGTAAACCATGCGTATCCCATCCAGCCTTCCGATGAACCTGAAAACCTTGTTGAGTTTTAAAACGACAAATAATATCCTTAATGGTCCTACCCATAACGTGATGAATTCCAGGCATACCATTGGCTGATGGAGGTCCCTCATAAAAAACAAACGATGGACTACCCTCACGCAACCTAAGACTCTCTTTAAAAGTATCATTCTGCTCCCATTCCTTTAAAACGGATTTGTTAACACGGGAGAGATCAAGTCCTTTATATTCAGGAAATTTCTTACTCATCTTTATCAAAAAATTATAGCCTTCTTAAAAAAACGTACAAATATAGAGCATGCAGCCATTAAAAGCAAGAAGGCCGGAGATAAAACAGGAAACGAAGAGTTTTAGTAACTTTATATAGGTCAGGGACAATAAGTTATTAACCTGTATGCGTTATATAACATGATAACAATTAATCTCTTTACAACACACCTTGCATGGGAATCAAAAAAATCCTTCAAAAGTAAATTTGAAATAAAAAGCATTTTTTTAAGCCATCCTAAAATGTTTAATCTTTATAAACATACAAAACCTTTAGTTTTTTCGTTTAAATTTGAACACTTATTTATGAACAATCTACAAATAAATGAAGTTAATAACAGTTATAAAATAGTTGCTGTTTATATTATCAATAAAGACTAAATGCCTGTGTTTTTAAATATAAAATGCTCCTCCATTTTAATAATATTTTTTTTCATTCTTCTGTTTTCCCAAAAAACATCAGGACAGGAAATCAATGGCATTATCCATTCTAATACAGGAGAACCAGTTAAGGACGTTAATGTTTTCATATCAGGAACCACTATTGGCACTGCTTCAAAAAATGATGGATCATTCTCATTACTTTACCGGGGGCTTTTTCCTCTGAAGATTATATTCTCTTCCATTGGTTGGGAAACGATATCAGTCACAATTAACTCACCCTCATCAGAATCACTATCAATTATAATAAATCCCAGCCAAAAAATACTTGAGGGAATTCAGGTAATCCAAAGTCATACTATAAGTCCTCACACCCAAAAGATTGATCCTGAATTTGTAAGACAACTTCCTTCAGCTGCCGGCCCTGGCATTGAAGGCCTTATCAGATCACAAATGGGCGTCACGTCAAACAACGAGCTTAGTTCGCAATACAGGGTGCGTGGCGGTAACTTTGATGAAAATTTAGTATATGTTAACGGGCAAGAAGTTTACCGGCCTTTTCTTATTCATAGTGGACAACAGGAAGGGCTAAGTTTTGTAAACCCCGATATGGTTGAATCAGTGGAGTTCTCGGCTGGCGGTTTCAGTGCTTCCTATGGTGATAAAATGAGCTCTGTTCTTGACATTACCTATAAACAACCAAAGTATTTTGGAGGCAGCTTTTCGGGAGGCATACTTGGGGGAAGCGCACATATTGAAGGAGTGGCACTTAAAAAGAAACTTTCATGGATTACTGGAGCCCGATACAAAACCAACCGTTATTTATTGGGTTCACTGGATGAAAAAGGCGATTACAATCCTGCATTTACAGATATTCAAACCTATTTAACTTACAAACCTTCGCCTCGGTTTATTTTTGAATTTCTGGGTAATTACTCTAATAACAAGTATAAATTTATACCTCACGACAGGGAAACAACCTTTGGAACAATTTCGGAAGTTAAACGGTTAAAGATTTACTTTGGAGGAGCTGAAGAAGACCTGTTTCAAACAGCCTTTGGTTCTCTTTCATCCACTTTTATGGCATCTGAAAAAGATTCATACAAATTATCAGTATCAGGATTCAGAACTTTTGAAGAAGAGACATACGATATTGCCGGAGCCTACTGGCTTCAGGAGCTTGAGAGTTTGAATGAATCAGATGATAACGCAACCAATATAGGCATTGGTGAATACCTTCAACACGGCCGAAACGATTTATTTGCAGTAGTCACGTCTACTACTCTTGAGGGTACTCATAAAAACCTTCGTGGTTCAATAAAATGGGGTGTCACCTGGCAATACGAATCATTTAAGGACCATCTCAACGAATGGGAAATGATTGATTCGGCCGGGTATTCCATTCCAGATAACAGCAGTGGCCTGGAACTTTCGTATTTCAGATCAGCAAAAAACAAAATATCAAATCAGCGGCTGTCGGCTTATGTTAAAAGCCTCTCTTCGTATGGATTTGGCAATGGAAATATTCTATTTGATTTGGGTCTTCGCGCTGGGTATTTCTCTTATATTGATGAGTTCATAATAGGTCCGAGAGCCCAGATAACCTTTTTACCCGATCATAAACAGAATTACCGTATCCGGTTAGCAAGTGGTTATTATTATCAGCCACCATTTTTTAAGGAATATCGCACAACGGACGGTTCACTAAACAATAAGCTTAAATCGCAAAAATCCATTCACTTTGTTTCAGGCTTTGATTATTATTTTTCAACTCATAACCGGCCTTTTAAGTTTACCGCCGAAGTTTATTATAAGATCCTTAAGGATTTAATCCCTTACCAGGTTGATAACGTCAAAATTGTTTATTCGGGTTTGAATCAGGCAAAAGGTTATGTTGCCGGAATCGACTTAAAAATAAACGGCGAATTGGTTCCCGGCGAAGAGTCATGGGCTACCCTCTCATTAATGAGAACAGAGGAAAACCTTAAAGACGACACTTTTTTAAACACCACTGAATCAGGCACCCCTGGTTATATTCCTCGACCGTCAGATCAACGGTTAAATTTTTCATTGTTTCTTCAGGATCATCTGCCTTCGGCTCCAAATTTCAAGGCTCACCTAAGCTTTTTGTATGGCACAGGTCTTCCGTTTGGGCCGCCACGATCACCACGTTACCAGGCAATAAACCGCATGCCATCGTACAGGCGTGTTGATATTGGATTTTCATACGACCTAATGAAAAATCAGCGACTCGCATTGAAATCAGGTGGCTATTTGAAAAACCTATGGCTAGGCTTAGAAGTTTTTAATCTTCCAAATATCGATAACACCATTTCATATTATTGGGTTAGCGATGTAAACAACCGCCAATATGCAGTACCTAACTACCTTACTTCAAGAAGAATAAATATTAAGCTTACCGGCAAATTTTAAGAATCTTTTAAATTGCAGAAATACATTTATTAAGATGAAACGAGCAATAAGCTAGCCTTTAACTTCGCTTCCCGATTCCGGGATTGAAAGATCTTCGATTATCACATAGGGGAATAGCCTCCCGCCTTTCAGCCGGGACCAGATTGTCCCGATTTTCGGGAACGAAGTGGTGAGTCCCCAGCCTTTGTAAGGCGACAAGGTCACATCCAAAAGACGGGAAGCTATGTGACCATTGAAAAACAAATTATAGACACATGAAACCATGATAAAACTCATCACAAAAAATTGTATTTCCAACACTGGATTTGATTAAATTTGATAATAACGCTTTAAAAACATTCCGATGACTACAAAAATGACATCACAAAGCTTTATTGAGAAAGAAGAAAAATATGGTGCCAACAATTACCATCCACTCCCTGTTGTTCTTGAAAAAGGTGAAGGTGTTTTTGTATGGGATGTGGAGGGGAATCGTTACTTCGATTTTCTGGCGGCATACTCAGCGGTTAATCAGGGGCACTGTCATCCACGCCTTGTAAAAGCTCTTACCGATCAGGCCTCAAAACTGGCTCTTACTTCGCGGGCCTTTTATAACAATAAGCTAGGCGAATACGAAGAGTATATAACCCGTTACTTTGGTTATGACCGGATGTTGCCCATGAACACGGGGGCCGAAGGTGTTGAAACAGCTCTTAAGCTGGCCCGGAAATGGGCATATAAAGTAAAGGGTATTGCGCGCAATAAGTCAAAAATTGTTGTTTGCAACGGTAATTTTCATGGACGAACCATTACCATTATATCCATGTCGAGCGATCCGGATGCCTATAATGACTACGGACCCTATACTCCGGGATTTAAGAATATTCCATTTAATGATGTTGTGGCCCTTGAGGAGGCTCTCTCCGATCCAGATGTAGCAGCATTTTTAACTGAGCCCATCCAGGCCGAAGCCGGAGTTTTTGTTCCTGCCGATGGTTATTTACTTGCTGCACGTGAATTATGCGATCAATATAACGTTCTGTTCATAGCAGATGAAATACAAACCGGTATTGCGCGCTCGGGTCGCCTTTTGGCCGTTGATCATGAAAATGTACACCCCGACATATTGATTCTGGGCAAAGCCTTATCGGGCGGGATGTACCCCATATCATGTGTTTTAGCAAGCGACAAAGTTATGCTGACCATTAAACCCGGCGAACACGGTTCAACTTTTGGAGGTAATCCTATTGCTGCAGCTGTTGCTGTGGAAGCACTTAAAATAATAAAAGATGAAAAACTTGCCGAAAACGCCGAAAAAATGGGACAGATCTTCAGACAGGAGATGAAGGCAGTGAAATCGGAAATGATTGTTGAAGTACGGGGAAAAGGATTATTGAATGCCATTACCATAAAACCCAAAAACGGGAAAACAGCCTGGGATGTTTGTCTGTCGATGAAAGATTTGGGATTATTGGCCAAACCCACCCATGGCGATATTATACGTTTTACTCCACCTCTTATAATAACCGAAATGCAAATAAGGGAGGCCCTTGAAATCATAAAAAAAGCCTTTAAAACATTTGAATAAACAGGAGGTTAATCTACAAATCAATGCGGTAATGATTTAAATTTTTTACTGGCAAAACTATTTTCAAGCGTCTCTTCATTGATATAAATTCCTGACAGGTCAAGAATTGAATGAAAGAAATGGTTCGTATTAACAGGTGCATTGATATTACTTTTAACATTCTGAATTTTATAACCATAGACATTTTCATATCTCTCTGAACACCATATCAACAAAGGGATTTCTTTTTCGTACTTACTCATTACTGAGCCACCATGGGCAAAACCATAATTTTCATCATCGAAAAGGTTTTCTCCATGATCAGAAGCATACATCAATAAACCAACCATACTCGAATCAGCTTTCATTACAGAAATCAAACCCGAAAGAAAATAATCTGTAAAAAGAATACTGTTATCATAACTGTTAACCAATTCTTCTTTCTTATTACGTGAAATGGCCGCGATATCAAACTGACTGTTTATGGCCGGTTTATAAATCTCATAGCTTGCAGGATATCTGAAATTATAACGAAAATGACTCCCCAAAGAATGAATGACTATTAATGTTTTTTTATGTCTCAATTTTTGGTACAACTTGTCAAATTCAGGAAGTATAATCTCATCGGTTGAATAGGTATCCAGACTTGTGGCTAAATCAATTAAGGTATCAGACTGACTGGCATAGGTGTGATATATTGAACCGTGACCCAAAGGTTGATTGTTAATATAAATAGTATAGAATCCAGCTTCCTGAAAGGCGCTCATTACTGATTTCTCCTTAAGGTGTATCTCAAAATTTTCAGACGTGGCCCTGGTAATAAAAACTGGAAATGCAAATGAAGTAAGATTATAAACCGACTCAGCATTATTCATGACAATAAGGTTGGGCTCCATCTCAAGCAAAGGATTTGTTTTACGATGATAACCATACAAAGATAAATTATGCCGACGAGCTGTTTCTCCAATAACCAAAACCATCACCTTTTGCTCATCAACCGGTTCGACTTCAGAGGCCCCAAATTTAAACGATTTAACTCTTTCATTATAGTTTTGCAGCTGTTTTGATTTTATCCCATAATTTCTATAATGAAGAATCCAGTTTACTGGAAATGTTTTAAGGGCCTTAACTCTGTAGCTATAAATTACAGTTTCATATATTGATCCAAACTGAGATAATCGTTTTGCCACATAAATATCCCTTGAAATAATCAGGCCCTGAATAAGAAAAAAGAACAGAAAAAAAACTATCCTTATCTTTTTACTAAAAACAAAGGTTACAGCGACTTTTTTAGAAAGATAAAAATAACCCAAAAACAAGCCAACAGCTAGAATGATATAAAAAACATTAGCTGAAAGAACGCCAATAACTTCACTATAGTTAGTGTTAAAAAAGGAAGACATAATTCCTTCATTTATAGCAGACTTTAAGGTTAAAACAAGATAAATTTCAACTAAAGAGGCAAGCGCTATGGGTAATAATACAAAAAGAAAATATTTTGGACGAATTAACGATAACAATATAAAATAAAAGGATAGTCCGAATAAAATAAATACTATTTTTTTTAAAGGCGTACTTACTATTGAATCAACCGAAAAAAACGCAGCTGCTATAATGGGTAAAACCAGAACAATAAATGCTGAAAGAAAGAAATATAAGGAACGAAAAGGTTTGGCCATTTTATTATTAAGTTTACATTATTGTCCGGTAAAAACTAAATTTATCTAAACTCTTGATCTGAGATTCCTCACTCTGTTACCAATGACAGATTTATGATTTATTGATAAATAGATCACTTCGCTGCTCTCAGGATGACAGGCTGATGTTGGGTAAAAGTAAATAGGAGAAGGCGGGCGTCGCCCGCCTTTTCCTATTTACTTCCCTATATTTATTGTGTTGTCATCCCGAACGCAGTGAGGGATCTAATGTTCAATGTAAGAGAGCTTTTATTTCCATATCAAATGCGTTTGGTTTTTCGCTACGCTTACAATGATAGATTTATGATCTCTTTCTGTCATGTTCACATTTTGCCCAATTTATTGGGTGGCAACTCTGAATGACAGCTACTTAGTTTTTAATGGATGAGGTTTGTTGCGGCTTTGCCGCAACAAACCCCATCCAAAGGATAAAACCACGAAAGCCCTGTCATTTCGACCCAAGGGAGAAATCTCGAAAGTTTTACCGGACAACAGTGTTAAGTTTACTCAATATTGCTTAAATTGTTAATGCAAAAAAAACTATAATTTTTATCGTATCTATAAAACTTAATAAGGGGGAAACTTTAATCCTTTTAAGTAATAGGGCATAAAAATACATTTTTTTTGCTTTTCATTACTAAATCCAACGCCATGACAACCCAAAACAACTATACTACAGCTTTATCGCTCCTCAAAGAACGTCGTAAGAAACTTGACATTAAACCTTTTGACTGGGCAGCATGGAAAAAAGGTACGCTAATGGTATTAAAAAGCATATTTAGCGAAAAAAGCGACTACTACAAGCAAATGAATGATATTGATTATGAATACAGCAGTTGGGCATTACGCGATACATCAGGAAGCAGTGATCAAGTTAAATCGTCATGTTCTGAATTACTCGATATTTGCATGATCGACATTAACATAAAACAACAAGAATCAGATCAGTCGTTTATAAATATTGGAAAAGAGGTTTTACAGAAATTCCTCTCTCCTCAGGTTCTTGAAGAGATTGGTCAAATAATTTCTGAAAAAACCTCCGAATATGAAAAAGAAGAGAAACTCACCACTATTTTAAAACAACTTGACCAATCACTTGTTGCTCAAATGATGGCTTCAACCCTTGCAAAATTACTGAACAAATAATTAGGATTGTAAAAGCAACTTTACATCCTTTCAGGAACATCAATTCCCAGTAGCCACATCGATTTACGGATGGTATTACCTACAGCTCTGCAAAGTGCCAGCCTCATATCGCGAATCTCCTCATTTTCTTCAAATAGAATGGGGCTTTCGTGATAAAACTGATTAAATTCCTTGGCCAGTTCGTAAACGTAATTGGCAATTATAGCAGGACTAAAAGCACTTCCTGCTTCTTTTATTACATTGTTAAAAACTGAAATAGATCGTACTATATTATTTTCCTTCTCATTCAAGGCTATACGTATAGGAGCCATCTCATTCCATACAATGTTTTTCTCCACAGCTTTTCGAAAAACGGATTGAATGCGGGCATAGGTATATTGAATAAAAGGACCTGTATTTCCGTTAAAATCAATGGATTCTCGAGGATTAAAAGTCATATTTTTGCGGGGATCAACCTTTAACATAAAATATTTAAGAGCTCCCAATGCAATCATATTATAAACGTTTTCAGCCTCTTCGGTAGTATAGCCTTCCAATTTTCCCAGTTCAACCGACATATCGCGGGCTGTGTTTACCATTTCCTTTATCAACTCATCGGCATCAACAACAGTTCCTTCTCTTGATTTCATTTTACCTTCGGGTAACTCAACCATTCCATAGCTGAAATGAACCAGGTCTTTTCCCCATTCAAAGCCAAGTTTATCCAATACAAGAGATAATACTTTAAAGTGATAATCCTGCTCATTTCCAACAACATACACCATCTTATCAATATCGTAATCATCAAAACGAAGCTTGGCCGTACCAATATCCTGAGTCATATAAACTGAAGTTCCGTCACTCCGAAGCAATAATTTTTCGTCCAACCCTTTATCGGTAAGATCCACCCAAACACTACCATCCTCTTTACGGTAAAAAACTCCTTTGCTTGCACCATCCAGTACCATATCCCGGCCCACTGAATAGGTTTGCGATTCATAATAAATTTTATCAAAATCAACACCAAGCGCTTTATATGTTTCATCAAATCCTGAATAAACCCACTCGTTCATCATCTTCCACAAACCAATAACGTCGCTATCTCCGGCTTCCCACTTAAGAAGCATCTCACGGGCTTCAGTCATTAGTTCAGATTGCTTTTCAGCATTTTCATTTGAAACACCTTTTTCAACCAACCCAGCCAATTCTGCTTTATATTCCTGGCTAAATTTTACATAATAATCACCTACCAAATGATCTCCTTTTTTACCAGTTGATTCAGGTGTTTCGCCATTACCCCATTTTTTCCAGGCGAGCATTGACTTACAAATATGAATTCCACGATCGTTAACAATATTGGTTTTTACTACCCTGTATCCATTTGCATGGGCTATACGTGAAAGAGAAAATCCTAAGAGATTATTCCTTATATGTCCCAGATGGAGAGGTTTATTGGTATTAGGCGACGAATATTCAATCATCATCTGCGATGATTGCGGCGTAACCGGAGTAAATCCAAAATTGGCATCCGAGTTAATTACATTCAGTTCTGAAGTCCAGTAAGCATGAGAAAGAGAAAGATTCAGGAAACCCTTTATTACTTCAAAAGCATCTATGACAGGTAATTTCTTTAGAATTAAATTTCCCAAATCACTACCTGTTTCCTCCGGTTTTTTCCCCGACAGCTTGAGTAAAGGAAAAACAACAAGGGTAAAATCACCTTTCTGATCTTTACGAGTAAGTTGAACCTGAATAATATCCGGATTAACATCCTGACCATATAACTCTTTTATTGCTTCAAGGGCTGCGCCTTTAATCTGATTCTCTATAGACATTTGTTTGCTTTTGAAGTACTTTAAAAACGTACAAAGATAGAAAATCTATCCATTGATTTTAAATCAAACGAGAACCAAAACCAATAATGGAAGAGAAATCTTAATGCTTGGTAATTGAAATCAAAAAAAGATATGGCTTATAAAAACGAATTGAAAATATATAACTAATCACCACTGACCAACTAAAACAAAAAGATTCTTCGCTGCGCCACCAATGACAGATTTTGATTCATTGATAATAAGATCCTTCGCTTCGCTCTGGATGACGCCGCACTTTTTTTATGGAAGATAGATGAGGATTTGAGGGGTGGGCGATGCCCGCCCCTCAAACCCTCATCTATCATGCGTGCAACCTTATTGTCATTTCGAACGAAGTGAGAAATCTCACAGTCAAATTATTTTTCGGTCACTAATGATAACTAAATTCGAAATTCTAATTGAATTCCAATAAAGCAAATAGTTGATGTAATCTATTTGACAATCAACAGATACAAGTAAATTAATTAAAACTCGTATTAATTAAAATAAATTCAAAAAAACAATAAACACCACTTTTATAATAGGTTTAAAAAACTTGAGAAGAACCAAAGAGAAAAAACAGTATTTTTGCTTTTATTTAGTGAAAGCAAATTACGGTTTAACAAAAAGAATTACGGTTTAGTATTATTTATCATATATAATTTTTGTACATTTATGTATGCCCAATAAAACAAGCAAATCACAAACAAGACGATACCATAATAAGTATACTTTTTAAGATAAATAAAACCATAGATTCAGTTAAAAACACATGAGTATTTTCCTGAGTACAATTAATTTTTTATCTCTCCTGACTGAAACAGACAGTGGTAACTCTAAGGTGTCTTTGGTCTCATCTCCCGATACAATTATTGAATCAGGTTCATTTTTTAATGAGATTCAGCTCACACTGATTATTGTAGTTTTACTTCTTGGTGTTGTTTTGTTTTTATTTCTTTTTTTCAATTTTAAGACTAATCTTCGCCAGCAAGGTTCACACATAAACCCTTCTTCAAAAAAAAATAATTTATTTGACAAGCAATCAGCAATAAAAGCTGAACATTTTTTTGACATCCACCCAACCCCAACATGTATATGTAATCATTTTGGGATAATAAAATTGTGTAACAATTCGTTTAAACAGATTTTTGAAGATTCTTTAGGCCAGTTAACCGGTTTGTCAATATTGAATATATTGCCATCTTATTTAGCTGAGATACTAACATTTGACTTCAACAGCATTCAAAAAGGGCATACTAACGGAATTACATCACAAAGTTTTCTTTGTTCACAAACAAAAAAAAGATATCAAATAAGATGGCAACTACTTCCTGAACATCTTTCGAAAGAAAAAGAGCTAATGATAACGCTCGAAAAAATGCAGGAATCCAATTTCCCTGATCAAAATATCGATGAATCCAAATCACTTATACGCCAAATCCTTGACAACACTCCCATTGCTATATTTATCGAGGACTATAACGGAACAATTCTTGAAGTTAACAAAGCTGCTTGTAATTTACAGCAATTCACTCGCGAAGAATTAATAAATAAATATGTAACAGAGCTTCATCCTATTAGTTACCACAACGAAATAATTGAGCGACAAAAAAAGATGATTCATTATAACACCTTTTCTTTTAAGAGTGTTACATACACAAAAACAGGCAAGACTATTCCGGTTGAGGTTTTCGTTAACCGAACCAATTTTTTTGGCCAACCTGCTCTGTTTTTTTTAGTCAACGATCTGACCGATTATATTGAAACAAATAAACAGCTCGAAGAATATAAAATTAGAGCTGAAGAAAGCGACCGACTTAAATCATCCTTTCTTGCCAATCTCTCGCATGAAGTCAGGACTCCGATGAACTCAATTATGGGTTTTGCTGAACTGCTTGCAGAACCTTCGGTTCAAATGGAAGAGCGAACAACTTTTATTAAACTTATCAGACAAAGTGGTAAGGAATTATTGACCCAAATCAATAACATCATTGATTTTTCCAAAATTGAAGCCGGATTGATCAGTTTAAAAGTTGAAATTTGTAAGCTAGATGAGCTGTTTGAAAAACTAAAAGAATTTAGTGACACCATTCCTGAACGAAATCCGGATGTCAAGATATTCTTTGATTTACCAACTGAGATACTAAAAACCTCAATAGCAACTGATTTCTCAAGACTTCAACAAATACTTGAAATATTTCTTCATAACTCAATAAAACACACAAAAAAAGGAGTGATTGAAGTGGGTGTAAGAATAAAAGGGCCCCAATTATACGAGTTTTATGTACGTGATACCGGCATTGGTATTCCGCAGGATAAACACCTGCAGATTTTTGAAAAGTTCAGGCAGGTTAACGATACCAATTCCAGAGAGTATAGTGGAATGGGGCTTGGACTCTCGGTTGCATCCCGACTAATCCAGTTTCTTAACGGGCATCAGTGGGTTATATCGGAGTCGGGCAATGGTTCAGAATTTTGGTGTGTTTTACCCGACCTGCTTCAACCTCAAGATTCACCTTACCTTCAGGTTTCTTGCGGACCTTCTACTATGATCAATAAAATTATGGTTATTTCGCCAAGCGAAGAAATATATAATGACTTAACACAAAACTCCAAACCTATCAACTTCCAAGTTTTTTGGGCTCAAAATGCTCAGGAAATGAAGGCTATGATGTTATCAAACAAATTCCGCTATGTTCTTATAGTAATTGATCATTTGCCATTCTGGCAAGAATTACTGCTAAAGATTAAGAAGCTGGAAACCAATGCACTGCTAATTGGTGTTTCTAATAAAATGGACATGCGAAAGAAGGAAAAACTTATTTCATTAGGATTTAATGAAGCCATCCAAAACCCGGTTAACATATCAACTCTACTTAATATACTTGATAAAGTTGATTTATCACCCATTCAGCATCTGACAATAAACATAAACCAGAATTAACACAATTATATTTCAACTATTAAGATCTTAATAAGGAAATAATTCAACTCTGTCATCACTAAAGTGATCCTATATCTGTAAAGAAAGAATATTCTAGTAGTGATAATCCCGATTAGATAATAAAAACGAATTGGTTTAAGGGCAAATAATCCATTACTACATAATTCCTAAGTCATGATCTGTTTTTTTAGTAAAAACAGTATATGTTTGAGGCTTAATATCTTTAAGTCTTGGTATAATCTTAAACAATAACTTTTTAAAACTAAAGATCAACATTTTCACTTTATTATTCCCGTATTGATATTTAATAACTTCTTTTGAATAAAATCCTTTCTTATCCTTTATAACTTCAAATCCTTCAGATTTTAACAAAAACCGAAATAAAAAAGGGGTATATATATTAATGTGACCATAAGACAAAAAATGATCAATTTTCTTGTCAACATTTAAAGAAAAATCGATAGGTATTTCGAATACCTGCTTTTTAGAAATCCTTTTAATTTCTCTTAATAATAATCGTGGAAATTCAACATGTTCAATAACATGAGAACATATCACTAGATCAAAAAAATCATTTGGATATGGAATTTCATAACCACTAAAATGTTTTATTTCAACAACAGAACCAAGTTCTCTATTGCGTATTTGTTGAATTCCACTTTTTGAGATTTCAACACAATACATATTGCGATTAAAATTCCATTTATCAAGCCACATTAAAATACTACCATCACCCGAACCAACCTCAATAATCTTATCAAAGCTCTCATTTTGTGTCAACTCAATAATATTCAAAGCCTTTTTTTTTGCACCCAACTCCCGCCAGGCTTTCATCGCCACATTGTATTGCTCATCATAAGCCTTTTTTAAACTTTCACTTATTTCCATAAATGCATTTTATTCTGAAAAATTCTTAAAACACTCATATGAACAAATCTTTTCTTATGTGTTTAATATGGCACCACAAAGAAACTGTTTATGTTAATATCAAAACATGTCTAGTCCAAATCAAAAAAAACAGTAATATTATAATAACTCTCAACATTCTTGCCCATTCGTTTAGCAGGTAACCATTGCCACGATTCGGGAAACTTCCAGGCAGCTTTTAAAACAGCTGAATCCATAATTTCATTTAGGCTTTGACTTATATACCTGTCAAGTATTTTTCCTTCACATGAAATTCGTAATGTAAGGACCACCTTCCCTTGTATTCCTTTAATAAATGCCTCTTCGGGGTAACCAACCATACTAGAAATAAAAACATAGGGAATCAAAGGACTGCCCAAAAATAAAGTAGGTTGCTCATTTCTTCTCTTGTAATGTTCCGATCCTGAAAATTTTAATAATGAATCCTTGTCAAAATCATATTGGAATTCGAAATCACCGCCCAAGTTATAAAAAGTCCAAATACCTTTACGTTCCCCTCTATCATAAACACCGCTCTCAACCAGAGTCTTTTTATAATAAAGGGCATATTCACCCTCCATTTTATTTGTATCTGAGGCCATAACCTGATAATGCTCTGTAAAGCGATTATTCATGCTGTTTCGAACTTTTTGAGCCGAACCACCAATAAATACCATGTTCAAAAAAAATATCATAAAAAAAACACGGCAAGAACAGAACAATCTTGAAATATCATATTTTTTTAATTCCATCCAACCTTACTTATTATTTAAAACAAAAAAAGGCTGGTGGAAGAACAAACAACCAACAGCCCTAGTAAATGCTTTATTATTTTCTAATAACTTATTTTGCTTTATTAATAGAGGTAGCCATATCTTCGAACTGTTGCACAAGATCTTTCCTCAATTTTGCAAAATAGGCTTTAAGCATTTTAGGATTGTCCTTTGCGTCAGGATGGTTAACTTTAGCAATAAAGCCTTCACGAAAAGCCATAGCTTTTAAAACAAATTCCGACAAATCATTGTCGTCCATAGTTTTAAATAATACTTTACTCAGATAGGCTTGACCAACCAATTCTGAAGACAGATAATTAATGTCACTTTTTAATGAACGAATACTGGCCATACTTGAAAATTTATAAAATTTTTCTGGTTTTAAATCCTGTATATACAGAAAATACAAGTTCAAAATTACCTAATTTTTAGAAAACCGACAATTAATAACCAACTATTATCGTGCCAAAATCAAACTTTCTCCTCCTTACACAATACCATAAACATTGACACAAAAAATTTAAGTAAACGCTTAAAAAATTCTATGGTATACCACAAATCGAAATTTGTATAAAAACACTTAATTTAATTCTTAAGCACACAATTATTTATCAACTCATATACCTTAACTCTGAGGGTATCAGGTAACGTTGAAATCCTAGTGAGATGACAACCATCAGGATCAATAAACTTATAGCTTTTACTTAATCCATTAATATCAGGAGAGGTTGAACTCCATGGATCATTTTGTCCTACTATATGGATCATTTCGGGATTGTGCTTTTTCAATTTTTCGTATATCTGAAAAGGCCGTTCGCTAACAAAACTTATTGCATCGTTGATGGGTATCATAAAATCACTGCTTACAGTATCAGTATTAATTGTATTCATATAGGGCAATAAGCTAGTTGCCAAATAACTGTAATATCCAAGTTCCTTATAAGCCTGATAAAAAAAAGGAGCATATCTATTTTTCTCCTGTTCAGAAAAATAGCTAAAATCAATAACTCTGTAAAAATGTTCAAACAACTCATTGGCAGAAGCCTCTGGGCCAGGTATATCATCAGTTGGAACACACCATTGAAAGAGGCTAAACGGATATTCAAGAACACATAATTCAAAGGCTTTTTCAATTTCCATACTAAAAACCAAGCCCTTTTCCTCCGCTTTATTTTTAAAAAGAGGTAAAATATCAATTCTACGTTTTAGCAGCTCAGTCTGAAAAACTCTGACCCGAGTACGAATATCTTCAGTTGCAACGTGATCAAAAAATGAAATCAAACGTGAATCTTCCCTGCTAAGGTTAAATGGTGCAACGTAAGTAACAGTTAAATCAACATCTTTCGAAAAAAAGGCTCTGTGAATCATAGCAGTTTGGCCTCCCTTGCTAATTCCTGTAGTTATCCAGTTACCCTTATAAAATCTTTTAAACATTTTAATAATCCGATGATGGTCTTTTGC
>CAZSQG010000037.1:28574-36463 GCA_964608615.1 uncultured Marinilabiliaceae bacterium
AACGGAGGGAATCAGAAACTGACTCACCAAAATACCTGTGTTCAACAATAATTTGATTGGCATTAAGCAAGCCAGCCAATTCGCTCACATAATTAGCCGAGGCCCCATAGCCTTCGGTTACCATCACTACTGGAGCCTTTACTGATAAATGAGATAACCATATTCGTTGCCAAAAATAACCAGCCGATAGATTGTTATGATCCAATGGTTGTTTAACCCAAACCAGAAAAGCTTTCTCAAACATCGAGTCGCATGAAACCTCATTGAATTTCATATCCAAACTCGAACCCATAAAAGACTCTGAAGTTATAAATGAAGGAGAACAAGCCACTAAAAGGAAAGTAAATAATGCCATGAGCAATAAAACAGAAAACCTGTTCATGAGTTGACGCAATTTATATTTCATCCAGTAAACTAAAAATAATATGATAAAACTGAATAATTCGAAAATGATGAATCGGAATATTTTACTCTATTCAAGACTAACTGATTATGCTTGAGATGATCTAATGTCGAACTTAATTTTCAATATTAAAATAGTGACTGCAGGAATAAAAGCAATAATATTTGTAATTATTAAAATGGTATTAGACAACAAGATACCATACGTTAGCCATAATATTACTCCAAGCGTGTTGGCTATATACATCATCAATGATATGCTCCTGACATCCCTGTTCCTTATTATTTTAATAGCCTGAGGAAACATTGCCGAAGTAGTTAAAATAGCTGCAAGCGTTCCAACAATAGTAATAATTTCCATATCAAGTTTTAGGAATGTAAATATTGCCACAAAATGAAAAAAATCTAGACAAAATAACTTTTGAATATAACATTCAAAATCCAAAATCTTCCATAAGATAGCATAAACAAAAAACAGTTGCAAAATCTGTCAATATACACCTTTCATAAATCCAGCATAATCAGCTAAGTCGTAAATCAGCCAAACAACTATATTTAAGGCATATAAGCTTAACACTCTTTAAAACATCAGCAATTACTGATTACTTTGGATTTACTTTCGATAAAAAAGTATGATAAAACAACCAATAAGGAAATAAAGAAAAATGATACGATTTTTTTAAGCTAAAAAAAAATAACGACAAGTTGATTTATAACTCTACCAAATTCAGAAAGTAAATTGTACTTTTATGAAAATAATTATCAAAACGTTTACCTACAAATATTACAACTTATTATGAAAAAGAGATTATTAATGACAACAATTCTGATTTCTTTATTAAACAGCTTTCTGTTTAGTGGTTGCACAAGCAAACCGGAGAATCAGATTACAAAAAGCGCTTGGGGTAATCTTGAAGATGGCAGACAAGTCGATCTTTATACCCTAAACAGTAGTACAGGAATAGAAGTTAAAATTACTAACTATGGTGGTATTATTACATCTATAGTAACCCCCGACAAAAATGGTGATAAAGCCAATATAGTTAATGGGTTCAACAATCTTGAAGGTTATCATAAAGGCGTTCCATACTTTGGAGCAATTATTGGCCGAAGTGGTAACCGTATGGCTAAGGGCCAATTCTCAATAAATGATAGCACCTATCAAGTTACAATCAATGATGGTATCAACCATCTGCATGGCGGAAAAATTGGCTACGACAAAGTTTTATGGATTGCCGAAGCCAAAAACCATCCGGATAAAGCAGAGTTGATACTTAACTATCACAGTTTTGATGGTGAAGAGGGATATCCTGGCAACTTGTTCGTAACTGTTACTTACCAACTATCAGGTAATGAATTAAAAATAATTTACGAAGCCGTTACTGACAAGCCAACCCCCGTTAACTTAACCAATCATTCGTATTTTAATTTATCAGGTAAAGGAACCATCCTTGATCACCTGCTTACAATCAATGCCGCAAATTACACGCCTGTTGACAACACTCTGATTCCAACCGGAGAAATTCTTAGTGTAGAAAACACTCCATTTGACTTCACATCTCCAACTGCAATTGGTGATAGAATATCGCAAGTACGTGGTGGTTATGATCATAATTGGGTGCTTAACCAAAGTGAAGAAGACTTACCTACTGCCTGTATTCTGGAAGATCCAAAAAGTGGCCGGATTTTAGAGATTAAAACAACTGAACCCGGGGTGCAATTCTATTCAGGTAATTTTCTTAATGGATCACTTAAATCGGAAAATAGAGCATTTGAGAGATATTCAGCCTTATGTTTGGAAACCCAACATTTCCCTGATTCTCCAAATCACGAGAATTTCCCATCAACAATATTGCTCCCAAACCAAAAGTATTATTCAACAACTGTTCACGTTTTTAAAACAACAAACCAGAAATAGTTTGAACAATTCCACTTTAGCTAATCCTTTAGTGGGTAGACAAAAGTTTTAGTTGTTATGCCAACACCTGTTTATCAAAGAGATTTTACTAAAGAAATCCAATTTTCAGCAACACGAAGCAGTGGTGCGGGCGGACAAAACGTAAACAAAGTTAATACGCGAATTGAATTAAGGTTTTCGGTTTCACAATCAATCGTTTTAAATGATGATGAGAAAGAGTTAGTCTTAAAAAAACTGGCTTCCAGGATTAACTCGCAAGGAGAATTGATATTGTCTTCTCAGACAGAGAGGTCTCAATATCGAAACAAGCAAATTGTATATGAGCGTTTTATAAACCTTTTGGTTATTGCACTTAAAGAAGACAAGCCAAGGTTCCCAACTAAACCGACTAAAGCCTCAAAGCTTAAAAGGATTACGGATAAATTAAAACGATCACAAAAGAAGCAATTGAGACGATTTGATGATAAAGAATAAACTAAAAATCATAATAAACGAAAGTAAAAAAAATGAAAAATCTTAATAAAAACGTTATTCTTGGAAAAGGAACCCTGGATTTAGTATTCGGAATAACTCGCGAAGAAACGAAAGCCATTCTTGGTGAACCGGATGAAATTGAAGTATTCTCAGATGAAGAAGAAGGTGAATCTGAAGCCTGGCATTACGATGAATATGAGCTTTCAGCTACTTTCGATGCATTGGATGATTGGCGTTTAACTTCTCTTGCAGTATCTTCGCCTGATTACCTGTTTGAGGGCGTGAACCTTATAGGCTTGAGCAGCGAAGAAGTTATACAGCAATTGGAAATAATGGATCTTGGAGACGTTTCCCTTGAAGAAATATCGGATAACGATACTGCAGATCAGCAAGTTGCTACAATTGTTGAAGTTAGTCTTAATTTGTGGTTCGAAGACGGTCAGCTTTCTGAAATTCAATGGGGACCATATTGGGATGAAGATGATGAAGAATATATTTGGCCTGAAAAATAATGTGTCATTTCTCGTTTTTTGAACAAACGATTCTGATTTCTGTTAGTTCTTTCTTAAGAAACGATAAATAACTTAAATCGATAAATTATGAAAAGTGTATCAAATAACGAAAAAGATCTGGCCAGTTTGGTTTTACGACTTGGATTTGGTTCCCTGATGGTATTCGGGCATGGTTTGGGAAAACTTCAAACACTTTTTGGAGGTGGCGAAATAATGTTTCCGTCCCTTTTTGGATTACCGCCATTGGGAAGTCTTATTTTAGCCGTATTGGCTGAATTTGTAGCAGCTGCTGCAGTTTTGATTGGCTTAAAAACACGATTAGCGTCCATTCCGGTTATAGCCACCATGGCTGTGGCTGCTTTTTACATTCACCTTAAAGACCCCCTCTTTGCTGCTGCAGCAGAGGGTGGTTCTTCAAAGGAATTTGCTTTATTATTCCTGTTAGGCTTCCTTGGAACGCTATTGCTTGGTTCGGGAAAATATTCTGTTGATGCTATCATTGGTAAAAAATGATACCGTAGTTTTCAATAGGCTCTTGCCAATCATAAATACATTTGCAAGAGTCCCAAAAGAAAAAAATAGTTAACTGAGCTTTTAGGATATCTTTAACAAAAACCATTATAATCGCTCAAACGATTATAGTGGTTTTTAAGCATTAAAGCCGCCCTAGCCCGAAAAGACTAAAAAAACAGAACACGGGGAGCCATATTTTCTCTGAAGTTTTACTCTGTAAATTGGAATCAAATGAATATTACAGACATTAAAGGAGCCGTAACTCTGTCAAACGGGGTTAAAATGCCATATCTGGGACTTGGTGTATTTAAATCGCAGGAAGGCTCTGAAGTTATAGATGCAATAAACTATGCCCTGGATGCCGGATACAGACATATTGATACCGCGGCCATCTATCAGAATGAGCGCGGCGTTGGCCTTGCTGTGAAAAACTACCACATAGACCGGAATGATCTGTTTATAACCAGTAAGGTTTGGAATTCCGATCAGGGATACGACTCCACCCTAAAAGCTTTTCAGAAGTCTCTAGATAAACTTGATATGGATTATCTAGATCTCTATCTGGTGCACTGGCCCGTAAAAGGGAAATACAAAGAGACTTACAGAGCTTTGGAAACACTTTATAACGAAGGAAAAGTAAAAGCCATAGGCATCAGCAATTTTATGCCCCATCATATCGAAGACTTACTGGCCAGCACAAAAATTGTTCCTATGGTAAACCAAATCGAGTTTCATCCATATCTTGTACAACCCAAACTACTTGAGCTTTGCAAGTCAAAAAATATCCAGGTGGAGGCCTGGAGTCCACTCATGCAGGGCCAGGTTTTCTCTATTAATCAATTACATTCAATCGCCGGTAAATATGGCAAAACCGTTGCGCAACTGGTGCTTCGATGGAACCTTCAAAAGGGAGTCATTACCATACCCAAAAGCATTCATCAGGAAAGAATAATTGAAAACAGGAATATATTTGATTTTTCAATTTCCGGTGAAGATATGGAGGCCATTGATGCGCTAAACCGTAACCAAAGAGTTGGTGCTGATCCTAATAATTTTAATTTCTGAAGGAATAAATGAAACATCCATGATAAATAATAAAGAAACAAGGTTGAAGATTTTTATTATAATTTATGTTCCATACAACCTTAATTAAAATATATACTGATGAATAAAAATGATCAGATGCTTCCCGATCCAACTATTCTTGAAGGTCTTATAACCATGAAAATGCCCTATGGAAAATACAAAGGCTACATCTTACGTAATATACCCGAATATTATCTTGTTTGGATGCAACAACAAGGTTTTCCGGCAGGCAGACTAGGTGTTATGCTGTCCACTCTATATGAAATTAAGTTAAACGGACTCGAGTTCCTATTAGATGGATTAGCTGCTAAAAAACGCTAAATCAATAACAAAAAAGGGTTCTGTATTTATAACAGAACCCTCTTTAATTAAAAACCTATATTTTATTCCTTATTACAAATAAGCTTAAGAGCCATATCTCGTAATTTGAATTTCTGAATTTTTCCACTGGCTGTTTTAGGGAAATCATCAATAAAAAAGATATGTTTTGGAATTTTATAACGAGCAATCTGACCCCGGCAAAACTCTTGAACATCTTCCTGCGACAGCTCAGCACCTGCTTTTAATTTAATAAAAGCTCCTACAATCTCACCATACTTTTCATCAGCAATACCTACAACTTCCACCATCTCAACCTGTGGCATCCTATAGATGAAATTTTCAATCTCCCGGGGATAAACATTTTCCCCTCCCCGGATAATCATATCCTTGATGCGTCCTGTTATTCTGTAAAAATTATCCTCTGTTTTAACAGCCAGGTCACCCGAATGCAACCAACCATCAGCATCAATAGCTTTTGCTGTAGCCTCCGGATTATTATAATATCCCTTCATAACATTATATCCTCTGCAACATATTTCGCCCTGCTCTTCAACATTACATTCTAAACCTGTTTCCGGATTTAAGATTTTTATCTCTACTCCCGGTAAATTAGTTCCTACAGTAGTGGCTCTAATCTCAGGTGAATCAAATACTCTGGTAGTAGTCATACCAGGTGAAGTTTCGGTCAGACCATAAACAATGATAATATCTTTAGCATTCATCTTTGTCATCACTTCATTCATGGTTTCCACCGGACATAACGACCCCGCCATTATCCCTGTGCGAAGAGAAGATAAATCAAACATATCGAACATTGGATGATTCAATTCGGCAATAAACATTGTTGGAACGCCATAAACAGCAGTACATTTTTCTTTTTCGATACCTGCCAATACTCGTAAAGGGTCAAAATCCTCAGTCAACACCATCGCTGATCCATGAGTCACCACTGCACATAAGGATAAAACACAACCAAAACAATGAAACAACGGAACTGGAGTCATCACACGGTCTTTCTGGGTATAGTGCATATTCTCCCCTACAAAAAAACCATTGTTTAAAATATTATGGTGAGTAAGCATCACGCCCTTGGGGAAACCGGTTGTTCCTGATGTATATTGCATATTAACCACATCATGGCAATCAATCTTACCTGAAATATCTGTTAACACTTTATCATCCATATGAGTACCCACCATCATCAATTCAGGTGTATTGAACATACCACGATGTTTCTGCGGCCCAATGAAAACCACATTTTTCAGAACAGGGAATTTCTCTGAAACCAAATACCCACGCTCACTATTCTTTAGTTCAGGAACCAACTCATTGATCATACAAACGTAATCACTGTCGCGATACCCATCAATTAAACATATGGTATTTAAGTCAGCATTATGAATAAGATACTCCAACTCCGACAGTTTGTAGCTGGTATTAACAGTAACCAGAATGCCTCCTGCTTTTGCAGTAGCAAACATAACGGTTAACCAGTCAGGAACATTATTAGCCCAAACACCAACTTTATCTCCTGTTTTTACCCCAATGGATATAAAGCCTTTAGCCAAATCATTTACCCTTTGGTTAAACTCTTTGTACGAAAACCTTAAACCTCGATCAGGGTATACAATAAAATCTGATTCAGGGATTTCATTTGCCCATTTTTCGAGCATTGATCCCATTGTATGGTTAATAAACTGCATAAGCTAAAATTAAACAGGAATATAAACAACAGCAACCAATAATGCTTTTTCGTCATTGGCTGAACTAACTAAATGCTTGACGATGGAATCAAGATAAATACTATCACCCTCATTTAGGATGTACTCCTTCTTACCATAACTTATGGATATGCTCCCTTTTAAAACGTATATAAACTCTTCTCCTTCATGAGTAGATGCGATTGGGGCAACCGGATTTCCCGGCAAAATCTCCACTAAAAAAGGCTCCATATGCCTATCACTTTTTTTTGCGGCAAGACTGAAAAACGAAAGGTTTTCCTTTTTTGATGATTCCGGGCCAGATAAACTAATAGTTTTTTCAGCATCTCCTTTACGGGTAACACATGCCCCCGGTATCAACTGATCATCTAAAAATGTTCCAAGGCGAACACCTAACACACGGGCTAACTTAATAAGTACTCCTAAAGAAGGAGCCACAGATCCATCCTCAATACTTTTAATCTGGTTTTCTTCCAAATGTACACGTTCAGCTATATCGGTAATAGAAATTTTTTTCTCCTCCCTTAAGGTGCGGACTTTTTCACCTGGCTTCATATTATATCCAATTTAGTTTATTCTGTTGTTTTAATTCAAAACAACTCTTATTATTTAAAACACTTATAAAATTAGTCTTACGAAAAAACCACTTTACTCACAAAGAGTCTATCAGTAAAATACTCCATTACAAAAATAACTTAAATCATATATCAACTTTAATAAAAAGAGGTGTTTTTTTAGAATTTTATAATCAATTTCATTGGTGTCCGGTAAAATTTTAGAAAATTATTTATAATGCTTTAAATAATAAGGATTCCGGGAGTTTTCGTTTTCTTGGGGCTTACTTTCCGCCTCAGAGAAACGATAGTTCTTTGATTCCTTAAGAGATCATTATGAGATCAAAAATTTCCGTTAATAAAATCAGATTAATTGTCGTTAAAATCC
>CAZSQG010000038.1:0-18131 GCA_964608615.1 uncultured Marinilabiliaceae bacterium
ATATGAGGAATTCAATTGACTAAGATAATCAATTACATCATTGTACAGATTGTAGGCATACACATCAAATTGTACTTGTCCGTTTTGCTTGATTACCCAATCGCAGAACTCTTTTAGGTAAGTGTTGTGGAACGATAACGAACCCACATAAACTATTTTAAGGGGATGGTTTGCGAATGGGATAGCTCTGCTTTTTTGCCAACTGCTGGGCGGGTAATTTGGCATAACCTTTAAGGTTTCCGGCTTTACGGAGGGGTGGTCGTTGTGGAAGAACTTCAACCGGTCGCTGTTGGTTTGGCTGTTCCAAACGGCCCGTGGGTAAAGCCATTTCTTCTCTAAAAGGTGAAAGTACCGTACCTGGTGCATGGTGGTGTTGTACCAACCTTTATCAGCATACTCGTGGTTGTGGATAAAGATGCGGCACTTGCGGTTAAAATAGCGGCTGTAGATATAAGCGGGCCAGGCCGAATACGATTCAAAATAGAGAAGCGAGGATGGCCGATGAATTATAAGGCACAGTAGTGTAAATAGGTTGAAATGGATGTATTTGAATAGCCTGATAAGGCTGTTGTCGGTTTCTTTTGGGAACGGGCTTCTTTTTATTGTGATGGAATGGGTTAGACTTGGAGTGGAGTGGGTTTTCTTTTTAGGTATATGATATTCTTTTCTGCCTTTTACATTGTGGCAACTAAACACATTTATCGACTTAAATTTCTGGGAATACTCTCTGGCAATTGTATCCAATAAATTGGTTACAGGGGGATAGTATTCTATAGGAAGATAATGAATGATGGCAAGTTTAATCATATTTTGGAATGGCTGATTTCGATTTGCAGTGAATTGATGGTAATTGGGGTTTGGTAAACCTAATAATCAATTTGCTGGGTTTTAACGCCAATTAAGGATTTGAGACTGTCTGCTATTTGGGTTGAAAACATATCAGCCCCCTTGCTGTTTAAATGACCATTGTTATAGTAAAAGTCTTCATTAAGGACGACATTACTTTTTGAAAAATCCCAAAATGGAACCTGAGTTTCTGCAGCTATGTTTTTAGCAGTTAATAAAAAATCGTTGTAATTCTTAAAATGCTTTTGGCCATTGATATACATGGGCGTAATGACAAGAATGGGCGTGATTTTTCTGGCTTTTATTTGCTTTACAATTTCAGTGAAGGTAGCAACAGAACCTTGGGAAATGCTGAGCAACTCAACACCAAATTGGTCTATTGTTAATCTACTGTCATTCCATTTATTATGATGGGGAACAAATCCGTTTAACTTGTCTGTAACTGGTTTTTTTCCTTTAATAATATTTTTAGCCCCAAAGAATGCATTTTTATAATAGGAATGCTTGGTTTGTGTAAATGAATAAAATGGAACGAATTTCAGTTTTGTATAGAGATCCGGTGAGACTTGCCTGACATTTTTTTGCACATGTTTGTTCGAGAAATGGGCCAATAAACGCGAAGGCTCTGTTAAGGAGGTTGCTTCTGAAAATGAGAAAAATGCTAGACCAATAACGATATAATTGCAGTTGCTGGAATAGCTTAGAAATTCATCGATAATGAATTTGCTTTGAATGATTTTTGTTCCATCAATTGCTCCGTTGTAGACGCTTAATCCGCATTTATCAGAAATCAAATTCGAGTTGAATCCAACTTCTGCCACCGATGAACCCAAGACAAGAATATTTGGATCAACTCTGTGATGCATAAAAAGATTAACCTTACCGGTTTGGTCCCTGTCGGAGTATGATACCATAATAGATAAACCCTTTTCTGTGGCAAAAAGTACGACTGAAACAAAAAGTAAGAGACCCACTCCATATTTTAATAGTCTGTATAGTTCTTTTTTTTGTTGCATACTTAAAACTGAAAGTAGATAAACTCTTTTAACTCAAAAACCCCTAAAATCAGGATTACCATAATGAATAGCGTATAGATACTCCATCTGGTTATTGCCTTTTTTCGGATAATGTGAATTTCACTTATTTTTTTCTGATTGATTAGAAATTCTAAACCGAGTAGAAGTAGGATGAGTAGAAACGAACCGGCAAAACGCCACAATGGTTCACCAAGGTATAATACCTGACCCCTGACAAGACTGGCAAGCGGTTGTGAAAAATCAAACAGTTTACTAATGATCAAAAAGGCGTCCTCAACTGAATTGGCGCGAAAAAAGATCCAGGCTAAACAAACAATGGCAAATATCCAGATAGTTTTGATCACGGCAATGAACTTGATATTTTTAACCGCGATAGATGTGGAAGGTCTATTTATGATACTTTCCATCACCAAAATACCGCCATGAATAGCTCCCCATATCAAAAATGTCCAATTTGCACCATGCCAGAAACCACTGATAACAAATGTGATAAATAGATTGTAATACCAGCGCCATTTTATAACTCTGCTGCCACCGAGTGGAATATAAACATAATCGCGAAACCAGGTGGAGAGGGATATGTGCCACCTGTGCCAGAATTCTCCAATAGATTGTGAAAAATAGGGGTTTCTGAAGTTCTCCATCAATCTTACGCCGAACATGCGAGCTGAACCAATGGCAATATCTGAATAACCAGAGAAATCGCAATAAATTTGGAAAGCAAAAAACAAAGTTGCTATAACCAATTGGAATCCGCCATAATCATTTGGCGAATTGTAAACGATGTTGACCATGTTTGACAAACGGTCGGCTATTACCACTTTCTTAAACAAACCCCAAAGAATCCGAATAAACCCAAACTGGAAATTTCTGAAATGAATCTGTTTCTTTTCCCTTATCTGGTGGATCAGATGGCCTGCGCGTTCTATGGGGCCTGCCACCAACTGTGGAAAGAAAGAGACAAAAACGGCAAATATTCCAAAATGCTTTTCAGGTTTAATTTTCCCATTGTACACATCAATGGTATAGCTCATGGTTTGAAAAGTGTAGAACGAAATCCCAACAGGCAGAATGAACTGGTGCATGTATGTATTTACACCAGCGCCAAAATGCTCTGCGATGGTACTTGCCTCCAACGACACAAAATTGAAATATTTGTAAAAAAACAACAAACCTAAGTTTACTGATAAACTTAAGGTGAGTAAAAGTTTACGTGTTACGGCAGATGTTGATGATGCTATTTTACGCCCGGCAATGTAATCCACAAGGGTTGAGAAGACAATCAATCCAAGATACTTTGGATTCCACGACATGTAAAAATAGTAACTGGCAATAAATAAAACCACCCACCGGTAGCGGTGGGGGGTTATAAAAAACACCATTAAAACCAATGGCAAAAATAGGATGTATTCGAGGGAGTTAAAGAGCATTTTATCTGTGGTTGATCATTATAACTAAAGTGGGGAAAGTGATTCGTTTATTTTCTTTGCAATGCGTTCACCTACTTTATCCCAAGTGTTATTTACGAAGGCGTTGTTGTGTGCATTAATGCGCATCTGCTGATATTATCCTGGTTGCTCGATGAGTAGACAGATTTTTTCTATTAATTCGTTGGCATCTGTAGGATCATTTAATGAAAAAACTGTTTGGCCATTAATAATCATCACAGGTATACCAAATTTGGCAGGTGCTATCGCCGGAATACCATAATATCCTGCTTATATGATTATTAACGGTGTCATATTTTTTTTTATTGGGTGAATCAAAATTAACTTTTCTTTTTTTTTGAAAATCGGTTAAAGGTTTATGAATGCTTTTGTCAAAACCTTACGTTGTTAAAATAACTTTTGACATTCCAAAACTCCTATTGTATTCCATTAACTCAAAAGACTTGGTTGTGATTAAAAAGGCATATATATATCCTGAATTTCTGAAATGGCTTGATTTGTGAAAAGTAAACGCCGGGTCGGGAGTAAAATGTATTAAACGATTTGTTATACTTCTTAAGTGTAGCGTTGTTTCCCGTGTTACAAATACCGCTTTATCTACCCAGATAAGATCAAATTGACTTGAATCTTGAATCTCGAGTCTTGAATCTTGATACTTCTTTTGAAATATACTTATTTATGTTTGTTACTAAAAGCCCACTTTTTGTGCGAAAACCAATAGACCTCCATGATTTTGATATTTCGTAAAAGGGGATCTGTGTGTCAACAACATCAAAAATAGTTGGTTTTAAAATTTTATAAATCTGATTGGCCGGTATTTTACTGGTAGTACCTTCTGAATATTGACCAATATAAAGTACTTCCATAAAAAAATTAGCTATTAAAACTATTAATTTTTAAACTAATTTTATTTAATACATTTTCCCAATTATTACTTTCTTGAAAATGCTTGTATGTTATTTTTCTAAAATTATTTCTTTCTACCAAACTTAATTGTTTGAATTTTAACATATAATCATAGATATCCGATGGTTCAAAATTATCTTTTAATAAATATCCTGTTTTTTCATGAATAATGAATTCAGGTATTGCAAACCGTGACGGGGCAACGGCAGGTGTTCCAAAGTAGCCGCAATCGATGAGAGCTACAGGAGCAACATCACCTTTTGTTGGTATTATCAATAATGAACTTTCCGATAATATCTTAATATATTTACTGTTTTCAGCAGGAATTGATTTGTTTATAAAACCAATGTATTCAACTCCTGGATGGTTTAGTACTTTTTTTGAGGGCTTTCCGCCTATTATTGTTAATTTTGAAGAAGTATCCAATTCGTAAAATTTATTGAAAGCCTCAAAGAGTTCATAACCTCCCTTTGCCGAAAAAGATTGAGATATATATAAGAATCGATTAGTTTTTGATGTTTGTTCTGAAAAGAAACTTGTTACATTTCCTCCTATTCCAGCATTTAACATATTAGATCCATCAACATTATAATATCGTTTAGTCTCATCGATTGACCACTGAGTTGTGAAAAAAATATGTTTTGCATGCTCAATAAATGCCTTCTCTTGTTTGGCAATTCTTATTATATCTGATTGCTTAAACTTCTTTTCATTGTAATGCTCATAATACCCTAAAAAACATATATCCATAATAATATAATAGTTTCGTTTAGGTTTAGTTTTAATCCATGGTGTGACTCCGAAATAAATTATGTCATCATCATTACTTATTTTTTGTGATGTTATTTTACTAAATTTGCCCAATCTATTTTCTGAATAAAAAAAATAATTACCTGGAAATTTAAAAAATCTTTGTACTCTACTAACTAGTGCTTCCCATTTATTAATAGGTACTTCTATTGGACCTATATAATTTAAATCCAATGTTTTTGACAAGCCTTCAAATATTTTGGAGTTTAGTCCGCTCCATCCACCACTAATTTCATTTAAATTAATATTTGAAATAAAATTTAATTTCATTTTAATCTTATTTTATTATTTATTTTTAAGCCCTGCAGAGTCCAAAGACAGTTTTTCAACCTTTGATAATAGAAATAAAGGAATTAATAAAAACTATTCACGCTAGTGTTTGCCTTTCTTATTGTTTCGTCCCAATATTCTTTTATTAATGAGTTGATACTATTTATGTTTAAAACATTATAAGGCTTGGCCTATTCCACCTAGATCTCCATTTTTTTTAATTTTCACCTCCGAATACACATTTTTTATAGCGAAAAGAATAATAATACGTTTCTGCTTCATTGAATAAATAAGTATATAATAAATGAAACTGATTCGTATAAAAAGAATTGAGCTATGTACTTATTTACTAATTTATTTGCAATATAATCACAACATTATTTTAATACAATTGATAGAGACATAAAGAACTACTTTATACCTATGCCATTTTTTCCTGACATATTAACGATGAAATATCTTTTGATTCATTTCTCATTTTAACCTCAACAAATATGTTTTAATAAAATAGAAAGGGAAATTCAAATTAAAAATCACAGACTCCCAAACAAACCTATTCAATTTACGATTTACCCATAAGGACTTTAATAAAGCAAGTCTCCAATACTTTTTTTGAAAAGAAAATGCTTTATAATATTTGTTTTTGAAAAATGAATTCATGTTCCTATTTTGGTCAATAACTTTTTGAATGAAAATGGGGTTTAATGTATTACTGTTAGTTATGCTTTGGTCGTTTTTACGGTACACTGACCATGTTTCTTTTAATGCATAAGCTTTTCCGGTTTCAAGTAATAATAAGAATAACAATAAATCACCATGTGCGCATTGTTTTGCAAAATTAGGCATGTTTAAATTCGTATTCCGAAAAACAACTGATGCAGTAGGAACTATCCAATGTTCTATAATTTGATTGCCGGAATAATAACCTTCATTTATTTCCGCAAAAACATGATTTGGCCTCGAATTGTTTTCGTAACAAACCTCCGCATTATGAAAGCAAAAGCTTACTTCAGGATTAGATTCTAAAAAATCAACTTGCTGTTGAAGTTTATATTCGTAAGTCCAGAAGTCATCACATTCAAGCATTGCTACATATTTGCCTTTGCATCTGTTTAAAGTGTCAATCATATTACCCATCATACCCTTATTAGCGGTGTGATATATTGGTTTTATAATATCAGGGTATTTTGAATGGTATTCTTTAATTATCTTTGCCGTATCATCATTGCTATTATCTTCACCTATTACCAATTCAAAAGTGAAGTTTGTTTTTTGACTCAAAACGCTTTCAATGGCCTTGCCAATGAATTTTTCATGGTTGTAGGTGATCATCCAAACACTAACCATTTTTTTGCACTCGTTATTTGAATTCATGAATGGTCGTCAATGGATTTACAGAATCTCCAAGTTGATAATCTTTGGGTGCTTTTTTAAATAGGCAGAGTATGTGTTTCAATGAAATCTTTGAGTTTTTGATAATTGTCACGACATCTCCTATCTTGAGTTTTAGCAGATTCTTAACTATTTTTTTACAGATAGGTTTATACAGCCTGGTATGAGCATTGTCAATTTCTTTAATGGTTAATATGGATTTATGCTTTTCTAAGAAATACAAATTCATTGTGACCATTTGAATAAAACCTTCTTTTGATTTTATAGCTTTTTCAGATGCTTGTCCGGGTGTTTTTCGCCACCATGCCAGACCATTGTATATTAGAATTGAATTGTACTGATAGGCTATTTCTTTTTTCAGGTAAGTGTCCCCCGAAATGTAATCACATCTGAGTTTTATGTTCTGTAAAACCTGGGTTTTAAATAAGGTAGATGGAAATCCCTGACTGGTAATAGATTTTCCCAAATAGTCATATTTAAAAGCCTGTTCAGGTAATAACACATACGGATAAATGATGTGGTCTGTGTCAGGCCTGCTTATAACCATGGCAGCGGATTTGTCTAAACTTGTCCATTTTATAAAATTCTCTAGACCATGCGGATATATGTAATCGTCTCCATCAATAAAAATAAAATACTCACCTCTGGCTAAATCAATACACCTATTTCTATTTGGATACTCTCTTAAGTTAATTTCGTTTTGATAAGCTCTAATTCGCGGATCCTTATATTCCTGAATAATTTCCCAGGTATTATCGGTTGAACAATCATCGGAAATAATTAACTCAAAATTGGTATAACTGCTGGCCAATACACTTTCAATGGCCATTCTTACGTATTTTTCGGAGTTATAGGTGACCATGGCTACTGTAACCAAGGGTGTGTTGTTGTTATCTGTCATTTTTGCTTAGGGAAGAAGGTAGTTTTGTTTGTAAAAGTTGATGAGGTTTTCATTATAATCGGGGCCATTACAAATTTTATGGCAGGCATCATGTTAAATATTAACTTGCCAATAGCCCGATTTGTTGTTTCCCATACGTTTAATGATGTTCAGTTTTTTGAGTTTATTTATATTATCCAAAATTTTTCGTTTCGAAATATTTAGTTGAATTGATAATTCGTTCATCGACATTGTTTTGTTCTGTGTTAATAATTGAATTATTTTTTTTTGATTATCGGTTAAACCATCGGGGACTTTATCGGGGACCTTATCGGGGACCTTATCGGGGACCTTATCGGTTGATGTTTTTTGAATTTCGTAAATTAATTCAGCCAAAAAGCCATTCGATACTTCCTTAAAGTTAAATTGCATGGTAGGGTATTCTTTTATTGCCTTGCGAATACGATTGAATCCAGTACCATATTTTTCGATGTCGCCGGTTAAGTAGAATGCTTCCACAATCAATTTGTTTCGTGCCGAAGCTTGATAGTCGTCATGTTTTAAATCTTCGACCGACAAATTACCGTACAATTTACCGGGATTGAAAATGGTTAATTTATTGTCGAAAATTTTTATTTGTACATCGATGGTATTATTATAAGTACGGTGGATAATTGCGTTTAATACCAGTTCGCGAAGAGCCTCCAACGGATATTCAAATATTTCGGATCGTTGAGTTGTTTTTCCGGTTATTTCGTAGGCAACTTTTAAGTGACCTAAAATATATCGTAAAGTTTCATCGACTGTTTCGAATAGTGTATTTCTAATTATTTTATCGTCGAGTATGATATCTGATGTTTTTAGCCTGCCGGCATGCACATCGAACATTAACGGTTTTTTTGCGAATAACAACATTGCTGCATTGGTGGGCAAGTTGTTGCTGATGTATTTAAGCTTTTGTAATTTTTCAATGTTTGTACCTTCTAAATTCAGTCGACCTTTCTCATTTATGCGATTGAAGAAATTTTCAATCCGTTTTGAATCGAGGTCTTTTATTGTTGCATTGGGGTAAATATAGGCATCCCATGAATATTGCATGGCCATTAAATAACAATCAGATACTTCGGAAGCAACCATAAGATGATTCGAATTGCCAATGCGTTTGTAATACCGACCCTGAACCGATAAGGGTTTAACTGGATATTCCATTACTCGAATTGCAATAATTTGTTTATCGTTGAGCTCTACAATTTCGATGTCGGGAATTAGCGATGGTTCTGTTTTACTTTTGATTTCGTTTATCCACTGTTGAATGCTTTCTTGTGCAATGGACACACCAATAATACTACCGTTATTCCGAACCCCAATATATACAACACCTCCTTTGCTGTTTGCAAATGCAACAAGTGTTTCAATAACTTCGATATTGAATGTGCTTTTGAATTCAACGGTGAGACCTTCGCCCTTCTCAATGCTATGTTGTATATCTTCAATCATGTAGTTTATGTGGCAATGGTTGATATTGTTAAAGGGCTTTTAAATACTGTCATTTTTGCTTAGGGAAGAAGGTAGTTTTGTTTGTAAAAGTTGATAAGGTTTTCTTTATAATCGTTGCCATTATAAATTTTATGGCAGGCTTTAAACTGTTGTTTGTTAGTGCTTTGGTATAAGATTAAGTCCTCTTCCATATTTTGGATTTGTTGGGTAATGTCTTCCAACATCTCATTTGAATTGTTGTACACAGCCGGCAAATGCTCAAAATCGCTCGTGAAGAATTCCTGATTGTAAACGGCAAACGATACTCCTCCGGAAAAAACGGTTTCAATAAAATAAAAGTCCAGCCCCTCGCCAAAAGTAATCATGTATTTGGCATTGGCTATCAACTTTAAATAATCCATATAGGTAATGCCGTTTATTATCCGGACTTTAAAATCGGGCAGCTCTCTTTTAATTTTTTCAAGAATTTCCGTTTTCAAGTCATCTCCATCGGGCGACACTAATATCAGGTCTTCTTTCTCCTCAATGGGGGTAAATTGGTAACGCTCGGGGGTGGCATAAACTGACAATTTATGCAGGGGAATGCCATACTTATCCCGAATTTCCTTGGTTGAGTATTGCTGGTGGGCCGTGGTTTGGGTAACCGTGAATCCTTGCTTTACAATTCCCTGTATCACCTCTGGTTGTGGCATAATATCAATACGCTGGTTGAGAATATTCAGGTGAATGGTTGGTGGCAAAAGCTGGGGAAACGCTTTTTTTATGTGGTAGATGAGTTTAGGGTTAAATTGGTATTCCGGAATATGTATCAATACCTTCTTGAGATGTTTAAACCGGCATAGCTGGCTAAAGCGGAAAACCGTTATGTCGTTGGGGAATTGTATGTGCTTCAACAGCAAGTGCGCAGTTGGATGCGTCACCATAATAACCTCGCAGCCATGAATAGCTTTCAGTTTGCAGGTTTCTTCATAAATGGATGCGATGGATAAGATACCCCCGGAGATGTTGTCCTTTCCGGTAAACCAGTCGGTGCCATCAACAATAAAGACTATTAATTGCGTGATGGTTTTTTCATCCAGTTCTTTAATCAGTTGGGTTTGTTTCTTGCGAATGGTTATTTCGCGGAATACTTTTTTACGCTGGTTCTTGTAATAGATAAAACGAAGAAAAGATTTTATAAGTTTATACATATTTATTCTCTATATCTATAAAGATTTATATCGTTAATGCCAGTTAAAGGAATTGTATCACAAATATTATATGTTTCTTTAATAAACATATTTTCTGGAAATTTATCATTAGCATTTTCCAATAAATAAATTTCATTAGGGATTTTTTTTACTTTAAAAAAATAGTATTTAACTAAGTCTTCATCGTAATTGTAATATACATAATGTGGTTGACAATTTAGCAGATAAACATATCCCCATAATTCCTTTGATGATATTAATATTGATGAGTTAGTTGGAATAATTTCTTTAAGCCCCATAATTCTTTCAGCCCTTTTATGGTCAATTTTTAAATCGAATATTGAATTATTATCATCTATTTTTACAGTTTGTTTTGATATTTTGTATCCATACCAACCATCCTGATTAATGAAGTTCGAAAATCGAACAAATGATATTATTAATGCTAATAGGACAAATGGGAGTAAGTATTTGTTTTTTTCTATACCATAATATAATAGAAATACAATAGCTGGCATTGCATAAAGAGATGCTCTAATACTAAAATTTACATCAGTACCCAATGATCCAAAGAAAAGAACTGAGATAAACATAAAAGAAATGATGTAATTGTTTTTATCTTTTGAAAAAACGCTATGAAAAAAAATAGTTGATATAATGATAAGAAATGGAGTGATTGGCGTAATGTTTACTGAACTACGTTTAAAATCAATTAACATAATGTAGGATAAGTAAGAAAAAAGAACTAATGATACAAATTGTAATGATGGTTTCTTGTATGTTTGTTTATTAATTATTAGCATAAGTAATATTGCCGGTAAAACCACTTCTTTAAAAATATATTCAATGGTATTCTTTATCCAAAAAAACATTGGGATTAATCCATGAGTCTTATCAGATTGGACGGAAACTACAGTCGCTTTTAATTGGTCAATATATAAGTTTATTGGAACGATGAAAACAAAGAAGAAACAAATGCCAATAACAATACCTATTATAATAAAAAACAATATTCTTAACTTGTCTTCTCTTTTATCTTTCAGTATGATAATTATTGGAAGTAATACTAAAAATATGAAGGGAGTATTTGTTATCATAACAAAAAACAATTGCGAAACCAAGGAGCCTGTTAAAAGAGCCAGGATTGATGATTTTACAATGTTTTTTGTACTTATTGATAATAAAAATATGCCTATGCTAGTATAAAAAATAAAAATATTGATAGTGAAATAATTTGGGACTAATGTTACTGGTGGCCATAAAAGAAAGATGCTAAAAATAGAGGCAGGTAAAATGTAATACAGAATTTTTGTATTCGTGAACTTTCCAAAGCCAATAGAGAATATTATGCCACTTAATAATAGTAAAGCAAGAGTAATTATTCTTAATTCAATTAATCCAATTGGATATAATTCTTTTACATATTCCATCCAATGGCTTGCTCTCGAAGATAAATTGGTAGGATTAATTTGAAGCAAATACCAAGCTTCATCACAAAAATTCAATCCCTTATTCAGCGAATATATTACTAGTAATAACACTATTAATAAAAACGTCCATAATAAAAATGATATTAATAAGAATTTTTTCCTTTCAAGAAAACTACTGACCTTGTTACTATGACTAATCATTTTTAATAGTTTTATCTAAAAATGCTTTTTCAATTACATACAGATTTTTCTTTTTTACCTGCTCCATGGTACGCCAAACATATTCTCCAATTATTCCAAGCATAATCATTTGAATGCCTGAAAGGAATAAAAGAGCAACCATAATTGGAGCCCATCCTTGCAGTGTAATTTGACCAATAAGCTTTAGAATAATTATTATAATGCCGTAGAAGAAAGAAAATAGACTAATAGTAAATCCAAGGATGGTTATCAACCTAATAGGCATAAATGAATAATTGAATATGGCATCAATTAGATATTTAATTTTCTTATTTAATGTCCACCTCGACTTTCCAAACTTTCGCTTTTCCCGTTTATATAAAATAAATTCAGGCTTAAAACCTGTGCTTAATATTAAGCCTTGCCAAAATGGATTGGCATCATGGTTCTCAATAATTAAATCTTTAACTTTTTTGGAAATTAAGGCATAATCAAATCCACCTTCAGGCATATTATTGAAAGCTAGCTTTTTGGTAAGGTTATAAAATAATTTACTGGTAAAGCGTCTATACAATCCTTCTTCACGTTCTTCTCTGGTACAAATGATAATTTGCCTTTCATTATCAATAGATATTGCTACCATTTGCGGAATTAGTTCCGGAGGATCTTGCAAATCGGCAGATATGTTAATAATCAAGTTTCCTTGGGCATGGGCATAGCCTGCCATAATTGCTGGTACTTGCCCAAAGTTTCTGGAGAATTTAATGATTTTAATGGTGTCAGGGTAATTGCTTTTAAGTTTTAGCAATTCATTAAACGAGTTATCCCCGGAACCATCATCAATAAAGATGACCTCAAAAGTCCATTGGTTATTTATTGAACTTGAAATTCGTTCATACAACGGGAAAAGAGATTCTGCATTATAGTAAACAGGTACTATAATTGAAATTCCAGGAGTCATTTTTCGCTTTTTAAAATATAGAACACTTGATTACTTTGGTAATCGTGAAAAGAGCTTTCAATAAGAGATTGAATTTGTTGAGGTAGTTTTAATTGTTTTGAACTCAATATGCACGAAATGTTGTTTTTTTTGATAAAATTTATTTGTGCTGCTTCCATTGTCTGTTTTTGATCATTATTGGCAAGGTAAAATTGGCCCATTGGGCTATCAATATTTTCTTTAATAATTTTAGCTGAAACAAAATTCGAGATTTGATTAGGCGTTGGAACCGATATTGAAAAGAAGGCTGATTTTTTAGCGATGAATTTAGCAAAACCGCCATAGGTAGCTAGACTAGGACGTGCCTTCATGCTAGAATTTTGAAATCCTGTGGTATCCACTATTACGACGCCAGAGTTCAATAAATATGAATAAGGTTTAACATCATCGATAAACTTCTGACTGAATGCAAAAGGAAATCTATTGTTTTTAATGTTTTTAAAGTGGTAATTTATAGTAATTAATGAAACGACTACTAACGGGAAAACAAAAGAAAAACGTCGAAATGATGGGGCATGTTTTAATTGAATCATTATTGAATTTGCGATTAAAATGGCTAACCCTATTTTCATGACAGGCATAAAAAAGATGTCGTCTAATTGCCAAGATTCATCATTTGTTTGATAAAAAGCGTGTCCTATTAAACCCCAAACTAAAATTGAGGTTAGAGCAAGTAAAATAAGGAAATGGTCTTTTATAAAGGAAATTGCCTTTCTAATGGAAAATATAACGATAAAATAAAGGGGAATAAAAAATACAAGCATCTTGAAAAGTCCATAAACTGTAACCGTTTTTGCCAATTTGAAATCTATGTAGTTTAAAAATGATTCGTTCTTTCCTTTGCTTATTAATAAATGATTTGTATGCTCCCCTAGTAAATAATAAATAACACCAATACCAATGATGGTTATAATCGGAATTAGTAATGGTTTGTATGAACATATATCGTTAAATTTTGAATTACTGTAAATTATAAGTGCCAATAAAAAGCTTAGTACTGGAGCATGAAAAAGATAAATAATACTTAAAATTGGAAGGATGGAGATTAATAATGCGATTTTATAAGTGCTTTTATTTAGGTAAAATAACCACAACAAAGCTAGAAAAACATATGATGGGGTGTATTTAAATGGAGCGGTTCCAAATCCACCAAGAAACTCAGCTCCCTTAATTCCTAACGAAGAAGCCGGGAAATACCCTACATAAAAGGTGAAAATTATACCTAATGTGACCAATAAGGCAGATTTGTTTTTTAAATAAACTTCAAAAACTGAAACAAAACTTAAAAAAATAAGAAAATAGCAATATGGAAGAAAAATGAAATTGTATATCTCCATATTGTTTAAAAAGAAAATTGCCTTGAATAAAAAACTGCTAATGTATAAATCGAAATAATGGTAAGGGGCAATACCTGAAATTGGGATATTAAGGAAATCATTGTAAAAAGTATTTTTATTCTCGATCCCTGTATGACTTAAATATTCGGCCAGTGTTATGTAATATGAAATATCCTCATTTACGGCATTGAACTTAATGCCCATGATGTATCCGGTTGAAAAATATTGATATGCTATAAAGAGAATCAGTCCGGTTTGGAGGATTAACAATCCTTTGAATTCCTTTTTAAGGCCTTGAATAAATGATTCCTTTATGTCTGTTATGTTTTGTATTCTTGTTTTCGATAAGAATAGATAGATCAGGATAGCCAATAATGCAATTGTATATATGGTCTTAAATCCAGTAATAATTATTGCATAGGTTATTAATAGAAATAATGAACCAATGGCATATTTTATAAAAATGCCAGCGAATGTATTTTGTTTATCAACAGTGAAAAATAAACTGGAGACTAAATTACCAGTTAGGTAGATAAGAAAAGAGAATATTAGCGCAACGATAACGTGAATCATATAAATTATTTTGCAGGATTTCCTTTTACAATTTGATTATCAGCAATGTTTCGTGTAACAACAGCCCCGGCACCAACGGTGCAATGGTTACCGATAATTATATCGGGTAAAACAATGGCACCGGCACCAATAAAGGTGTGGGTGCCTATTTGGCATCTGCCCAAAACAATTGCGCCGGGCCCAACTTCGCAAAAGTCGCCAATGGTCACATCGTGATGTACATTTGCGCGGGTATTTATTAAAACAGATTTACCTATTTGGACAGAGTTGCTTACGAATGCCATTTGCATTACGTTAAGGCCTTCTTTGGCCGTGACGTCAGAGGCAACCTGTGCATTAAAGGCAATAAGATTTGCAGGTTGCCCACCATTATCCATTGCCTTTTGCCATACAATATGTCTTGCTTTTACCCCTCCAACACCCAATATAAATTCAGGGGTGTTTTGGGCAAACCATTGTGCCATTTCGGCTTGGCTTCGCAATATCGTGAATTGACAAAAATAAGCGTCCAACTCAGCATCGGGAGTAACATCATCATAAAATGCGATATTATTAGTAACCCCATTTTTTTTTAGTACTTCAAATACTTCTTTGGCATGTCCTTTTGCCCCTAAAATCAGCATGTTATATTCGTAAAGTTTTTATTGAAAAATTACAATAAAGAAATTCTCTGCAGAGGATATTATGTTAAAAACACCCTATTTAGTTAATAACCATTCCCAGGCAACCATTTTTTCTATACCAACAGGGAATTCGTAATTATTGTCAGAATGTGTAATTATTAGTCCCTTCTTTATGTTAAAAGTTGCCATAGCCTCTTTTAACCCATTTAGTTCACGTGAAATATTCAACTCGTCAATTGAATAAGAGACTTGAATAGCTTCAATAATTATCACTCCTTCTTTTATTAAAAAATCGCATTCGTTTTTACCACTAAAATAGTAGACTTCTTTACCTCGACGCAATAACTCTAAATAAATAATATTTTCGAGTAACCGACCTTTGTTTTGTGAAAAATTAAAGCCCAACCTGTTAGCAAACCCTGTATCAATTGTGTAAACCTTTTTAGGGTTCATTATTTGTTTCTTAACCGAATAATCGAATTTTTTAAGGTAAAAGAAAAGATAACTTTGCTTATAGTATTTAAGATAGTCTTTAATGGAACTTAAACTTTTGATGCCTGAAATAGTTTGAAGTGTAGAATAGGAGAATAACCTGCCAATATTAGACGCAAAATAGAGTCCTATTTCCTTAATTTCATTCACCTGATTTAAACGATATCTCGAAACAATGTCCCGATAAAGAATATCCTGAAAATAACTATTAATGAGCTCTAAGTCATTTTCTTTAACTACTAATGGAAACCCACCTGTTTCCATATATTGATTAAGGCTTTTCTGTACTAATGCTTTTTGTCGAGGGTTTGCTCTTTTGTGATTTATGTTACTTTTTTGATATTGTAAGTATTCGGTGAACGAAAATGGGAATAATTCGATAACCTTGTTTCTTCCGGTAAGGCTAGTAGATATTTCGGAACTTAATAATTTAGCATTTGAGCCTGTTACAAACACTTTTATTCCTTTTTCGTATATGCGATTTATAAATTTCTCCCAATTCTCAATGTTTTGTATTTCATCAAAAAACAATATCGGTTCTTTTCCATATAATTCAATGTGTAAATTATATATATGGTCAAGTATTGAAATGTCTGCAATTATTCGTTCATCATCAAAATTGAAGTAGCAATAATCTTGCTCTTCCAATTTCATTTTCTCTTTTAATAAAAATAATAACGATGATTTTCCACAGCGTCTTATGCCAGAAATTATTACAACTTGTTGGGTATTAATGTATTTTTCGGTTTCAATATCGCGTTCAATCAAATGATGCTTATTGTTGAAAACATCTTTTTGATCAAGTATTATTTCTTTTAATCTTTCTTTATTCATCTCCCAAATTTGAAATTGTTCTTTGTGGGCGAACAAATATATAAATAATTATTCATTGACAGAAAACAATATACCTTTAATTTGTAATGAATAAAATGCTATCAATACTTTAGAGTGCGTATTATAATTCTACTGATTAAATCCTGTTCTTCCTCCGATAGCGCATGGTACATTGGCAAGCAAAGTATGCGTTTCGATATGTCGTTGGCAATTGGGGTGGCTTGTTGGTCCAGGTAATCCAAGGTTGAAAGGGAAGGGTAGAAGTACCTGCGTGGATAAATCCAGTTGATCTCTAACTCATTTTTCACTTTCAACAACAGTTCTTCACTTTCGAAAATAACGGGAAAATAGGAATGGTTGTATTCGGCTGCCTTGTTGATGGTTTGGAAAGTTAATCCCTTGTTGGCAAGCATGTTTTTATATCTCTGGTACAGTGCTTTTCGGTTGGCAATTATTTCATCGGCATACTTTAGGTTGCACAAACCCATGGCAGCATGAAACTCTGAGTTTTTTCCGTTGATGCCTATGCCATCGAACGATTCGGGTGTTTTAAATCCAAAATTACGAAGCTTCGACAAGCGATAGATCAACTCGGGCGATTTGGATACCACAGCACCACCTTCAACGGTATGGTATAGCTTGGTGGCGTGGAAACTGATGGTACTGATGTCGCCAAACTCCAACACCGACTTTCCTTTATATTTTACTCCAAAGCAATGAGCGGCATCGTAAATTACTTTTAAGTTGTGTTTTTTGGCAATTGCTTCGATTGCTTCAATGTCGCAGGGGTTCCCAAAAACATGGGTAGCCAGTATGGCTGTTGTGGCAGGAGTAATGGCTTCTTCAATCTTTTTTGGGTCAATATTCAGGGTGTTTGGGTCAATGTCGGCAAACACGGGTTTGCAATTCTCCCAAATAATTGTGGTGGTGGTGGCAATAAACGAAAAGGGTGTTGTTATAATCTCCCCTTTTAGTTCCAGTGCTTTAATAGCAATTTGCAGGGCAATGGTGCCGTTGCTTAAGAAAAGCAAATGATCGAGGCCCAGATATTCTTTTAATTTTAGCTCCAACTCACTTGACAATGGCCCCATATTGGTGAGCCATTTTTTATCGTATATCTTGTCGATATAACGGAGGTATTCTTCTTTGGGCGGTAGGAAGGGGGTGGTCACGGGTATCATATTAAGAAAATAAATTGTAAATACTGGATATTTTATCGAAGAAGGCCTTTCTGCCAAACTTCTCAACAATGGGTGCTCTCACCCGATTTTTGTCAAAAACAATGGTCTGATTTTAACTTTTAAAATAGCTTCGGCCATATTCTCATAATCGCCAATATCAATTCGAAGGCCATTGTAATAAGTTCACATGTATGAAACGTTGGGG
>CAZSQG010000038.1:18141-35656 GCA_964608615.1 uncultured Marinilabiliaceae bacterium
GGGCTTGATCCCTGTATGCCGTTATAAAAGCTGATGTGGGGTAGAATGTTTAATATAACCACCTAACCCCCAATGTTTTATGCGTTATATTATAACGCGTTGATTTTTAAGTCAATCAGGCTAATAATATTTCTGCTGGAATCTTTAATCCTTTGTAAAGTGATTTTATCATGCCCAAAGATAGACTTCTCTTTCTGTTAAGAACTTCACTTACTCGACTTTGACTACCAAGATATTTTACCATATCAGCACTAGTCATTCCCATTTGCTCCATACGGAATTTAATTGCATCAATGGGGTCTGGCGGTGCAATAGGATAATGTTTCATCTCATATGATTCAACTAAGGTCACTAATAGGTCTAATTCATCACCTTCAGGTGTATCTTTTTTTGCTCCCCACAATTCTTCAATCCTGCTTATGGAAGTATTGTAATCTTTTTCTGTTTTTATTGGTCGAATATTCATAATTAAATTGTTTTAGAGTCAATTTTATCGTACTGTTTATGAGTCCCAATAAATCTTACAAAAATCACTTGAAATTCATAATCAATCGAAACAACTAATCTATAATCGTTGCTTTTTATGTTGAAAATTACTCTTCCATCTCCGACAATGCTGGCATTTTTATATTGCTTTTTCAATTCATTTGAGTTTTTCCATTCTGCTGTTTTAGCGTCATGATACCAAGCTCTCAATGAGACTTCGGAATCAGAATACTCTGGTTTTTCAAAAAACTCTCTTAAAGTTCTAAATGCAATAATTCTCATGAAGTAAAGATACAAAAATTAACCAATAAATCCCAATTTGGGATATGTATTTTATAGGGTTGCTTAAGTGTTTTTTCTTCAATGTGCTACAACTATATTATATCGTCAATGCCACCATTGTTTACAGCAACTACCGGTGCGCCACAACTCATGGCTTCACAAACTGCTACTCCAAAAGTTTCGAAGTAGCTTGTTGAAGCGAATAAATCAGCTTTTTGGTATTCATGGACCAAATCATAAAGGGATGTTGCTTACACATAGGAGCTTAATAGCCGCTTCAATCGCTTCATTTAACAGGTTTGGTGGTGGTAATAAACGAAAAGGGTGTTGTTATAATCTCCCCTTTTTATTCCAGCGCCTTAATAGCAATTTGCAGGGCAATGGTGCCGTTGCTTAAGAAAAGCAAATGATCGAGGCCCAGATATTCTTTTAATTTTAGCTCCAACTCACTTGACAATGGCCCCATATTGGTGAGCCATTTTTTATCGTATATCTTGTCGATATAACGGAGGTATTCTTCTTTGGGCGGGAGAAAGGGGGATGTCACTTGGATCATGTTATATCAATAATGGAATTGTAAATATTCGAGATTTTATTAAAAAAAGCGATTCTTCCGTATTTATGTACTATTGTTTCTCTAACCTTTTTTTTATCAAATGAAATTGTTTTATTTTTTACTTGAAGAATGACATCTGCCATATTCTCATAATCGCCGATACTAACCCTAATTCCATTATTTGAGTTTATAATGTCATCAATTCCCCCATTGTTTACAGCAACTACCGGTGTGCCGCAACTCATGGCTTCACAAACAGCAACACCAAAAGTTTCGAAGTAGCTTGATGAAATGAATAAATCAGCTTTTTGGTATTCATGAACCAGTTCCTGAAGGGATAAGTTACTCACAAACCGACAATATTCATTGATTTTTAGTTCACATGTTAGGGCTTTTAATTCAGATACTGAAATGCCGTCTGCAAAATGCTCAGGAATGCTTAAGGTTAATAAAATATCTCTTTGTCCGTATTGGTGAACCAAAATTTGTAAAGCTTTAAGCAGAGTTGGGAAATCTTTTCTTTTAGATGCTACTCCAACAGTCAATAGGTTAAATTTTTTGGTAGGTTCTAAATATGCTTTTAATGTGAACTTGTCTTCATCAATAAAATTGCCTACGAAAATGGGGTCAACATTATATCCGGAAATTAAAAAAGTCCTTTTATCAAAATTACTTACACATAAAAGTATATTGGCAGCTTCTATGGTTTCTTTTAATATCGTTTCCTGTAATGGGGTATATTGTGTGAAAATTAACGGGTTATGATGGGTTATGATAAATGGAATGTTTAATTTATTTGAGATATATCTTGCATAGTAGCCTCCCCAAAAAGTGTCGTGAGCATGTATTAAATCCGGCTTCCAATTATTTAAGGAGATATAATCCATTAATGCTTTTAAGTATGCTTTAGCCCCATCTAAAAGGCAATTATTAAATGATTTAATAGTAAGTTGTTTGTACTGAAAAGGAATTAGTCCTTCAGTTTCAATAAAATAACCCTCTAAGCTTTTAACTTTAGGGTGAGTAATATACTGTAAAGCGGTTTTTTTTCCATAGTAATGCGCATTCCCTGCTAGTATCCGCATATCATACTGTGGACGCATTAATTCAGTCTGAACCTTAAAAAAAATGCCAGAATATGGGGAGTCTTTGGTTGGATACCAAGAGGGGATTATTAATATCTTAATTTTATTCATTACACCCAAGGTTCAATTTTTTTTATACATTTTGCAGGATTGCCTATATTTATTGTCCAGGGCTCAATATTGTGTGTTACGGTGGAACCTGCACCAATAATGGCACCCCGGCCAATGTGTACACCTTTTAGTATAACACAATTAAACCCAATCCAAACATCGTCTTCAATAATTATTTCTTTTGCCTTTAAATCATATTGATTCATCCCTGTTGTATAATTGGCAAGGAAATCTTCGTGCCTAAGTTTTGCATCTGTGGAGTGTGAAATATTATCTAGAATATTAACATTATGGGCAATTAAGACTCTATTTCCTATTGATATTTTCTTGCCAGATACTATTCTTGAATTTTCGCTAAGTGAACAATGAGTGCCGATTGTAATTTCTCCCGCGTAGGGGTAAGTGATTAATAAACCAAGTATTTGGGAATAAGCTCCAACCTTTATTTTTTCAGGTTGTTTAGAGAGATTTCTTATTTCACATCCGCTATGTAATACTGCAGTTACATCAATTAATGCTTTTTGTTTATAGTGATTTAGGATTTTAGTTTGAAATTCATGCTTACCAGTCATATATATACGATAGGCCAATTGATGATATTTATTTTTGATAAATCCAAGCATCTTTTTTAATATTTCCGTAGAATTGAGTTTGCGAATATTCTAAATGTCAATAACCTATGGTCTGAAAATATATATTTTAAACTTTTGAAAAACAAATACGCGACTTTAGGATATTGCTTTAGTTTTGCTTTTTCAATCATTTTTGAATTATAATAATTAAGCCATCTTTTATCCAATTCTCTTCTTGTAATATTAGGGGTGGCTATATCTTTGTTTAGTTTTCTTCTTTTATAGGCGGTTTCACATACCAATAAGTTCCAATAAATAGCTTTTAAAAAGCTATTGTTTGTTGAAAGCCCTTGTGAATGATATCTATAATAGTAGGTTGGGATATTAACAAAAACAACATGACCAATTTCTTCAAGTTTATATAATATATCCTGATCTTCGGCTCTTCTGAGCATTGAATTTATTCCAGAGGTTAAAAGATATTTTTCCTTTCTGAATGCCCAAAAATGCCCAATTTTGGGTCCGTCAAATGATAGTTGCGATTCATGTTCCGGTATTGCCCCACTATTGGTCGATATTTGAGTAATATTTAAATGTTCATCGCAAATAAAATGGTTGGTATGCACTATTGCTGCGTTTGGATGTTTATAAAACTCTTTAACAACCAATTCAAGAGTTTCCGGTATAATTTTGTCATCAGGATCCACAATTCCACAAAACTCACCATTTGCATTGTCTATAGCCCTTCGTTTTGTGTAACCTACCCCTTTGTTTATTTCATTGTATAGAATTTTTATTCTGGAGTCGTCTTTATATAATTCATAAAGTTTAAGACTAATATCATCAGTAGAAGCATCGTCAACAAGAATTATTTCCCAGTTATTATATGTTTGGGCTTTAATACTTTCAATGCATTCATTTAAGAATCGTCCATTGTTGTAATTGGCAACTATAATTGAGAATAGTGGAGATGTCGAATCTTTCATTATATTTTGCCTTTAGATGCGAAGATCATTTCTTTTAGGGCTCTTAGTCTAACTCTTGGCCTAACAAATATATGAACAATATGCCAGTGATATTTTATTTTAATAAATAACGATTTTATAAATATGGGTTTTCTAATTTCGTTATAAATTAGCAATTCTGGTTCTAGTTTTATTTTGAATGGTATTTTTATTGGTTTTATTGGTTTGATGTTACTCGACTGAAATATATGGGCCCATTCATTATGCGTTATCTCGGCACTATATTTTTCTTCTATAGTTTTAATGGCATTTGCTGACATCCGTTTCCATAACTCGGGGTCTTTTTGCAGCAACCTGAGCTTCTCTTGATAATCTTGATCTCTGTCTTTAACGATAAAGCCATTAACGCCATCTTTAATAATTTCATTAATTCCGCTCTCTTCGTTTAAGCATACCGGTACCAATCCACATGACATTGCTTCCATTAAGGCAACCGGCATGCCTTCATAATCACTCAACAGAGTAAATATATGATGTTCACTCATTATTTTTTGAATTTCTGATGGAGCTACGGCACCTCGGAAATTTACATTGTTTATTTTATTTGATTCAATGAGTCTTTTTGTATTATGCTCTTGGCTTCCATTACCATAGATGTTGAATTCTAATTCAGGTATTAGTTTGGATGCTGATATAAATGCATTTGTAAGTAATAGTATTTGCTTTTGCTCAATTTCAATACGCCCCGCATAAATAATTTTAAGTTTGTATGAATCTATTTTGGCTCTATAATCTGTAAGGGGTGTACCACATGGTATTATCAAATGCGTACTTCCTTTTTGTGGATTGATGTAACTGTTTATTTGTTTTGAAACAGAAACAGACATTTTAAATCCATTAACTGAATTATTTATGAATTTTTCAATAACCCCCTTAGTATGTGGTTCGTTTGAATGAAATACAGGGATTACCGGAATGTTGAATTCTTGCAGGTATTTATGTGCATAAAGAGCTGGTATGACATGATTTGCAACTACGCTTGTTATGTTCTCCTTAAATGTAATTTTTAGGATTCTTTTTACGAGATCCTCTGTAAACATATATCGTTCTCTGTTAATTACTCTTGTGTCTAATTTATTATTATTGAAGTAATTAATGGTTGGGCATTTTTTTATGTCTCCATAATAAATAAATAATGTTACTATCTCAATATTATATTTATTATTCAAATCGGGAATTAATCGTTGCATCCATGAATTAATGCCACCTGCAATATATCCAGGCTCATCGTATGTGCAGAACAGTACTTTCATAATTTGAATTTAAAGGTTGGCAAACCTTTGTTTATTATGCTTTTTTATTTGATTTATTAGTTCTCTCAACCTAGCCCTAGGTCTTACCGCCAATCTGAACTTCATCCAAAACCGCTTTAAATTTATTTTGAATCTTATAATTAAAATTGGCTTTCTGTTTTCCTCATATATTAATGGTTCTGCGTCAAGAATTATCTTTTTAGGTATAATAAGTGGTGTTGTTTTATTCTCTAGAAGTTCAATTAATAAAGTAGCCCATTTTTTATGCGTTATCTCGGCACTATATTTTTCTTCTATAGTTTTAATGGCATTTGCTGACATCCGTTTCCATAACTCGGGGTCTTTTTGCAGCAACCTGAGCTTCTCTTGATAATCTTGATCTCTGTCTTTAACGACAAAGCCATTAACTCCATCTTTAATAATTTCATTAATTCCGCCTTCGCCAATATAGCAAACTGGCACAAGTCCGCATGCCATTGATTCCATTAAGACAACTGGTAAAGCTTCGGCTTCACTGGGCAAAAAAAATATATCAAATTGCTGCATTTGTAAGCTGATTTCTTTTTGTTCTTTGGTTCCTGCAGAAACTACTTGTTCTTTTATACCTAATTGTTGAAATTGTTTTAGCTTGTATTGTTACCTGTAAATAATATCTTCGATTTTAGTGATGTGTTTTTTCATTGAAAAGTTTTGTTGAATTCTGTTTTTCCCATTTACTCCAAGTGATCTCGCCAAATTAATATCATCAAGTACTCTAATCATATTATTTGCCATGCCGTTTACATCATGTTCCTCAACAAGCAGCCCTGTTTCTTCATTAATAATTACATCTGGTATTCCGGCATGTAATGTTGAAATTACAGGTAAGCCTGCTGAACTTGCTTCTAATACAGCCAATGGAGTTCCTTCCATATCTCCATTTTCAGCAGTTATAGAATGTTGTACAAAAGCTCTTGCTGTTTTTAACTCATTTTTAAATTCTTCAGGTGATATGATACCCATGAAATGAACACTATTATTAATATTAAGAAATTTAACAAGGTTTTTACACGAGGCTAACAACGGCCCATCGCCGGCCAGATATAATTCAGCGTCAGGATGTTTCTGCAAGCACTTATTAAATGCAAATATTGTATAATAAGGCGCCTTTTTGTCAACAAAACGACCAATGCCAATAAATTTCTTGTCTGAATAACTAGGTTCAAGTGTTTCAAAGATTTTATTGGGCCCATAAGTATTTAGGATAACTTTGTTTTCTGGGGCACCTATTTGTATCAGTTTTTGCTTCATTACTTTAGAAACAGCAATAATGGCTTTTGAATAAGAAAACACCTCTTTATAGCTATTTCTATTTTCTTCTAATACTTGAAAAACTGATGCATCAGCACCATGAAAATGGGTTATTAAAGGGATCTTTAATTTTTTGCACGCTTTTAATATTCCTACTGCTGTTGTTCCATATTCTGCTAATACAATTTCAATTTTTTCTTTCTTAAAGCTGCATTCAAGCCTACCATTATAAAGAATATTTGAGTCTTCCTTAATTTTGACTTGCAGTTTTAACCACAACTCTCTTAGTAATGAAGCTTTTATGAAACCTTTATTGTCTAATTTTAACGGTGGAACACCTGAATGATAAAACTTAATATTTCCTTTTATTAAATCTTTATGTGCTCGTATAAAGGTTTCAGAATAAGCATTATTGCTCGGGGATATGATCGCTAAATTCATTTTATTTTAGTCATAAATTGGTAAATAAATGTTCGGTGCTTAGGCAATAAACAACACAATTTTAAGACTTTGTCATTGTTGAATTTCTTATAATAAAGATTACTCAGTTTTGAGATATTGTAATGTTTAATTCTAAAAAGTTCTTTAAGAATTGTGTACAATTTACTCCCTAAAATATCATAATCTTTGCCAACGCAATTGTCTATGTGCTTGTAAAGTAAAATAAATCTTGACTCTAGATGTTTTATGTTATTATTTAGCTGTTTTGTCAGATTATTATTGTGTAATCTATATACAACTAAAGGTTCAGTGTTAAAAATGAATTCATGTTTACCTGCAAGCCTTAACCATAAATCCCAGTCTTCAAAGCTTAAGCTCTCATCATATCCACTAATCTCCTTAACATATTGTGTTTTTATTAATACTGAAGGGGCTGGAATGAAGTTTTTTTCTAGAAGATTTGTAAAAATATTCTTACTAAATTCTTTAAAAACTAGAATGTTAGTTTGAATCATTTTGGGACCATATTTTTCCCATTCTGAATATTCATTCATTATATATGCATCAGAATAGGCTACGCAAGTTGCCTTGTTACTTAAAAATTGGTTGATCTGAATTGAAATTTTACTGGGAAGTAATGTGTCATCACAAGCAATTGCCTGATAATACTCTCCTCTTACCAATTCAAGAGCCTCATTCAACGTTTTACAAATCCCTTTATTTTCCTTATGAGCTATAAAAACACAATCAACCTTGTTTTTGACAATCCAGTTATTTATTACCTCCACAGAATTATCGGTTGAGGTATCATCCATAATAATCAGTTGAATGTTGGGATAGGTTTGTGCCAGGATACTGTCCAGTGTTTCTTCAGCAAACCTGGCCTGATTATAGCATAGAGCAACTATGGTTACCAGGGGTAATTCAGGGGTTGATATATTTAGGTTTGAAATCATGTTATGGTTAATATGGAGAAACTATTTTTTTGTATAAATTTCACTTAGTATTTTTCTCCCTATATGATATCGATAGTGGGAATCTTCGTAATAATTGTATCTTGAGTTGGTTATTTCATTAATTCCAGAATAATCAAAAACATTATCGGTTCCAAAAATTTCTTTTATAACGTTTAGATCCTCTTGATTTAGTTTAGTTTGATTATACAAAGGGCTAATTACAATTTTATAATTGGTATTGCTTTCTCTAAAAACGGTTTTAATATCATTGAGCATCTCTTTTATTTCAGAATTTATCTGAATAGGATAAAATTTATTTGAATTATCACGTTGGTAAAACAAGGCTTTTTTTAAATTGTAATAATGGATGGAATCATTCTGTATTAATTTCTCTTGATCATTAATATATAAGTCGTTGGTTCTCGAATCTGAATGAATACTTCTGAATTCAAGAAACGAATTCATATATGGTCTTTCGGTTTTGAACATCAAGTAATCTAAATATCTTGCAAAAAAACCATTTGAAAAATAGGATGAAAAAAACAGACCATGAAAGAATAACCTTGATTCATGCGTTATATCAGGATGTTTAATTCGGATGTGGTCATCGTAATTCTTTGTCATCGAAAAAGTGATGTCACTGCAGATAATTAATACAGAATTTTCAATTTTTATTTGATTTTCATTCAGATACTTGATTTTTTTCCAAATTCCATAAATAGTTTCACCTGAAGCATCAAATACAAATGGTTTTGCATTAGAATCTAAATGAGATATCCAATCTTTAGTTTTAAAAGCTAGAGTTCTTGAACTTCCAAATATAAATGAGTTAAACTTTTCATGGATGTAGTTTATTTTGAATTTTTCTGTAGTTACAAATTCTCTGTTGAGTATTACAAAGTGACTGGAGCTCAAGTTTTTTTTGTACAGTACTTTAAATGGATCAAACACAAAATATGAAACTGCAATTAGAAAAAATGGTATAAGGAATACCAAAACTGTTTTGATAAAGGTTTTCATTTACTAAAATTGGAAATAAATAAATGATTGTTGTTCTCCACCCCAGAAAAGGATAGCTGTAACAAGTAAATAATACAATCCCCATCTAAAAGGACGGGAGAGATGATTATTTCCAAAGTCTAAAGCATGTTTTCTGTTCCTGTTTGTCCATTCTATAATAATGAATAGCATAAAAAGAAGCAGGAATGACCATTTAATATATACCAAAAACTGTCCTGGATGAAAAGTGCTATTAATAAAAATGTTTTTAATATAGCTTAAAGCATGTGTAATATTTTCTGCCCGGAAAAAAATCCAGGCTATACAAGTAAGAGTGAATGTTCCCGAAATTTGAAAGAGGTCTTTAATAGCAGGGAATAATTTTTCAGGGGCAATATCTCCCAAATGATTTCTATTTCGTTTACTAATAAGCAAAGGGAAAAAGTAAACTGCATTCAAAAGGCCCCATACTATAAATGTCCAGTTTGCGCCATGCCAAAAACCACTAACAATAAAAATTATAAAGGTGTTTCTAATTACTCTCGCCCTATTTACCTTGCTACCGCCCAATGGAATATAAAGATAATCTCTGAACCATGAAGACAGAGAAATATGCCATCTACGCCAGAACTCAGCAATATCTCTTGAAAAATAGGGTGTTCTAAAATTTGTCATAAGGTTAAACCCAAATAACCTGCCAGTTCCTATTGCAATGTCGGAGTACCCGGAAAAGTCACCATATATTTGAAATGCAAAATATATTGAACCGAGAATTAACGTTGTTCCAGCCAATGTTTCATGTTGCGAAAAAATGGTGTTTGCGTATTGAGCACAAGTATCAGCAATAACCATTTTTTTAAATAAGCCCCAAAGAATAAGTTTCAATCCTTCGGAACCTTGTTCATGCGTGAATTCTCTTTTTTTATAGAATTGAGGTAATAGATGCGTAGCTCTTTCAATGGGGCCAGCTACTAATTGCGGGAAAAAGCTTACATAAGTGAAAAAGTCAATAATATTTCTGGTTGGTTTAAGTTTTTGTCGATACACATCAATGGTATAGCTCATTGTTTGAAATGTATAAAAGCTTATTCCAACAGGAAGTATGATTTTTAGGGTGCCTATTTCTAATTCTTTACCAAATAATCTGAATGATTCGATCAGGTTGTCAACAAAAAAGTTGTAATATTTAAAGAATCCCAAAAAGCCTAAGTTTACCAATATGCTAATAGATAGATAAAGTCGTCGTTTTTTGATATTGGTTTCTGAGTCTAACTTTATTCCGGTTAAGTAATCAACAAACGAACTGAAAACAATAAGAGAAAGAAAACGCCAATCCCACCATCCATAAAAAATATAACTAACTACAAGTAAAAAAAAATTCTGTATTTTAAGGTTCTTATTAAATAAGAACCAATAAAGAAAAAATACAACAGGTAAAAAAATAGCAAAATCTATTGAATTAAAGAGCATTGGTAATATTTAGCTTTTAAAAGAGTTTATAGATTTTACGATTTCTTTTATTTCTTTTGAATCCATCACCGGGCTAATCGGCAAACTCAGCACCTCCTGGTGAATCTGTTCCGATATTGGGAACGACAGATTGTTCCAGTTTTTATATGCCTGTTGCTTATGAGGTGGAATGGGGTAGTGGATTATGGTTTGTATGTTGTTTTGTGTTAGGAAATTCTGTAATTGATCTCTATGCCTTGTTCGGATAGCAAAAACGTGCCAGATGTGTGATTCAGGTTTTTCCGGTATCTCCGGAAGGATAATCTCCGGGTGATTAATGGATTGTAGGTACGTGTTCGCTATTTCGCGGCGTTTCTGGTTATCAGCTTGCAAATGCTTAAGTTTAGTCCGTAACACAGCTGCCTGTATTTCGTCGAGACGACTGTTCAGTCCCTGGTAATAGTTTTTGTATTTGGTTTTGCTACCGTAATTGGCTAGTGTTCGCACCACCTCCGTCAGATGATCGTCGTTGGTGGTAACGGCTCCTGCATCGCCAAGTGCGCCAAGGTTTTTCCCGGGATAAAAACTATGTCCGCTTGCATTTCCGATGCCCCCGGCAATCAAGTTGTTATATTTAGCTCCATGGGCCTGGGCTGAATCTTCAATTAGCTTAAGTTGGTATTTTTCTGTTAGTTTACTAATCTCTGGGTGCATGGCATTGCGTCCATACAGATGCACCATCATAATGGCTTTGGTGCGAGGTGTTATTTTTTTTTCAATTTTGTAGGGATCAATATTATAGGTTGAAATATCGGGCTCCACCAGAACCGGCGTTAACCGGTTATCGGTAATGGCAAGTATCGATGCAATATAGGTATTTGTCGGGACAATCACTTCATCGCCTTCCGACATGATACCCATCTCCATATAGGCCTTCAATATTAGCCGCAGGGCATCCAGCCCGTTGGCCACACCAATGCAGTGTTTAGTCCCACAAAAGGCTGCATATTCACTTTCAAAACTTTTTACTTCGTTGCCTAGCAGATACCAGCCGCTTGTAAGCACACGGTCAATGGCCTTTTCTATTTCCACTCTTATGGGAAAATTAACCGCTTTTAGGTCCAGAAACTTTATCAGCTCCTTGTTTGGGGCCTCAATTTCTTTAATTGCATCTTCGGGCGATAAAGCTTCTTTGCAATTTTTAAGAAACTCTAGATCTCTTGTAATAATTTTTGCTTCAATGGTTTGGGCTGAAATAGCAATCAAATAGTCTTCTATATCCTGCCCCATCAAAGGATGGCTATTGTCCAGGTAAGCAGGTGTTTTAATAACTTCAATTTTGCTTAAAAAGTCGTTCCAAATGCATTTTGATTTTTCAACGGTAAGGGTTTTATATAATTTACACGTTTTATAAAACATGTATTGTATGTTATGAAGCTGGCTTGAACCAATGAATATATTTAATTTATTTTCTGCAAAAGCATTATAAAGCTTAAAAACCAAAGGGTTAACAGTGGTGCGGTTTAGTAAAAAATCGAGACAAATGTTGTTGTCCCAAATGTATTTATAGGTCATATTTTTCTTTGAGGGCTAAAAATAGGATATCGTCATCACTATATTCACTAACATTGGGAAAGGGTGAATAGAATTCTAATTTTTTCTGCAAAAGTTTATCTTCAGGGTATTTCTTAGCAAGGGATTTTAATTCTTCGTAGGTGTCATCTTTCATATTCTTATGTTTTTGTATCTGGGACTCATCAATGTTAACAAAAAAGCGATCAGGCATATTCAATGGAACATTTTTTACAATATAAAGGTCCTCTTTTTTTTCAATTTCAATGGTATGTTCCTTCGGGTTCGTTTTTAGTGTTTGCTTAAACTTTATTTGCCCCTTAAAAATAGTCTTGTGATATTGAATTGAAGGTTCTTTAGCTAATGCATCACTCTTATCTGTTTTTTCAGGCAAAGAGATAGTCTCAAGAGCAATACTAACATTAACAGATGGTAACATCATCCACCCATCAGGAGGATTCTCCAGGAAATAGTTGTCAGTTGATTTATTAATAATTAGTTGCATGATACGTGGGTAGGCTTTTTAATACTCTATTGCAATTAACGGCTTGTTTTATTATGCAATTTAAAGCATTTATTGACGTTTGCACAGTAAAAATCTTTTGATATCCTAATAACGCCCAATGTAACAATTCAATAAATTTAATCACAGCTCAATCAAATCGTTGTTTTGGTATTTGAATTTCCTTGCGCTGTTTTTAGAATTTAAGTTAAGTCCAATAATTTCACCCTCTTTTGTGACGTAGCCTTTATGTACAGCAGGATTTCCGTACCAGACTTGATAAGGAGGGATGTTTTTAGTAACAACACTACCTGCGCCAATCATTGAATACTCTCCAATTATTATCCCAGGGAGAATTGCAGTCCCAGCAGCAATTGATGCACCTTTTTTAATTAGAGTTTTCGATGGCTTGGCAAGATGTTTTTTTGATCTTGGGTTTATATCATTTGTGAATGATACGTTCATAGCTATAAATACATCATCTTCAAGTGTCACTCCATCGCATAGTTCGACATAAAACTTAAGGGTTACATTATTTCCAATAATCACATCATTCTCAATGAAACAATGGCTGCAAATATTACAATTGTCGCCTATTTTAGCATTTGGTAATACTACAGTGAATTGCCAAATATTTGTATTTCGTCCAATATTTTTAGTTTGTACGTCAGATAAGGGATGTATCATGGCTTGTATTCTTTGAATTTTTCATAACTACGTATATAGTCATCGGCAGAATAGAAATTTGATGCTAATACCAATTGAACTGCATTATGTGAGTATTGCATAGAATGCCAACATAAATTTGGAATATAAAGGCCAATGTTAGGTTCGTTTAGTACAAATGTCTTTATTTCTCCATTTTGCATTTCAGTGGTTACGCTAATAATACCGGCTACAGCAACTAAGACTAATTCTTTTTTTATATTGGCATGGTTACCACGCTCTACATTTTGAGGAGTATAGTAGGTCCAATAAGCCCTTTTAATTACGAATGGTACGTCTTTATCCTGTTCAGCAACTGATATATACCCTAAATCTGATGAGCCAATGGATTGAAGATGAATAAGCTTTGGTGTCATTTTTTTATTTACTATATTTTATTTCCCATTTTAAATCAGGTCTTAAAACACCGGGCATTTTATTGAAATTAGCGCCTTGTCGGGTACTCGTATTATTTATTTCGAATGCGAAAATATCCTTTTTTATAAACAAAGCATATTTTTGATCTTTCCCAAACACGAGATTTATATAGTAGATTCCAGCATTAATTGAATGGGGAGGTAAAAAACCTTGCACTTGATACAATCCATTTTTTGAATCGTTATTATTCGAAATTATTGCTCCTTGATGAAATACAATTATTTCATCATGAGTCTTTATTTCCATTGTACAATCTAAATTTATTTTAGGTGTTCTATTTTCAAAATCTATTGAAAAATCAACTCCAGAATCGATGTTTAATTCATTTCCAATGCTTGGTGTAACACTTATTCTTTTTAAAGCAATGTTTTCGTTGGAAGTTTCTGGATTGTCCAATTCAAAAGTTTTTTCAGCACTAGTGGTAATTGCTCCTTGTTCAAGATAAAAACTAACTGCTTCTTTAACTTCTCCTTTAAATATATCTGTTCCGTTAGCCAAAACCATTGCTGATGAGCATAATTGTTTCACCGCTGCCATATTATGGCTCACAAACAGCACCGTCCTACCATCATTGGTACTCACATCCTGCATTTTGCCGATGGCTTTTTTCTGGAATTCGGCATCGCCCACGGCGAGGACTTCGTCCACCACCAGTATTTCGGGTTCCAGGTGAGCGGCAATGGCAAAGCCCAGGCGCACCGTCATGCCGGAGGAGTAACGTTTCACGGGGGTGTCGAGGTATTTAGCCACGCCGGCAAACTCCACAATCTCGTCGAGCTTGCTGGTGATTTCCCAGCGGCGCATGCCCATAATGGTACCGTTCATGTAAATGTTTTCGCGGCCTGTCATCTCGGGGTTGAAGCCGGTACCTACCTCTAATAACGAGGCCAGACGCCCTTTTACTTTAATTGTGCCGGCGGTGGGACTGGTAACACGGCTCAATAGTTTGAGCAGGGTAGATTTTCCGGCGCCGTTTTTACCAATAATGCCAAGTACCTCGCCCTGATGCACCTCCAGATTGATGTCGCGCAGGGCCGATACCAGCTCACCCTTCTGTGCCTTGGCGGTACGGTCGTTCAAGTTACCTATCTTGGCGTAGGGGTCGTCTTGTCCTAGCAGGTTCATTTTAAACCAACGATTTAAATCATGGCTTAAAGTTCCTGTACCAATTTCACCTAGACGGTATATTTTTGAGAGGTTTTCTATTTTAATAACTGTCTTTGTCATCGAATTAGCGCGAATTAACGCGAATTGTTACAAATTATTAATTATTCGTTTATATTGTAAGCTTGATCTGCCAAAGTTTATGAGTATGCCGAGTTTCTTTCTGGTGGCTTTTAAATAGTTGATTAATTGTGATTCATGTTCTGAAGTTAAGTCACTTAATGCTTTTAGTTCAATTATAATGTCATTATAACATATGAAATCGGCTTTATAGCATTTATCAAGTTTTTCACCTTTGTAATAAATGTTGATTAATGCTTCTTTTTCAAAAGGGATGTCTTTTAATTTGAATTCTTTTGCAAGTGCTTGCTGGTAAACTGGCTCTAAAAATCCATTTTTTAGTTCTTTATGCACCTCAAATGCTGCACCTATTATTGCGTAGGCCTCATCTTTAAATAGAACGTCTTGAATCATCCTGATTTACGTCAATTTGCGTTAATTTCGCGTCAATTCGTGTTAATTCGGTGACATGATTTGGTGACATGATTTGGTGACTGACTAAACGGTGTCGATAAAGTTACGTTCGGTTTTATGGAAAACGACGATACCTATTATGAGGATTACTGTGGTGAAACCTGCGCTGTAGCCGAGTGCTGTCCAGCTGAAATGGCCGGAGCCTAAAAAGGCGTATTTAAACCCTTCAACAATGGGAGATAGTGGGTTGGCCATTAAAAGGGTTTTCATTTTTCCTTCGGGGATGCTGCTCATGGGGTAAATTACCGGTGTGGCATACATCAGTAACTGTACTCCAAAGGTTATCAGAAATTTGAGGTCCCGATACTTGGTGGTCATGGAAGTGAACAGGATGCCGGCGCCCATACCCATCATTGCCATAATAAGTATGTAAACCGGTAACAGGGCAATAGTCCAGTTTGGTTGAATCGAGGCTTCACCTTGAAAAAGATAATATGAATAAACAGCCAGGAAAAATGCCAGTTGGATAAAAAATTTAATCAATCCCGAGGTTACCTTTGATAGAGGCATTATTAGTCGTGGGAAATAGACCTTGCCAAATATGTTGGCGTTTTGCACAAAGGTATCGCTGGTCTGGTTAAAGCTCTCGGCAAAATAGTTCCATATAACAATTCCTGAAAGATAGAAGAGCGCCATAGGCTGCCCGTCGGTGGATATTTTAGCAATGCCTCCAAACACTACGATGTACACAATGGTTGTAAGTATGGGTTGTATAATAAACCAGATGGGACCCAGCACCGTTTGTTTATATACCGTAATAACATCACGCTTCACGAACATGGCCAGTAGATCGCGGTATTGCCATATCTCTTTAAAGTTGATGTCAAAGGCGTGGCGCTTGGGCCGGATTATTAGGTCGTAATCAGTCATTGGTGTTGTTTAGGTGTTTTCTGTCCACTAATTGGCAATGTTTTTTCTTTGTCCACTAATTAGTCGAATTGACACGAATTGAAGATCGACGGAGTCAATTTTTTTATTTTTCTTTATTTTTTAATTGGTGTAATTAGTGAAATTTTTTGCTTCGCAAAGCGCTAATGCGTTTAGGTGGATCAATTTTTTTCTTTCTAGTTATTGTAATTGGTGGATTGATTTTTTTTTATTCATGCCTACGGCCCGGTGAATCACACCAACGCAGATACAAAATTACGTTAAAACGGTTAATTAACGAAATGAAAGAAAGCCTTGTTTTAATTATTGCGATTAAACGCTTGAATGGTTGTGATGTTACATAATATAAATGAAAATGTTTGTTTTAGATGGGTGATGCTGATTTACAATGGTTTCTGTAATGGATGTTTAGTGGTTCTGGTGAGGGTAGGTAGTTTACCGCTCTTTCGCCGCTCCGCGGCTAATGCGAGGCTTTATAGTAGTTTGGTATGGGTGCCTATTACCGCTCTTTCGCCGCTCCGCGGCTATTTCGTGGCTTTAATGTAGTTGGCATGGGTGCCTATTACCGCTCATTCACCGCTCCGCGGCTAATGCGTGGCTTTAGTGTAGTTGGTATAGCTGTCAATTACCGCTCTTTCACCACTCCGCGGCTAATGTGTGGCTTTGATGTAGTTTGGTATAGGTGCCTATTACCGCTCTTTCGCCGCTCCGCGGCTAATGCGTGGCTTTAATGTAGTTGGTATGGGTGCCTATTACCGCTCTTTGCCTGCTCTGTGGCAGGTTGTTAATGATTTTGTTGATAAAAAACTATGTTGTCTCAACACTTATTGGCGTTATTTTTGCGTTATTAGTATGATTTTTCCCTGTTAATAAAAAACAGATCAAAATATGACAAAACAGTTAGTGCTTATAGCTTTTATTGTTTTATTGGGAATGGCTCAGTGTTATGGTCAAAAATCTCTTAACAGCCAGCAGCCCGAACGACTTTTTGAGGAAGCAATGTCCCATTATAATAATGGACGGTATGGTCAGGCACGCCAGTTGTTTGAAGAATGTCACCGTGCTGACAGCCGTCAATCGGGGACTTTAAAATCAGAAGCATCCTATTATGAGGCGCTTTCAGCATCTTATCTCGAAAATAAGGATGCGGTGTTTCTTTTAGAGGATTTTATTGATGAATTTCCCGAAAGCAATCGTTTATCGTATG
>CAZSQG010000039.1:0-4021 GCA_964608615.1 uncultured Marinilabiliaceae bacterium
TTAGACTTGAAGAAATTTACAATCAAAATCATAAGTCTGACGTAAGAGAAATAATACAAAAGGCAATTATTTACAGTGATAGATATTGTAAGTCACTTTACGATAATTGGTCTGGAATTTTTACAGATGAATACGATGCTCAAAAAATGATGCTTGGCAACTATACAAATATCAAAGATTTTGAAAAAAGACCACTTTCAAAATTAACCAGGGATATAGCTAATGAATTAGGTTTGATTTAATATTATCCACCTCCTGAAACAAAGAATCTCCAACGCACAAATCAGGTTATATGGTGTTCCTCTTCCTTCTTCGGCAAGTATTGCGCCAGCCCGTTGCAGTATTTGGCTATAAAGTGTTTTAATTTTTAAGGTATATCCAAAAACTACAACGCCCTGCGGGTTGCTATCGCAAGGCTGTCACAATCCTTGCAGCTCAGTCGTCATCGTCACGGCAGCTCTCAATGTTCTGCAAGCCGCTTTACTCATTTCGCCTTCATTTCACTACAGGGCTTCGCAAGCTCAACACCTTTCGTTTCATTCCGGCTACATTCGTTTCAGCCGCTTGCAGCCCATCCGCTGCCAGTGTTAGGCTCGCCTGCTGGTCGCCACCGGCTGCGGGGCTGTCATACTTTTTGCAATTTACCCATGTGCCTGCAGTCGTTTCATTACGTTCGGTTGTTCTTCGTTCGTTCCTTACTCATCACTCCCTTGCTGCATTCAACCACTTCGTCACCCCGTGCTAGAGTAACGGTCTCAATCTACTTCACTTAGCTTCGAACTTCGTCATTCCACAATCCGGCAGCAACCAACCCTCAATTTCAATAGACCTGCTCTATCCTTCCTACGTCAAAAAGTCAATTTTTAAAAGCCACCTAAATTGCTCCCGATATTGTTCCATTCCTTGCTCTACTCAACGTTCCGTATCTTTTCACCCATCACCCTAGCTATTGCCCGCCCTCAAGCAAAAATTCCGCCAGCCCCTTGCTGTAAACAGTAGCCATCCATCGCCCTCATTCTTCGGGCTCTCTGTCTGCCACCGGTGGCTCCACTCGCAGTCGGCTCGCACTTCGTTCCTTCGCTTCGGTTGCAACCCGTTCGTACCTCACTCATTGCACTCTACGCCCCACCGCTTGCTCAAGGCTGTATAACCGGCATTTGCATTTCTTCCTATTTCTTGTTAATTTGCATCTGTATTATAAAATTTCATATATCAGATTATTATCATAATTATCAAATTCTTTTTAAAAGAAATTGAATGATGCGAGGTAATCCTCGACCTAATTTTAAATTGGGGTTAATTTGTTAGATATGATAATTTTATATTTACATTATAAACCAGTAAAGAAATATGAGGTTAGAAATGCTTTTTTAAGCATTGCATATGGTCTAATTTCTAATGCAATTTTCAATTTATTGTGTAAATTTCTTGAAGGTTTATAATTTTAGAGCCTCTCTGGATACAGAGGGGCTTTTTTGTACAATCATACACTAAAACATAATACCAAAGTTACGGTATGGTTGCCAAAGCTGACAAGGGTTCGCTTCGCCAGCCTCAAAAAATCTCTACTCTCATACTTCGGGTAGTGTTTTTTTGTCTGCCCTTGTATCATTGTCCCCCAATCCGAATTGAAAGGGCATTATTTTAAATGTATTTTTTCAAGTTAGGTGGGAGGTTCGTGGCTTCTCGCTTGCAAATGCAGTTTAGCTAAATTCCGCTTTGGTTATATAAGTGGTTATGCTCTGGTTTACACTCTTTAGCTCTTGTTTCTGTCCCATATTTGTTATATTTATGGGACAAATATTAAAGGATATTGCTTATGGAAAGTACTGCTAATACAATCTCACTCAGCAAACGTATATTACTATCCGTAAGGGTTTATTAAAGAGTTTACGGAATCTATAAAAAAGAAAAAGCCTTCGTGGCACACTCATACATACGTATGTTTATACACTCTCCGATGGCTTATTCCACTTATACTCGATGGTCTTTTTGTTGCTAACCTCAATACAGTTTCCCCTATTCTCTTCAATAGTTCTCAAGTAAGTAACCCCGAGAATACAAATATAATAAATTTGCTATTAATGCCCAACCTTTGTTCTAGTTTTTTTATACATAGTTATTCCCAACTTTTCAACTGTTTTTACAATAGAATTAGGGATACCTTTTTCTCTCTCATACGCAGCCAAAGAAAGGATCAAGACATCGATTTTTAGGGCAAATTCACGAGCACAATTTTGTATTCTTGAAATGCACTCCTCATTGTCGATCCCATTATCCAAAATAATCAATATGTCTATATCACTATATACATTTGAAGTGGCGGTAGCCATGGAGCCAAAAAGAATAATTTCTTCAGGCTCGGCTACCTGTACTGCAAAATCGATTATTTTTTTTATGGTACTTTCTAAACCCATCTACTTTCCTAAATGTAAGAGCAAAAAGATATTATCAATTTGTTTATTGGTTAACGATTTAAAATTATTATCAATGGAATCTGTCTTAATTTTTAAGGAGACACTTCCTAATGTATTCGCTATTAAATCCTTTGATACATGGGGTAGCGAATTAAAATTCAGATCGGATTTAATCGAAATATTATTAATGGCAGCCCCATCGGTGATTTTAATATTGGCGATATAATTTGAAGCTACTTCGTCCTTGCTTTCCACAAATAGTTGTATTTTCTTAATTTTTAAGGCATTTAATTTTCCGCGAATAAAAAATGGAAAATGTTGAAAATTTAAATCAATGACAAATTCCTGATCTGCATCCCCTGCAGGGTATAAAAATCTATACCACTCTGTAGAAAATTCATCTTTTAAGTTGAACAACCTTGCAGTTGAATTCGGTAATTTTTTCTCCAGATCGGTATTGGCCGCAGCAACCAACTGCCCCCCCCCGTTTCTTGAGGTATAACTGATGTGCAAAATCACGTCTGATAACGAGGAAAAATCAAAATAGTTATTTTCCTTAGGCATGTTTATCTGCCATTCGCTCAGCACACCAGCACCTTCGAAGGGCAAATAACGCTCATCATTAAAATTCAGTTCGAACATGCCATTATCATTTTGGGCATGGCTGGTAGCAATGGATGATATTGCACCGAACATAGTCTTAAAGCGGGTATCGCTCGCATCTCCCTTAGCATAAGCACCCCCATTGAGAGTAGCGTCCATTCGTGTTTCATTTTTTAGTAGGGATAAGGTACAGTTCACACTAGTATATGGACCAACAATGCATGGTACACTAATGGAAACATTTTTAATCCTTCGCATATATTGGCCTGGGTAGTCCATATCAAAAAGCCATTCCGGTAAGGAAATGCGACATTGTCCCGTTTCTTTTAGTGTAATTAAGCTCAATGGTGCAATTTGTGTTAGGGAAATATGCTTGGTGATCTCAAATTCACGTTTATTTTGATTCAGGTATTCCGCATCCAACCTTCTTAAATCGTTCATAAGCTTATCTCCAGACAATAGACCCTTTTTAAGGCTATCCCAATACCCGAACTGTACAATTTTCGAATCGGTAATCCCCAGCTCATGCATAAAACATTTTTCTGCTTTTTTGGCCATATCGAAGGCCAACTGGTATGCTTGAAAATAGACTGTAGAAACTTGTGTGATCATCCAACTGAACAATTGCTCATTTGTATATTTGTCTTTCATGTAAGCATCCACCGCCTTGATATTTTCGATCTGCAATTCTTGATTTTCCAGTTCTTTTTCTGCTATGGATTGCCTGATTTCGGCGACATTGATCTGATGTTGAATCTGGTCTATTTCAATAGCTGCTAGGGATGCCTGCTGCTTGTTTTCATCATCCCTTCGAGTGAAAGCTCCTTGCGCATCTATTAGATTCCCTGTTGAATGTAAAATAGAACTCAATCCTTGGAACAGAGCCGCATAATTAATTGATGATTCGGCCACATTTTTACTTCCATAGGTTTGCGTAAATACGGGTGAACCACCAAAACCAGACACTCCATAAGTAAAAGTAAGGGGCAAGGCGCTTGCAA
>CAZSQG010000039.1:4031-34669 GCA_964608615.1 uncultured Marinilabiliaceae bacterium
GCAACACCTGCAACGGCATTAAGAACCGTAGCAACAACTTCTGAAGCTATTGCTCCTCCATGTAATACTACCCCTGAAATTTCCCATTCGTTCATTCTAGGAATTTCCTTAAAATAGGCCTGTTTCTTTTCTGCTGATTCTTTCGATTTATTTAAGCTTCCTATAGTCTCTACCGCTTCGTTAATCTGCTTTTTACGAATCTCTTTTACCGCCTCCAACATCTGAATTTCATGCTGCGAACGCATCAACGATAATTGCTCAATATCCTTTCTCTCCAAAACGCCCAACAGCTTTTCGCCCAATGCCTTCACATCACTACAAAACTCCATGGCCTTTTGGATTACGATCCTAAAACGGTAGAATGGAGTCGGAGCATCCAAATCGCTCAGTACACTGCCCAAATCGATTCCGGCAGCTGCAGCTTTTACCAACAAAGCAGGATCTATTGGAGGCTCGAACAATGGGAGCTGACGAACAATGCCGGCAATATTCATACAATGTCGTATCTTGAACAATCGGTCTTCCACCGTGTCCCAATATTTCGTAATAAAATCGTTGTTGGGAATACAAAAATAGAACATATCTAATTTTGGGATTGGTTCCCCCTCGGGTGCCGACGTAACCACCGTAACAGGAAGTAGGGTGTCCTCCACAATCGCATCAATCCTGGCATTACCCATGTCGTCCAATTTTTTCTCAATTTCGTTAAAAGTGAGTTCTTCGTGTTTAACATTGGGAATTTTTTGCGGGCGATCGCCCAAAATCTCATAAGCCAACATATATAGTAAGGAGGCTTCGTTGATGGATTCAATGGTATCCTGTTTGAACAACATATCCCCCCAAGCTATGAGGTTGTCCAGATATTTCATGACCACATTTTTTTGGTAGGCCACTGGACGGTTACGGGCAACTAAATGGGGCTTGAAAGGATTATTCTTCCATTCATTCATGTTTTTTATTTTCGCCTCATCATTCTGATTGATATTTGTTAATATGCTCTCTATTCTTTGCATTCTATAATCCTCTGAATTATATTCATAAAAAGGTTTGGTCACCCAATAGCGTTGGGGCGTCAACCTACTTTCAATATTCGTAGGATCAAAGATGTAATGGTACCATTTCATGGCATCCTCAAATTTTTGATTTTGCGTTAACCGCGTCGCAATCATTAACGGTGCATGAAAAAATAGTTCCCAATTGTAAAGGGAATATGCACCGGAGTAGGAGAAGTCCACAGTATCAGTTTTTGATGTTACATCTACTATTGCAGAGTTTGTGGGGGAATAGTTTTTGAAATCAAAATTATTTTTCGGGGTAAAACTTTGGGGCTTGGTTTGAATCTTACGGTTTAGCAACCCATCGATACCGGCCCTATTGAATTCACGAATAAACAACATAGTATAAGGATGATAAAAAGGAAGAAAACGGTATTTTCTGTTTTGGCTGATTAACTGGCCATAATTGTCCAGTAGCTTCTCCCATTCAGGTTTAATAAAAAATGTCCTTTGACTGTCCTGATAGAATATAGGATGTTCTCTGGTCATGGTATCCAATTGCAAGTCTTGATGGGTAATCACCATTTCAAAAGGCGATAAAGCTTTGTTGATCAAACTGGTAGTTGCTGAATCTTCCAATACTCTTAAGCTGGAATCGTTTTTAGAATGAACCTTATTATTGACCAAGGAATTGTTTTTGAAATGCATCCCATTGGGCAGGCGCAATCTCGGACCAAATTCAATAGGCTGCAATTCTTTTATGGCTCTTCCCATTTCTCCAAAATTTTCATATATATAACGGTAGGAATTGTCTATTTCTGGACCATATAGATAATTGCTTTCAGGACCAGATACCCTGAGAGTAGAATTAATACCTCTAAGAGCTTTTAATTTAAGATCGCTTACTTCTCCATTGAATACGAACGCCGATGAATGCCATGGCCGATACGTTTCGTTAAATCGGTTTGTGGAATGGTATTTCGGGTTATCAGCAAAAGCAGGAAGTAGAGCTGTGCGATCTAAAAATAATGGTTTACTCGGGTCATAAAATTTGGTGTCATTGAACTCTTTGGAAGTCGATAAATAAATATCCAAGTAAAGTTCATTGAATTTGGAAAGGTAAAAAGGTTTTAAATGGTATGAGAAATGCGGACGTTCCCATGGGTGTACCAGCTTTTGTTTTGACATTTTTTTAGTAGACCACCCATCCGTTTTTTTAACCGTCCATGCCAATTGTATTTCAATTACCTTCAATGCTTCCGGAGCATCAGTAGGTTTATCCGAAGGTTGTGCGGCGGGTATCTTTTTTATTTTCATCGGTTTTTCCATAAACTGCAACCAGAATAAATGCAGCTTACGGTTATAAACTACCGGAACAAGGTGATCGCCCGTTATATCGACCTCTATTTTATCCCAGGCACTCCAGGTATTGTAGTTCATATCGTAGCTTCGGTAATAATATATATTGGGAACGGCTTTGGTACGTCCTATTACATGAACCGTATTAATTTCGTAGAAACCAAGTTCGTCAGGGGCAAGATTTTCCTTTTGATGGTAGAGGCCACACACTTCGAGATGTGATACTTCGTCAACTTTATGTAGATAGTTTAAAAATGCGGTTTCCACATTTTCCTTGGTCACTTCGTTTTGCATCAGTTCATTCTCCAGTTCCTTAAAGAATGGAGACTTATCATCACGCAACTCGGGTTCCAGCCAGTTTTCTGGGTAAAAGAAAATTTTGCGGTTGGCCTCCCAAACCCTGTAGTTTTTCATCCACCTCCATTGCAACCATGCATTGGGTGATGAACTGTCGTCTTTTTCTCCTTGGGCAATAATCACATACTTGCTTTCCAAATTCAAAAAGCACCGCTGAACAAATAACTGAACAGAACTTAAGGCCTGTTTAATTCGCGATGTAAGTTGACAAGAACTCATTTCAACATCAATCAAAAAATATTTGAAGAGAGAATTGGAATCCTCCCATTTCGGATTATTCATGGAGGTTAAGCCAAAAATAAGATTCCCTGCGGTTCGTTGCGAATAATCAATATGATATGCAACTAAGGCATTTCGTTTCATTTCCCTAAGCTCATCGTTCAAAGGCGTCATCTTGGTCAACCAATCCTCCTGTTCGTATTTGGATTTAACGGCTTCTCGGATCTGTTGGGCAACAATCCTATCCTTATCGATTTTGTTGTCAATTGTACTCCAACCTAACATTATTGATGCATCCACACCAATAAGTTTCATTTGTTCAAAACATTTCAGCAAACAATGGTACACCCACGCATGAGTATAATCCAGTCTGGACACATTATGTTTGATTCCGATACCTTTTTCAACGGAAGTAAGATTTGCTAGTGCCGCATCTCCCTCGCACCATTTGGTAAGTAAGGATATTTCAGTTTTAATTTGAAGGGCTGTGGCTCCAGGATTTTGGGCTAGGTCAAGAATGCTTCGGATAGAAACATTTCCTGGCTCAGGAAATTTAGATGCAAATTCCAAAAATAAATAAAGGTTCTTCAAATTCTCAAATTGGTTGGACACCACGGGTGCATTAACTGGCAAGGCAGACCAATCAATGGTTTTCAACACTGTTTTATGCTCAATAAAATAATCTAAGTTTTCCGTTTTGATTTTCAGTTTGGCCGCTAGGAGCACTGATTTATGGAGCAAATTATAAATATTGAAGTGATTTGGGAAATTCTCTCGGGTAATCTTATCATATTCCCCTTCTGCATTAATAGCAATAAGATTTTCATTTTCCAACTCTCGGATCAAAGTTGTTGTAGCGGGAACAAGGAATAACTTGGTCAAAAGAACGCTGGACTGCTCTGTGGAGATACTAAAGCAGGAAGCTATATGCGATTTGATCTGGTTCTGCTTTTGGGCTACTGTATCAACTAAAAAAGTATTCGCACTTAGTTGAACTTTTTTAATGTTTGCAATCAGATCCGATTTGTTGGCCATTGCATCCGGATTGGGTGTTCCGTCTGCCAGCACTAATTTTAATTTATTGAATTCATGAATAAACTTTAATTCCTGCATGGAAACAGCATCACCGGACAGATACAGTTTAGTGGAAATAAGTGAACTTTGGAACGGAGAAAATGCTGCCATAAAATTATCGGTATTTGTAATAGCATCTATAGCATCCGCATCTAACGCAATTAATTGGTTCAAGAAATTGATTTGATTTTTACTGTCTTCCAAAATTCTTCTCAAACCCGAGATAAATTGTGCCAAGGACTCCTCTCGCAATCCTATCGGTGAATCAGGCCTGTAATTCAACGCATAGTCCAATTCGAGCATGGACAATCCGGAGCGTTTAATAAGCGTTAGGTCTTCCCAACAGTCGATAGTTGCCTGTACATTGGCAAAAGGGTCGGATGTTTGGGTTACATCTAGAAAAGTGACAAAATCGGATATGGATAATTTTAAGCTTCTCGCCAAGTACACATAACGAAACAAAATCGAAAGAGATTTGATGGACAAATGATTATTTGTTTTACCAACCAATGCATCAAAATCTGTCTGATTTATGGCCAGTGCAGAAAGAATAGTCGGCACAGGGGTGTAGCCGTTTGGATTTGTTCCCACTAACAAAATACTGGAATTCAATGTAATGGAATTGCATAGCAAGGAAAGATCAACAGATTGCAATTGATTGGTAAGATTGCCAATTGCTCTAAATTTACTATCAATAGGATTGGTTACCGCAATATTCTGAAAAAGGATATTGTACATCGGTTGGATAAGTACATCCTGTTTTTCGGGCTTAATCCTCACCTCCCGGTTGATATCACCATAAAATGCCAATAAGATCTCAAAGGGTAATTTTAGTTTTTCCTGCAATTGGTTGAACAATTTTAGCTGTACCAGAGAAGCTTCATTAATTTTAGAAGCACCAATTTTGGCGTTACGCAGTAACAGATCCAATTCCCACATTTTCCACCCGGTCTTTCTCCAAAGTCGAATAAAACGATGCATGGCATCAAATTTGGCGGGTGTTAAATTATTTATTGTCTGTTGAGCCGTATCGCACACTTCCAAATTACGCACGATTACACTTTTATTTACAGCAGGATCGTTTACAAAATTCACCATTAACAGTTCCAGCAATTCATCATAGTTAAGTTTGCTTCGCTTTAAAAAAATTGTAACGGCAACGTGACTCTTGGTGGTATCAAATTCCCAGTATGTTTTCTGATCTGCAGCAGATGGGCGGGACGAGAGGATTAGATCCCTCTCTTTCCACGATAACTTAAAGTATTCGGCCGCAATAGCCATATCATCGAAGTCTTTCTTTGTGTTTTTGGGATTGAGATATTCTAAGTTAACTATTGATTTATCGGCATTTATTGCCGTAACCCGAAATACTATATATCCTGCTGATTCCTTTTCCAGCGTTTTTGCAATATAAGTGTGGTCTTTGACCGCAACTACACCAAAACATGTATAGCCCGTATTAGGAATGTTCACGGTAGCTAAGTCAACATTTCCTATGTTCCCCAAATCGATTACTTCTTTCTGGTTAAAATTGTTTCCCCAGAATTTACCACCTGTGTAATAAAGATCACCACCATCAATAATGCCATGTATATTAGTGGAAAAATCAAAGCTTTCTTCGTTTTTGAGAACAACCTTAAGAGGAGATTGATTTTGAAGGTATTTATTCTTAGCGTTTTTATCCTGAAAGACTTCCATTATTTCGTAACGGGGAACGCGCAAATAGTCCAAATAGGCTCTGGCCTCTTCCTGCCATAGGTTAAAGGAGATGTTCATAGGAAAATCCTTACTAGCCAGCTCGGCATATGCCATTGGCTGAATATTTTGCGGAATAGCCCTGAGTTCCTTTTGGGAAAGTACAGTTTGATACACGAAATCCTTGTTTCCTGTCAAATTGTTTTCCAAGATCTCGCAAACGAGATCTATGTATGGAAGCGGAGTATTGGTATTTTCGCAATTGAGTTTGATATTACCAATATCGGGCCTTCGATCAAATAAAACATCCTGTACAGTCTTTCTATAATCTATAGCCAAATGTTCCTTTAGAAACCGCAACATATCCATCAAATATGCCGCTGGTCCGAATAAGGACTTGCAGTGTTCGCAATCGCAATAGTCCAACGACCCAAAGAGCGTCTCCAAATCCGGAATATCTTTAAGTGTGTCCTGTATTTCCTTTGCAGAATAGGTGTGTGGTATAATTGCGGCTGGAGTATCCCGATACATTTCCTTTCTAAAATCGGTAATACGGCCCAGTATTTTCATATACTGTATTCTGGATGATTCATACAATTGATTAATGTGTATGTCCTCCACCTTTTTTTCCTTCAATAAATTTGTTATTCTTTCCTTGCCCGTAAAATATATCTGCATAGAACTATGCATTTTATGGTCGATTAATACGGCTCCGGCCAGAGGATCTTTTGTGAGCTTATGGATACGCTGTAATACTTTCAAGGAAGACCTTGTGTTTTTATTAATGCTAATTTGATTGTCCTTAATATATTTGTCCAGATTCTGCTCCCTAAAATTAAGTTCTTTTTGTTCATCAATAAACTTCTCAACTTCATCAATGTTTTCAAGAGCATTTTGTTTCGTTCTTTTTGTGGTGGCTACCAAGGAAACGGCAGGATACAGAAAATTACTGCGGTTCTTTATGGCAGCGGCGTAATTGGCGACTTTTTCGTCAAGCGTATCTCCGGGCATGTTATTAGGGACCTTTTTACCGTTTTCGTTGATCAGAGAAACAATACCGTCATGATCCAATTTAGCCACATCACCAACCCTTTTAAATTTTTTTCTGTCACCGATATTCTTTTTTAGAAAATCAACTGTTGCCATATGGTTCTTGGCAAGATAGGCTACTTCAACGGTAGTGGTAAAAGCGGCGATGGCATCGGCCCCAATTTCAGCTTTCTCAGCTTTTATCGCATTCCAGAAATCAGTATTTATTCCCTTGCTTTTGATAAAAGCATCGGCTATAACCGCATGTTTTGATTTCTCCACAGAGGCACTATCCAATAAGGATTTCAGATTCCCATTACCCACCAAGATAGGTTTGGACAAGGTAAAATCAATTCGCTGATTCTTTAAAGCCGCAAGAATGGCATCACGATCCAATTTAATCTTTTGTGAGACCAGGTTTTGTGCCACTGCATTTTCAATAACTTGCAACTGTATGGAGTCCTCCAGAAAAATAATTCCCGAAGAAGCGATTTCGGTCATTTGTGCAATCGTCTCCCATTCGCTAGTGCCTCTTAGCAGATCACTTGGCAGATCCGGCGGAAGATTTTGTGCAATAAATGCATAAAAAACATCTGATCCCAAAAGGGGATTATTTATTGACTGTGAAACCAGTTGAGATAGAACATGTTGCATAATGCCGTCAGTATTCAAGCCCGTTTGTATATTCAACAGAGTGATCTGTTTGTCATCGGCAGTTTCCTTTAGTTCGGAGATCTGTTTCTCCCCAATTGCTTTTCCCAGGATTGCTTTGGTAACCTCGTATTCTGATGCACCTAAATACTTTCCATTATAGGATGTTGTTCCATCGTCATTTTTACATTCCGTAAAATTGACCCACTGGGTTTGATTTACATTGTAGTGTTTTTGAATAGCCACGGGGTTGTTTTGGTTGGATGCGTTATACAATTTAACCACCAAATGAAATTCATCCTTGACCTTACCATTTATGGGATTGATTGGAGCATCATAAGCAATATCGAAAAAACCATTTGAAAAATTATACTGTACTGCTAGTTCGTCACTAACATTATCAAGAAATAGCTCATAAATTTTAATAAGCATATCGTTTTTACGTTCCCATAGCAGGTTTCTTACAGAGCCACGAATTCGATATCTATGGGTAGGTTGGGCCTTCGGATTGACAGTGACGATCTTTTTATTTACTATTTCACTCGTTGCCTTGTCATAATGACCGGTTATAGCAATGCCGTTCACTTCCTGAAGTTGTTTTACGGCCTTGATGGTTGTTTTGCCAAAAGTTTGGGTATTAAACTCTTTCTCTGCAATCTTATACCCCAAAAAAGCCAGATTCTTTTGCATTTCGGCCACAGTTGGGGAAACCATATTGAGTCGCAATGGCTTAGTTACGACATTTAGCTTGGAAACCGGCGGTTTTGATAACTTCCTAACAAAAGTTCCCTTACTCGATGCGACGCTTTGGATTTTATCCAAGGTCGGTTTATCCAGTTCTCCGGTTGCCGAAAGGTTGTATTTGGTTTGAAATTCTTTTATGCCCTTTGCAGTGGAAGGACCTATTTCTTTGGCTTTAAGTTCTGTTTCCGCTATTTTAACAGGAAGTTTTGCGATTTCCAGAGCCTTCTGCAAGGTGAACTGCAACTTTCCTACCTGGGTCTTGGTAGTAAATTTCTTCGCTATAACACGTTCATGGAGTTTCTCGATGACTGCTTCATTAATCTTTCCATCCTCCGAAATTCCAGCTTCCCGCTGAAATTGTTTTATGGCTTTTCGGGAATTCGGGCCAAAAACCCGGTTGCGCTTTTCAACTATTGGAATGGGAATATCCAATCTTTCCAATAGGTTGTGAATTTTGGTCGTTCTGCCTTTATTATTGGAGTAATAAGCATCGGCCAACGCTTCGTTCAACACAACCAAGGTTTGATCGGTTAAGGTGCCTGTAACGTTGAGCTTGTGTTCCTTTTGAAAACTCTTAATAGCATCAATGCTGGACACTCCCAGATTACTGGAAACCACTTCCTTTTTATCGACTTTTAGATTCAGTGCTCTTAGAGCAGCGTGAATATTCCTTACATCTTTGTTAGATGTTTTTTTCGAAGATAATCCTAACTTGTTCATGGTTTGTATTTTAATGTGTTAAATATTATAGTTGGGAAGCAAACGAAAAGGCTTCACTGTTTTTTTGTTGGTCATTTACCTATTCATTCCGATTACACCTACATTTTCTCTCTTGCGGGTATACCAATTGTATTGTTGTTCCGTGCGCTTGTGGAATCTGCTGCACTGTTACGCTAACATTGAGGTAAGTGCTGCTTGCTGCCTTATGTGCTTGAACGGACTCAGGTGCCCCCCTAACGGCAACCCAATTGCCGCCTGGATTCAGTTGCCCCGGAAGTTCTTCAATAAACTGCCTTGATGATCTAAGCATCTGGCGATCAAATTGGGAGTGTTGCGAAGCAGGTTTAGGTGGTGGTAGATTAGCAGGCCCAATAATTGCTGCTGAAGGCCGCTTTGACAGTCTTTCATACTCAATTCGTATTTCTTGGTGTTGTATAACATTATTTTGTATTCTTCCTGTTTGCATTTCACGGGACCCAACCTTAGTGGCTGCTCCTACTGCCATATATGCAAAGATTGCTTCTCCTATCTGAGCCGCAAGATATTGCGCATCTCGGTCATCAGTATTTATCATTGCAATCCACCCAAAGAATCCGCCGCCAAGACTTGATCTATATATATCAAGTTCGTGTAAAATCCTTTGTTTCTTGGCTCTTTGCTCTATTTTTTCAAATGTACTCTCACGAACTGCATATCCTATACCTCCTGAATAAGCTAGGATAAAAGGATCCTCTTTATTGGAATCAGAGTGCCATATTGGAGCTAAACTAAGGAAATAAGCCACGCTTGGACTAACAACTTGTGGGTCAGGCTCAACACAACATTGAGTATCTGGGTTGCATTGAGTACCTTCTTTATCTACAAAACTTAACGTATTATTATTTGCATATCTATAAACATTCACCCCATCTCCAACCCCAATTGGATCACTGCTCAACCATCTCCCCAACCACGGCAAATAATACCTTGCACTATGGTATTCCAGACCCGTTTCTTCATCGCGCTCCATACCTGTGTAGCGGTACCGTTTAGCAGTAGATTTAATGGCTGAGTTCTTTGCCTGGTATGCAGTGGTTCCATAGGGATGATGTTCTTCATAAGAAATAATATTCGCATCTGCTGTACCATCTAACTCTAATGCAGCAGAACCAAGGTGGTTATGGAGTTGATAGCGGGTTAATTGTTTTTCGGTGCCGTCGTTCACATCATTACGGGTTTCTATCATCACAAAACGGTGCCTTTCATCCATTAGGCTCAGGCTTACCCTTTCCAATCCGGCATGTGTGCCGCTGTGTTTTTTATACAATTCATAGCCCGCCAAATAAATACGCTCCTCTTTTTTTATAGGTTTGGCTCCGGCTGTTGCCTGGTTTTCGGTAATCTTGCGTATGCGCTGCCCCCCGCCATCATATTGGTAATAAGTAATTACAGGAGTATTATTGTCTGTGCAATGCTGTTGTGTGGTCAAAACAACCTCTTCCTTAAAATTCCATCCTATTTTTTCGAGATGAGGAAGTTCTTCTAAGTAGCCATGTTTAGCATGGTGTGCGTATTTTGTATAGTTGGCTGGTTTGCCGTTGTTACCAATATTCGTGCTTTTTATCCGGTTGGTTATCGTTTCGTATTGGTAGTTCCGTGTCCAATTTCCGCCAGCAGCAGCATGCTTCATCTCCGTAATGTTTCCTACGGCATCGTATTGGTAGCTTTGGGTATAATTCCTCACTGCCATCGGGTCGCCCGGATTCATGCCGTGCATAAATGGTTTGTCATTCCAGTTATCGCAAGTTCCAAAATTCAGTGCAGCATTGTTTTCCCTCCCTGTGGCTCCTACCAGGCGGTAAAGCGCATCGTAGGTATATTCTGATATGCCTGTTACTTTTTGATTGTTGAAAAATACTACTGGAATGTTTTTATCTTCAATATGGGTAATGTTACCCACGGAGTCGTAGGTGTAGTACCAATCCTGCAATGGGTCCCCATTTTGCCGTTTGCTTTCTAATCGTTTCAGCCGGAAGGTTTCTCTATCGTAATAAAACCTGGTGGAAACATTATTGCCGTAAACAATTTTCTCTCTTTGTCCTTTTTCGTTATAATTAATGTTTTTGATATAAATTGAAGGGATTGCTGCTCCCATATGCAAGACCATTTCACTATCTAAAAGTCCCGCCTCGTTATAAGAAGGGGTAATGATACTTCCATCAGGGGCGGTTTGTTTGGTAATTCTACCTAGTGCATCGGTTTTAGTAGTAAATATAAAATTGTCGGGTTCTAAATCGGTTACCAGATTAGCATCTATCCAGTTGGCGACCTCTTTATATTTTTTAAATAATGTACGAGTAGTGGCAAGAGGTTGTTCTTTAAAATCATATTCAGGGGTGTCAATCAAGCCACCCGTATCGTAGATTTTTATAATCTTTCCTAAAATATTTTTTGTCTGCAATGCTACTTCGTTATTTCTGTTAGCTATAAGCAGACTTTCCCCATAAATAATTTTTCCAAAAACATGGTCCAGTGGAACAGCCCCATCTCCGCCCAATACTTTGCTTTGGGTTGGGCGATGTAGCGTGTCATAAAAATATTGAAACTCGTGGTTGCGTTCGTCCCAGGTGCGCAATGGATTACCCAGAGTATTGATGAGCAACCAGCGCTGTCCTGCATCCATGCTTGCCTGGTAGACCATGTTCCCCAGCATATCGTATTTGTATTGCATAACCAAATTACCCCGGGCATCGATAACGGTTCGCATATTACCTTCGGTGTCTAATTTTATTTTGGTGTGATAGAATTCATCTGCTTCTGTAGCAATATTCCTATTATGGTCCACAGAAAGCACTGATCTTCCTAAAGTATCGAAGTGAAGGGTATTGGGAGTATTGGCATGTTTGGCGGCTTTATCGGCAGCCACCTTTTCACGACTGGGGTCTTTACCCTCAGCTAAAAGTTGTGCATCAATCAAACGGTTTGTTCGATTAATGTACCAGGGCGATTCAAGAATAGTATCATTGGCATCATATATAGTTTGTTGCCACGAATCAAATTCCACCTTGGAAAAAGTGCCGTCGGGCATTTCAGTTTTAATCATTCTTCCGGCAGCATCATAATACATAATGGGTGTTACACCTGTTTCAACCAACTCCTTACTATCTTCGTACTGATGCGTAACCGAAAAATATGGTTCATATTGTTTTACAGCGTTGTTCTTATTGTTTTTGATGGTTCTACCATTACCAATCCAGCGGAGTCGTTTTGGAACAAGGCTAAAAGTATTTGTTTCGTTTATAGTAATGGTATTATCAGGGTTTACAACTACTTGTTTGGCAACACCCGGTTCTGACTGTACCTTTTTCATCACCACTTCTCCAATCCCATTTGAATATTCAAAAGCAATTTGAACCGGTGAATCAGCAAGCTGCTTAAAATGTTGTTCTCGTGTAATTACCGCCACCACAGCAGGTTTACCAGAGTTTATGTAAGCGTCGAAATTATATACAAATCTTGAAGAAGCATGATTCAATAAATCCTTTCCAATACTTGTGAGTTGAACGGAGTCCAAAGCATGGAAAAAATTAAGAATGGCTGCTGATTCAGCAGCATCTGTAAATTCTGAAATTCCTGTCAGCTCATCCGCTTCATTGCCTTTACCCATTATCGCTACCGCCTTTACCAAACCTAGCTCATCACTTATAACCTCTGAAAAATTGCCGTTGATGTCTTTCATTCTTTGTGCCGAAAGTGTACGAAAATTAAAAACATCAATTCCAGATTTATTTCCTAACGCATCTTCCGTTTCTTCAATCATTAAATAGTAATTACCGTAGTATTTTACTCTGGTCACAGTTCCATACGGGTCGGTATAAGAAACTGGGGCAAAGAATCTATTTTGTGCAGTAATTACGGTTTCAGCACCTTCAATAAATTGGGTAGTTCCTGAACGAAGCCACCAGTTAATATCACCTTCACTATGCGTAAATTTGCCTTCATCCAATAATTTTTCATTGACTTTTGTGCCAAAAATATCGTTAACCAATTCAGGGGTATAGGCCAATTGATAGCTTTCAAAAGGCAATGCCAAAGACTCCAGTTGATGCAATGGCAAAGCACCGATTAAGCCATTGCAGCAATAAGTTGAGCGAGAATGTTCAATTAACCTTCGCTGTGCTTTCCCGGAAGTTATAGGTTTGTCTATTTCATGATAAAGTGCAATATCTGAGTTATCATCCAAAAGAATGTTTGTAAAATCGGCAGTGCTGTAGTAGGCATTACTTTTTGCAACAGCTCTCAATTCAAAGATTTTAACCTCCGAGGGTAATCTTAAGCGATAGGCATTGTTTGAAATTACATCATTGGTAAATCGGTTTTCAGAGTAGATGATAACTGTTTTGCTTTGTTCTTGCTGTGTTTCGGCAGAAAGGGATGCATCAACTTTCAACCTTGGATAAACAACAGAAGCAGATTCCAATACATTGCCATATTCATCTAACTTGATGTTAAGGCTATGTGCTATTCGGGGATCTTCGGTATTTCTTTCGTAACCATAAGTAATGGCTTCGCTTTCCTTTACAACAAATACGGCATGTTTGTTCTTGCCTTTGGGCTGCAATAATTCTATTATGCAGTTATGTGTTGCTACTGAAAAAGGCGTAAGCTCCCTTTTTCTGGCTTCATTTGTATTCCCAAATTTCATGGCATCTAATGCAAATGTTTCAGAACGCAACCCCATTCCTTTACAAGCCCGTAAAGCCTCCTGCCAATCCAGTTCTGAAAGATGATTGAGAAATTCTGGGTTCATTCCTGGAGCGGTCACCAATTGGGCATCGGCCAAATCTACTTCATGATGAACAACTGAAAACCCTTGCCGCTCCATTTCGGCATACCAGTAGCCTTCTTTGAACTGATTGAAAATTCTGTCCTTGGCTATAAATGCCCCGGTATGATACCATGATTTAGAAACTACAGGCTCCTGATGCAAGGACTGTTCGGTAATATTAGTTGCATCCACTTTTGTCCAATGCTCAAAAGTTTCTGCGTCTATCTGCTCAACCATACCAAAGCCCCGAAATTCTCTTTCGGGATGGTCGTAATAGCCGTGATGGTATTTATATTGACTTATGAATTTGTAACCGGATATTTTATCTTCGGTTATTGTTTTTGAAACACAATGTATGGGGAAATGCAACTTGGTTACCCATGGTTTGCCAGCTTTTTTATCATCTAAATAAAATCTAGTAGAAGGAGTATACTCCAAACTTACCTCTTTACCCATATTATTTTTATAAGAAACCATGATATGCGGTTTCTTACTATTCATCAAGTCAATGTACTTCAAAGGCGCATTTGCATCCTTTGAAAGTGGACTTGACCAGACTATACAGGCAACACCATTACCCAATAAATCAGTAACAGTTATTCTTGCATGGGAATGAATTTCAGGGAAATGGTCTATTTCAAATGGATTTGTCCCAAAACGATTGCCGCTAAGGTTTTTCCAACAGCTAAATTTGTTTTTACCAAGATAAACAATGTCGGCGGTGCCAGAACCATCAATATCTGCTAACCGTAAATAAGATGGATTGAAAACATCAGGAAAATCAAAGACCGGGGCATTATCCATGCCTACTTTTGCTCCAAACCTTCCATAGCCTAAATTGGGCCAGTAACAAACTTCTCCATTTCTTATTCTTACAATATCAGACAAGCCATCTCCCGACATATCCGCGAGAAAAATGGTTTGTTTTTGGTCAGCAAATACAATAGCAGCACCAAGTTCTTCATCGAAAGGCTTGACTGTTTTTCGCGCATGGGAAAACCCTTCTCTACCTTTTGACGCATACCAGGTAAATACATCATCTTCCGAAATAACTACATCTGGTTTGCCATTGCCGTTCAAATCCAACATACGGGTATTCTTTTCGCCAAAATCTATATTGGGCAGCGATTTAAATGAACGGAATCCGTGCCACTCATTTTCATCATCCAGCTCAAAATAACCCGTTGGCTCGTTACTAAAACCCACCAATTGTTTGCCTCCATCTGCATCCAGGTCTGCTAATTGCATGACTGACCCTAAACCAGCAAACGATGGTTTGGGCGTTATTAATTTTGCTTGTTCAAATTTACCATCCCCTAGGTTATGCTTGTAATACAACCCATTAGCCTGTTCGGTCAAAATACCATTTAGTCCTTCGTTGAATAAATCGGTAAATTGATATCGCTGTTCATCTAAGCCTGCTGGTGCATGAACCAAATCTTCTGAGGTTATTGTTTTTACTTCCTTATTCCAATCATGTGCCTGATAAGTAAATTCCATCGGTGGTAATTGTTTTTCTGAATAGCTTCCATCTACCTTTTTGATGTAGCCGTATGAATGAATTTTTTTTAGAAATGTGAAGTCTTCTTCCTCATTAGTATCATATTCAAAATTGATGGATTTTACCAATCCTTCATATTCATTAATCCCATTAAAATAATGGAAAAGAAGCACTCTTTTGCAGAGACGAGTTGTTCTGATTTCAAAACCTGATCTATAATCCGAGAAGGCATCGTGTCTGAAATCCCAATTGTTTATCGTATCAACTGCATCTGCAGGAAGCAAGTTTCCGTAGTCAAAAACGGTTGAAAACAAGTAGTCGTTTGTAGGAGGATAGCCATTGCCAAATTTCTTATAGGGAGTTTTGTTTCCGTATAAAACTTTTTCTAAGTAAACATTGGAGTATGCAATCTCCCCGTTCTTAGTTCGATTTCTATTGTGTGGCAGAGAATTATTAAGACCTAAACTGTCTTCTGCTCTATAAATATAGTAAGCACAATTCCCTTTATCGTCAAAAACAAATTCTGGCAGCCATTCAAAGATTTTAGCTTTGTCTTCGGGATCGGAAATTCTTGAGTTGGCTGTCCAGCCAAATAAGGTAGTGGTATTGTCTTTTGTAGTAATTTTCCACTTTATTTCACTCCCATTCTTACCGAACCATCTTTCGATTCGAGCAAACAACCCCTCTATTCTTGGCTTATAGTATCGAATAGTAAACAGTCCATCCGTTGAATCTTTTTCGTTTATTATATATTCACCCGATGAATCTAACTTAAAGCTTCCATTCGCTTGTTTTTTGAATTCAGGCACAAGGTCTTCAGCCTCGGAGAAGAGAAATATGTCTGAATCAAGTGCATCGAGGTATTGAGGTAATCCCTTATCCGTTTTTCTCTTAATAGATGACAAACCAATATTCCATCCTAATCCAAAAATACCGTTCCCACTGCCAGAATTGTATGACAAGTTTATAGAGGGAGATACTCCTCTTGTCTGAGAAAAAGGCAGTGGAACTGAAAATGCAGCATTACCATTGACAGCATTTACAGAAAATTTCTCATCAATCCCTTTAATTGCCCCTCCGCCTTTAGGTAAGGAAATAGAAGGAACATTTATAGCATTAGGTTTGGTTTTTCTGCCATCTGGTTTAAGAAAGTTTTGTGATGATTTGTTTTGTGATTGCTCTTCCATCTTTTTTATCTTTTAGTGTTAGGATATTATTTTGGTATGTTAAATTGAATTACAATTTGATTTCCATTGTCAATCTTATACCAATTGCCGAAAACTATCGAGAAAGCAGAACGTTTTTTCCATTCAGAGTAAGTTCCAACATTATTTATCCCTTTTTCTATAGGCTCTGAATTGTCAACAAAATCCTTATCAGTATTATAGAAATTCAGATTTTGAAGCCAATAAATTGTTTGTAGAATAAATCTGCTCAGGTTTAATGCTCTTATTTGTCAGGCAGGAAATATATTCAAATGTTGATTTTGCTAAACCAAATCTTCTCTTCTCTGCTGTTTTATCTAGCTCATGTCTGAAGAAATAATCAGCAAATAAAGCATAATCAGCTATTGTATCTGATTTTTGAAGCCTAGGGTCATATCCTATTAGCGATATTTTTACTGTGTCTTTTGATTTCCAATCAAGCGGTTTCATTTTATTACGGTTAGTAACATCTAAATAGCCGCAACATGCGAATATTTAAAAATTAGCAAAATATATTAATTTACTGATTGACAATCCCTTTCGTCTAAGTAAGGTTTCTTATTAGAATACTTTGTCCATGCTGTTCTATTTAAATTGATGAAGTTTACTCAAATATAGAAACTATTTCAGGAATAAATCTTTTGTTTATAAACTACTTGGTTTAATACACGGCCTTTTTATTCTAATGTTCATTAAAAACCGAATAAACAGTATCCAGTTTCAATGCATTTATGATTATTTGATTAACAGCCGTTGAAATTGCCGTAGTCAAATTTCCCCTTTGTCACAGATAAAGCGGATGATTGATACTAATGATTTGAGAAAATAATAAATGTCCTGTTGGGATATTACCTGAATCCCACAAACCAATTTTATGCTTTTATATTTTTGCACCCAATGCGCTTATGCTAACCATTCGTTTCATTTCGCTACCCTTTGGCTTTTCCACCCACAACCCGAAACTCAAAGCCAAAATGGGAAGCTCCATTTTACCCAACCCCAATCGCTTCATTGCATTCAGCTACCACCCTTGTTTTTCCAACCCAATCAACGTTGTTTTCTGCGAATTCCTGACCCGTTAAAACTAAAAACCATAAAAGTCCTCCGCACTTTAAAGGTGCAGGAAAAATAAAGAATCATTCGCGTATGCCTTATGCTTGCAGCCGGTTCGTCTCACTCATTTAACCGTTCCATTCGTTCCATTCGTGCCTCATTTTACTATTTCATTCGATTGCCTCACCAGCTTCAGCACCCCACGTGTAAGTGTTTCGTACCTCAACACCCACACTTTTCACTACCCACAAAAACAGCATTTTCAATTATTTTTACCTTCGAAATTTTTACCCCATAAAACCGATTCCTGATCATTGTCGATTTATGCAGCCTGTATTAATCATTTCACCATGCTATTGATATGTGAATAACTGCCTACTCAATTCCCGGTGCCAGTTATTTCCCATTTCAACAGCACATTATCATCATGCCCGAAATTTGACATTTCCATTTTCATGGATATTTGTGTCATTCAACGATTAATACAAGTAAACGAATCAAGCAAAATGCATTTTGCACTTCAATAGTGCAATTTTTATCATAAAATGCACTCAATTAGTGCATATTGATTTTTTTTACAGAAAATAAACTGATATGGACAAATTATTTGTACAGTTTCAGAATTTATTAAGAGAGACAAATACCAGTTCTATCCGCTACATTTATGCTGAAATGAACTGGAAAAGTCGTATGATTGGACTTACTGGACCACGTGGAGTTGGAAAAACTACGCTTGTTTTACAGCATATTAAAAAGAACCTGAATCCTGCTGAGACACTTTATGTAACTGCTGAGGATTTTTATTTTGCCGACAACAAGTTGATTGATTTGGCTGGTGATTTTGTAAAGCGCGGCGGGAAATACCTGTTTATAGATGAAATTCATAAATACAAAGACTGGGCTAAGGAACTAAAACTGATGTATGATTATCATCAGGAACTGAATGTGGTTTTTACCGGTTCATCTGTCTTGGATATCAAAAAAGGAGTATCAGATCTAAGTAGAAGGGCTGTAATGTATAATATGCAAGGTTTATCTTTCAGGGAGTATTTGCAATTGTTTCATCAAATGGCTGTCCAGCCGTATTCTTCGGAAGAAATTCTGGGTCATAAAGCTGAACTTCCCGGAGTAAAACATCCATTGCCTTTTTTTGAAGATTATTTGAAAAGAGGGTATTATCCATTTGCATTGGAGGAAGATTTTGATCTGAAGTTACAACAAATTGTTAATCAGACTCTGGAAACAGATATTCCGATGTATGCCGGGATGAATGTTTCCACTGGCCGAAAATTGAAGCAATTGCTGGCCATTATCGCTAAAAGTGTACCGTTTAAGCCCAATATGACAAGTATAGCAACAGCACTTTCGTCCAGCCGGAATAACATAACTGATTATTGCCTGTTTATTGAAGAAGCCGGAATGATAGCACAACTGCGGGATTCTACCGGAGGTATAAGGGGATTGGGGAAGGTGGATAAAATTTATCTTGACAACACGAATTTGATTTACAGTTTAGCAAACGACAACTCAAATACAGTAAACATAAGAGAAACATTTTTTCTGAATCAGCTTAAAGTAAAGTATGACGTAATTGTATCCCCTGTTGCTGATTTTCTGGTTGGTGATTACACGTTTGAAGTAGGTGGAAAAAATAAAGGATTGAAGCAAATCCAAGGCATTGATAAAGCTTTTATCATAAAAGATGACATTGAACTGGGATATTTGAACACCATACCACTCTGGCAGTTTGGTTTAACCTACTGATTGTGAAAAGCATCAAAATATTCGATTGAGGACTTGTTAAAACCAAGAAAATCATATATTTGAATTCGCACATTGAACTATATATTTGGGATATTTTCAAAATAAACATAGGGTAATAGTAATCAGTGAATGATATACCATACATTAAATTCGAATAATATCAATAATGACTGATATTTCACGCAAGGTATTCAGTAATTTATTTTTATATTTGTATAGTATTTCAATCATTAATTGCAAAAACAAGGCTTTATGACTGATAATTCATACACAAACTGGCATGCAATGAGTGACAATGCCTTAGAAAAACACATTGGCAACTACATAAAGCACCATCGCCTAAAACAAAATCGTACGCAAAACAACCTAGCTAAAGACGCTGGAATAAGTCGCTCAACCCTGAGTTTATTGGAATTGGGTCAATCAATTACACTTCCAACACTAATCAGGGTTCTCCGTGTACTCGATTTATTACATGTTATGGAGGTATTTAATGTACAAACAAGCATAAGTCCTTTAAAATTGGCAAAACTAGAACAAACCAAACGACAAAGAGCAAGTAAACAAAAAGGCAGTAAGCAAAACGAAAGCGATTGGTAAAAATGGAAAGAACAGCATTAGTTAAAATATGGGGCGAATTAGCCGGTGCAGTTGCCTGGGATGAAAATACCGGCTATGCGACCTTTGAATTCGATAGTAAATTTAAAAACCGCAACTGGGATTTAGCTCCCTTACAAATGCCAATCAATTCGGCAAGTAACGACTTTAGTTTTCCTGCATTACGAAAAAAAACGGAGGCAGAATTAGATACTTTCAAAGGTTTACCGGGTTTACTTGCCGATGCACTTCCGGACAGATACGGAAATGACCTCATTAACATGTGGCTGGCAAAAGAAGGACGCCCACTTAACAGTATGAATCCTGTGGAAATGCTTTGTTTTATAGGTTCCAGAGGAATGGGAGCACTAGAATTTGAACCAGTAATCATCAAAGAGAATAAACGAACTTTTTCAGTTGAAATAGATAATTTAGTTGGAATAGCTCAGCAAATGTTGTCGAAAAGGGAGGCATTTAATACTAATCTAAGAAAGGATGATGAAAAGGCAATGATGGAAATTCTGAAAATTGGAACATCTGCTGGAGGTGCCCGTCCAAAGGCAGTAATTGCTTATAATAAAAAAAGCGGTGAAGTAAAATCGGGACAAACGAATGCCCCCAAAGAATTTGAACAGTGGCTGATTAAATTAGACGGAGTAAGCGATGTGCAACTGGGTGCAAGCAAAGGATATGGTAGAGTTGAGATGGCATATTATAAAATGGCAACTGCCTGTGGAATCGATATGATGCCATCGAAATTACTGGAAGAAAACAATAGGGCACATTTTATGACCAAACGATTCGACCGCGAAGGGAATGATACCAAATATCATATTCAAAGCTTTTGCGCACTAAAACATTTCGATTTCAACCTGGTAGCAAGCTTTAGTTACGAGCAGTTATTTCAAACCATGCGTGAACTAAAATTACCCTATCCTGTAGCTGAGCAGATGTTTCGTAGGATGGTTTTTAACGTATGCGCCCGTAACTGTGACGACCACACAAAGAATTTTGCTTTTCGATTGAAAAAAGATGGTGCTTGGGAATTGGCCCCGGCTTATGATTTATGCTATGCATACCGACCAAATTCAAAATGGGTAAGTCAACATGCACTTAGCATTAATGGGAAACGTGAAAATATATTAAAAGAAGACCTACTTAAGATTGGGAAATCCATTAAGAATAAAAAGGCAAAACAGGTAATTGAAGAAATTAGCGATACGGTTAACCAATGGAAAAATTTTGCCAACAGCGTAAATGTTGACACAAAACTTAGGGATGAGATTGAAAAAACGTTAATTAAATTTGTATGATAGCCATAACTAAGACAAACTAAAAAAAGTACTCATTTGTATCATATTTGTACGAGAAAGTTGTAAAGTGCTGATTGATAGGGTGTGTTGGTTTTGAAGAAGTAAAGTAAATAACAAAAACAAGGATTAAAATCCATATACAAACCGCTGTAAACACATAGTTTACAGCGGTTTTTTTATTTTCTTTGTTTATTAATTTCCTGTTTTCATCTTTGAAGGCCCCAAATATAAAAAAAGACCCAGTATCATGTCAAATATTGGCTATCCCTCACGTAACCCCTAACCCCCAAGGAGAAACCCCAAAACACAGGACTATAAAACGTTATTTTATTGTTGACACAACACTTGTATTTATAAGGTTTGTAGAGGGCGCCATAAAAAGTTAAGGATACGGGAGCATATAAAACGTGCAGCGATCAATGGGCTAATTATAGATTTCACCTAATAATATCCTTATCCCGGCTTCCCGATAAGCCGGTTTCACCAAAGAAGTCATCGCAAACAACTCAACAAGGATTGCGCTTGTATTTTCCAGTCAGTAAAGTTTATTTGTAAATTCAAGATATTTTACTTAAAAAAGTCTCCCGTTTGGGGGACTTTTTTTATTTTTGAGAAAAACAAAGCCTGTCTTTAGTCTCAGAATTATTGTCAGGAAATTCCAAAGAATTTATTTTGGAAAATGTGTTTCTGAAATTTAGAAAATTAATAACAATGAAGTTTGTAACTTATTTTGTTTTGTTGGTTCTTATTATATCCAATGTAGTTGCGCAGTCTCCTTCTACTATTAGTGCATCCGATAATCAGCAGGGAACTCTGAACTACACCGATTCCAATGGTTTGCGACAAGGGCCGTGGGAACGATATTATGCCAACGGAAATCCTATGTATAAAGCCTTTTTTAAAGATAATAAGTTGGTAGGAGAAATGGTGCGTTACCATGAAAACGGAAAAGTAATGGCTCGTATCGTTTATGATAAAGATAGTGATAATAGCCGGGGCGTTTTATTTGATGAGGATGGTAAAAAGATGGCCGAAGGAGCTTACACAGGAAGTTTAAAACAAGGAGAATGGGTTTTTTATAACACCAATGGGGTAATAGTAGGGAAGGAGAACTATGTTGATAATATCAAGCATGGCGAAGCCTATTCTTATTATCGTAATGGGGCGGTTTCTTCTAAGTCTGACTGGATTGACGGAAAACAAAATGGAATGGAAACGATTTTCTATCCCGGAGGGGGCGAACGATTGAGGATGTCATATAAAGATGGAGTATTACACGGACCTTATACAGTGTTCTTTGAAAACGGACGCCGCGAAATATATGGAATGTATGATCATGGCTTGATGGATGGTCCATGGTTTTTCTTTCAATCAACGGGTGTCGAAGATTATAGGATAAATTATGACCATGGGGTTTTGATTGATAATAATAAGATAGATAAACTGCAGAAAGAAAGGTTTGAAGAGTTTGAACGCAATAAAGGTAAGCTTAAAGATCCGGAGGATTTTATGAAGGATCCGGATGGATATATGATGGGAAGGTGAAGAGTGTAATGTTAAAAGGGAGGAAAATAAGCAGCAAAAAGGCTGATATTGCTAACATGATCTGAGTGTCATTTTCAAACTGCTTTATTCTCCTAACAATTTACATCTCAAAAGATAAAGCATCTGTTACTAATTTTTACGTATGGCGGCAAAAGACATCTTATCCCTTTATCAGTTAAACCAACAGATTAAGGCAGTTTTAACTGATAGTTTTAATGCTCCTGTTTGGGTAAGGGCCGAGGTTGCCGAGTTTCGTGAGAACAGAAATGGTCATTGTTATCTGGATTTGATTGAGAAATCGAGTGACTCAAATCAAATTGTGGCACGTTCCAAAGCTATCATCTGGTCGTACACTTACAGGATGTTAAAGCCATACTTCGAAACTGCAACAGGACGTTCTTTAGGTTCGGGACTCAAAGTACTGGTTCAGGTTCAGGTGGAATTTCAAGAGGTATATGGTTTGAGCTTGGTTATCAGGGATATTGATCCTACTTATACTCTGGGTGATCTGGAACAGCGACGACGAGAGGTTATTCAACGCTTGCAGCAGGAGGGTGTGTTTGACATGAACCGAGAGCTTGATTTGCCATTGGTTCCGCAACGCATTGCTATTATTTCGTCACCAACAGCAGCCGGTTATGGCGATTTTATTAATCAGCTTGAGTCCAATGAGTATGGTATAAAGTTTTACCATCACCTTTTTTCCGCCACCATGCAGGGCGATCAGGCTTCGGAATCAATAACAAAAGCTTTTGACCGTATATATGAAAATATCTCATTCTTTGATGTGGTTGTTATTATTCGTGGAGGAGGAGCGTCGCTCGATTTAATTTGTTTCGACGATTATTGGCTTGCCTACCATATCACCCAATTCCCCATTCCCGTTGTTACCGGAATTGGACATGAACGTGATCAGTCTGTTGCCGATTTGGTAGCTCACTCTGCTCTTAAAACACCCACCGCGGTTGCCGAGTTTATTATAGGGCATGCTTCCAGGTTTCTTGAAATTATAAATGAATATTCAGAGAACTTAGAGGAGTTGGCAAGAGGAGAGTTGGATGATGAGAAGACAAAGCTAGCCAGTATTATGGCTCGTTTTAGTCCAAGAGTGAACATGATAATTCAACAGAAAAAGCATAATTTGGAGGGGATAGTCAGGGGTTTGCCCACGGTCGTGAAATATCTACTTCAACAACAAAAGCATAAGATTACAGATTTTGTTGTTAATATAAAGCAATTTCAACAACAATCTGTTATTACCGGTAAAGCCAAACTTATTGAAAAGCAAAAGTATCTGGAGGTTTTAGCTCATTCGTTAATAAAACAGCAGAAAAAGCAGTTGCAGTATTTTGAAAAAGACAACCGGTTAAATGACCCGTTTGAGGTTTTAAAACGAGGTTATACTTTAACATATTCAGATGGAAAACTTATTAAGGATGGTCAGGTTCTTAAAGATGGGATCCATATTAAAACTCGGTTTCGCGATGGTGAAGTAGCAAGTGTTGTAGTGAAGAATTCTTAAATTTATTATGATATTTCTTATTGTTTCTAATAATTAATATTGTCTATATCACCGAAAAAAGGTCTTTAGTTTTATTATTCAGATTTTTCTTTATAATTTTCTGTCGAAAATGATTTTCACTTAAAGGTAGTAATCATTTAAGTAGATATTGTTGAGTAACCAATAATTTCCTGGATATGCAGGATGTTTCATCAAGATTACTAGTTGTATTAATAAAATATTATAGAGAAGGTTTTTTATGCTAAAAATCCAAACTCAAGCCTTTATTCTGTGCTTTTTGTATTTAGGTTTTTTTACTTTTCAATATGATGCGCAGTTTTTTATCCAACCTGCTTTATTTTCATTTAAGGACTGGATATTTCCTAGTATGTCATTATCAATAACTTCAGTTTTATCATCGTCGGTAATTAATGGAATTGGAGTTATCCCTTTGATAGTTGTTTTATTATTACTTCTTTCCTTATTACTGCTATGGATACAATATAGAGCCAGATGCAAGGAGTTAAACAGGTTGAAGAAAGAAGCAGGAGAACTTTACAGGAAAAATGCTGCTAAAGATAAATTTTTCTCAATAATAGGGCACGATTTAAAGAGCCCCTTTAATTCATTAATGGGCCTATCAGAGATTCTAATGCTTCATTCGGAAACCATGAATCAAACCGAAGTGCTGGACTATAGCAAGATGGTTCATCAGTCAACGGTAAAGTTATTTGCGCTTGTAGAAAACCTTTTACAATGGTCGAGAACCCAAATGGGGAACACTGATTATAATCCTGAAAAGTTGGATTTGAATATTTTAACCGGTAATGTGGTGAGTTTATTACGTTTATCGGCTCAGGAAAAGGATATTGTAATAGCATTGAAGATGGAGCCTGACCTATTGTGTTTTGCTGATGCTAATATTTATTCAACTGTATTGCGCAATCTGGTGGGTAATGCCATTAAATTTTCACGTGTAGGCAGTGTTATTCATGTGTCGGGTCGCAGAAAGGCTGATGGGATGATTTGCATTGAAGTCTCTGATTTGGGAATAGGGATGAATAGTGAACAACTGGAGAAAGTTTTCAGAATTGATACGGCTCAGTCAACGGTTGGAACTTTTAATGAGAAAGGAACAGGTTTAGGGCTGATACTAAGCAAGGAGTTTGTTGAGCTTAACCGTGGGACTATCCAAATTATCAGTCGTATGGGTGAAGGAACTAAAGTGAGTTTTACTGTGCCTTCAGTATTGGATGAGGGCAATTAATTACATCATTTATGACAAATAGAAAGAAAGCAGGGTATAGCGAAGCAATAACAGAGATTGAAGAAATTCTTGAGCAGATGGAAAACGACGAGATGGATGTGGATAATCTTTCTGAAAAAGTAAAAAGAGTTTCATTTTTGATCCGCTCCTGTCGTGAAAAACTTCTCCAGACTGAAGAAGAAGTGGAGAAAATTCTTAAGGAGATGGAATCCTGATATTTGCCTTATAAAGTTGAGGGGTCAAATCCCAGCGGTAGCAAAAGTGTTGATTGTGTTAATTTGAAGACTCTTTTTTCACCTACCAGAATAAGCGAAATTGGTTGAGCATATCGGTGTTCATATTCGGCAAATACCTGCCGGCAAGCTCCGCAAGGGGCAATGGGTTCAGTGGTCATTACTCCATCCTTAAATGCTGCTATTGCCATAGAGATCACTTTATAGTTCTTGAATTGTGATCCGGCCCAGAATAAAACCACACGTTCAGCGCATAAGCCTGAAGGATAAGCGGCGTTCTCCTGATTATTTCCTGTTAATATTTGGCCATTATCGAGCCGTACAGCTGCACCCACAAAAAAGCCTGAATATGGAGCATAGGCATTTTGAGCCGTTTCCATGGCTTTTGTAGCTAGCTCAATATCTTCATTATTCATTTCAGATAAGCTTGCAAATTCAGCATAGGGTATGCCGATTATTTTTTCCTTCATTGTTTGAAATTCGGTTTATTGCCGTACTTTTTTTCTCAAATTCAGTTTGTCGCCAGCTTTGGGCTGTGAACCTGTCTCCATGTTGTTGTACAGATAAAGACGACGTAGCCTGACTCCATATTGTTGCGAAATAAGGTGCATGGTTTCGCCTTCTTTAACCAAATGGGTTGGATAACTTGGATGTGCTTTTTTACGCTTTGATTCTATGTAAATATAACGGTGTTTTTTGAGATCGAAATTTTCAGGTAGATCGTTATAATGACCCAGTTCCCAGTTGCGGAGGTTCAACATTTTTGTCAAACCTGAGTAAGTATCACCTTCCTCTACTTTTATGTATTTAACACCATTGTTATATTCAACTTTTTTGGTGTTAAAAGGATTAATGACAAGAGATCCGGAGGTTCTTCGCTTCTGTATTTGTCGTTGAGCTAAACGTGCTTCATCACCACCCTCTTCATCCAAAAGATAAAGTTGGTTTTCTTCAATAACTCTAATTAAAAGCTGTGGGTATTGGGGGTTGGTAGCATAACCAGCTTTTTTTAAACCGTGAGCCCATCCTTTGTAGTTAGTAGGATCAAGATCGAACAACTGTTGGTATCGGCTGCGTGATGTTATAAAAGTAGTATGATCTTCGAATGAAAGCAGGGGACTGTCATATTTTCTGAAACACTCGTTTCGCGCATCATCATGGTGAAATACTCTTGGGCCATTCCAATCGTTGTGACACTTAATCCCAAAATGGTTATTGGCATCAACAGCCAGCTCACTATTCCCATCGGCTGATTCAAGAATACCTTGTGCAATTTTAATGCTGGCCGGTATTCCATTTTTTTTCATATCCTGGATAGCCCAGTCTTTATATGTTTGAATGTATTCTTCGCGGGATATTTTTCTTTGTGCTTGCAAAGAAAGTGCTGAATAGCTGAACAAGAGGACGATGATGACCAGGTGAACTGCAATTCTTTTTACCATTGTATATGAATTAATAATTAATTTATTTTTTGTAAAGATTGTCTTTTTTAAACTGTCAGCCAAAAGATGAGCAAATATAAGGATTTAGGTTTATTATTTGTGTAATCCTTATTACTTCAATATAGTTCCTTCCTGCCAGCGGAATCCTTTAAGTAATTCTTCAACCGTCATGTGTTTTTTCCCGGCAAGCTGTATATCGGTCAGTTCCAGATCGGTGGTGGATGTACCTGCCATAATAGTTTTTTTTCCATCGCACCATGTCTCTCCCGGCTTTAGATTTGATGTAGAGGTTGGCCTTACAAAGAAAATCTTGAGAGCATTAACAGATCCGTTGGGTGTGCATAATTCGGTCCAGGCTGTAGGGTAAGGGCTTAATCCACGTACTTTATTGTAAATTGAGATGGCCTGGTCTTCCCAGTTTATGCGACAGTCATCCTTAAATATTTTCGGAGCAATTTTTAAGTCTTTTGCTTCTATATTGTTCTGTGGTGTTTCGCAAACAACTCCTTCAGCTATTGCTTTTGTAGTTTTTACTACAAGATCGGCTCCAGTTTTCATCAGCTTATCATGAACCGAGCCGGCAGTGTCTTCAGGTAATATGGCAACAGACTCCTGAAATATAATGTTACCTGTATCGATTTCATGTTTGAGGAAAAAAGTAGATACACCGGTTTGAGTTTCGCCGTTTATCACTGCCCAATTTATTGGTGCAGCACCGCGGTAATGTGGTAAAAGTGAAGCATGAAGATTAAATGAGCCTTTTGCGGGAAGCGACCATACTGATTCGGGGAGCATTCTGAAAGCTACAATTATTTGAAGATCAGGCTTAAGCGCCTTGAGTTCTTCAAGAAATTCAGGGTCTTTAAGGTTAACTGGTTGGAGTATTTTGAGTCCAAGTTCATGCGCCATTTCTTTAACGGGCGACTGACTAAGTTTTTGACCTCTTCCTGCCGGCTTGTCAGGTGCTGTAATCACACCCACTATATTGTATCCTGCATCTGTTAAGGCTTTTAGGCTATGGGTTGCAAATCCTGGTGTTCCCATGAAAACAATTCGAAGGTTATTCATTCCTGTTATAGTATTTTTTGTAATTATCAATTTTGCGGTTTTAAATATGCAAATTTCGATAAATTATAATAATAAAACGACTTGTTGAGATTAAGGGTGGATGATTAGTTTATTTAGGATTTGAAACGGCTATACAGTATCCTGTTAACCTGAGCAACATATTTTTTGTTTGTAGATGGTTTATTAAAATGAGTACCGGGAATGCATTCTTGGTTTCCTTCTGATGGCAGCTTACTGTTAATCTTTAGTTCGAGTTACATCTGTATCTTAATTTAAATATCGGGATTTGGATTTGCTCTTGTTCCGAAGAAACAAGTTGTTAGCATCGAGATATTACTGCGTTTGAACTTCAGAAGACTTGTTATGAAGCTTTCTTTTCAAAGACATAAAAACCACAAGGTTTTATTGCCAACAATAATTAGCAGAATGTATTCTTTAATTCTGATTGTTTATATCAAATATAGATTACCCCTCAACTAACCCCTAACCCCAGGGGGGAATCCCAAAACACACAACTAAAAAACGTCATTTTATTGTTGACATAACACCAGTGAAATCAATAATGGTTTATTTTGTGAAAAACAGGATGATACAAACTGAAATCTGTCGATGATATTATGATGAATTAATCAATTAGTCAATGCCTGCCTTGCTGATTTAAGGAACAATGATACTTGTACCATTGATTTTCAGTTCAATATAGATTTTTGCTTTGTTGTAATTGCATTGTGAATAACCACTATTGGGCCGGACTAATTTAGCCCAATAATGGAGCTTAACAGATAGATCAAATCAATTATCTATATTTTAATTATGATGAGCCCAGGCCGTGTTTTAAAATATCAACTTGTCGGTTCCATAATTCAATGGTGTCCTTAACTTCGTCAGCATCAACGTGGTCTATTATTATCATTGCAACATCACCGGTTAAATCATCCACATGTATATAGAATTCAAACCAGGCTCCTTCCATGTCCTCGTCAATCCATTGATACCTAACCATTTTATTCTCTTTGCGAAGAGCTTGTTCGGCGCGTTGTTCACTTCCTTCCCATTTAAAGGTAAAGATTTTTCCATCTACCATCACGTCGTCGGCAAACCATTCAGATAAGCCGCTTGGGGTAACCAGTCGGTTGAAAAGAATCCCGGGTGATGTATTGAGCGTGTATTCGAGCTCAATCCTCTCTTTTAATTCGGCCATTTGATCGTTTTATATATCGTTTACGGTTACAAGATAGTAGTTTTAAGCAAAAAAAAAAATCATTGTAGAAATATCTTATGGATATTTAGTTGGTTAATATATTTTTTTTTGTAATTGGTTACAAAGCTGTTGCATTACGATTGAATTTTTTTTTGAAAAAAGTAAATAGTTGTCTTGGACAGAAAGTTAATAACCCTTACATTTGCAACCGCAAAAACAGGAATGTACTGTTTTATTTTATGAATAATGCCGAGGTAGCTCAGTTGGTTAGAGCGCATGATTCATAATCATGAGGTCGGCGGATCATTCCCGCCTCTCGGTACATCAAAATCCAGAAGGTTAAATAGTTGATTTTGTGGGTAGTTATTGAGGGAAATGCACGCCAATAGTCGGTTTTAAAGCTGATTGTTGGCGTTTTTTTTTGATCTTTCAGAACCATTTCTCCTCTGATTTAATAGCTTTTCGGGCCTCTTCGTTTATTGTAGCCATAATTAATGCTTTATAAACGAAGGTAAATGCGATGGGAAAGTCAGGAAAGGAAAAAAAAAACCGGAATAGGGGACTATTCCGGTATATATTACCCACAATATGTTGCCTGCTGGGCTTTCTTGTCTTTCTTTGCTTTTTAAAACAAACATAGCTGTGTGATGGGCTTTGGATGAAATGTCCCAATTATTAAAAATGGATTTTTACCAGTAAAATGATGTATCTGCGAAGTGCCGAGAAAAAAATGCAAATCTTTTGTTTTAGAAAAATCATCAAGATATTTTTTCCGCACATCGCTACAAGCATTCTGTTCATTGCCGTCACTACGTTTTAGACAATTCCAAAATAACTCCCCTGTTTCCCAATCTTCTATCATAGTGGTGCTTTTCTTTCCTTGGTCATCCTCAAATTTAAAGGAAAACTTGTATGGCAACTTTTTTACAACTTCAAATTTTTTATCTTCCACTTTCTGAAAAAGATTTAATTGTTGAAATTGGGCTAATTTATCAGCAGGCCATTCTCTCTCCACTTTTCCCCAAATAAAATCAATAATCTTTGTAGGTTTAAATACTGCTAAAGAAGTGCAAATTTCTCTATTTTTAGCTTCAGCAATTAATTGGGTCAAATTTGTATAAACATTGTTTAATACAAATTTACGGCGTTCAGTCCAAGTGTCGCCATCTGGAGCAATTCTACCAATAACTTTTATAGGTGTATCATGCGAAACAGGCCTATAACTCTCTGGACGAGCATCACTTGTATTTTTTACCAAATCCAATTCAATCCATTCATATTTAGAATATTGCTCTTGA
>CAZSQG010000040.1:0-33706 GCA_964608615.1 uncultured Marinilabiliaceae bacterium
CATGGTGCTATTCCTGTTAAATCAAATTGAACATTAGTAGATCCACCATTACATAAGACCGATGAACCATCAATTGAAATGGTGCTTGTTGGCCGTTCAAGAACAGTAATAGCAGCACTTCCGGTCATCTCTCCGACCTGAGCGTTACAGCCATTTGCATCAGACAAACCTGTAATTGTATAGGTACTGGTTAAAGTTGGATTAACCGTTAAGGTAAATGGCGTACTATTGGCGGTTGCAGGAAAAGATCCCGTTCCATCCGAATAAATAATATCCCATGGAGCTGCTCCTGTAAGAACAACAGTTAAATCAACAGGAGTGCCATTACAGGTATTAACTCCACCACCACTTAAAACAGAAGTGGGTCGCTCATTAACCGATATAACAGCACTTCCGGTAATATCGCCCAAAACAGCACCACATGAATTATTATCGGTAAGAGCCGTAACTGTATAAGTGGTAGAACTGCTAGGATTAACATTAAAAATATATGGAGAAGCATTAATTACAGGCACAACAGTAGATGTAGCACCATCAGAATAAGTAAGTGACCATGGTTGAGTTCCTGTAAGGGCAACCGAAACTGGAGTAAATTGGCCATCACAAATAGTGGTAGAGCCCGATACAACAGCCGTAGGCCTAGAATTAACGGTAACAGTTGTAGTAGCACTATTTTGGCAGGTATTTACATCAGTAACAGTTAAGATATAATCACCTGACATTCCTGTTGTAGAGTTAATTCTTGTAGGATCTTGCAAACCACTAACAAAAGATACGGGTCCAGTCCAGGCATAAGTTATCATTCCATCCGGATCACCATAAAGTTCAATGGTTTGGCCTTCACAAACAGGTGAATTACTTGATACAGCTGCAACAGGAAGAGGATGAACAATAACAGTAGCTGTTCCATTCATCGATTGTTCACATGTTGTTATATTTGATCTCGCAGTTACATAATATTCTCCAGCCAAATTAACATCAAACACTAATTGGGAACCATTACCAGCTTTTATCTCAGTAGGACTTGCATCTCCAGTTCTCCACAAATAATATGAAACAAGGCTTTCACTTCCAACTAATATAAGACTAGCAGTTTCATTAGAACAAATCTCCTGACTGGACCCAAAATCGAATTCAGTAGGAGAAAATAATATAATCGTATAATCAGGATATGTAACAGGAACAGGAAACCCTGTTTTATATAAAGAGGCTTTAATTATTGTCCACTCCCCCAACTCGCTATCTTCAACACCTGAAGGATTAAAATAAGAAGTACTACCCTCAACCTCAATTACAGAAGAAGTTATTTCATTATTGGCTTTATCAAATGCCTGCCAGATAATATAATCATAATTTGACCATTCACTATTGGGAAGAAGTTCTATTCTGGGTGCATTATGACAAAAGCTCTCCTCAAGACAATCAATACTATTAGCAAGTCCGGAACGTTGAATTAGATCATCATAGAGATCTTTATTTAAAGCTTTGGTTGCTTTTTTCTTAATTATTTCTAATTCATCACTAGACAGTTGATCATTAACCTGCCCAATTAGTAAACAATTAAAGTTTACTATTAAAAGCAAGAAAATAAATCCCTTAAGTAAATATCTAAAGACCATAACCTATAAATTAGGGTAAGACATTGTTACATTAAAAAAAACAAAAATATAACTATTCATCTATAAAAAGACTATAAATAATCTGTACTAATAAAGAAAATGTATAAAGTTTTAAAAAAAAGCAGTACTCGAACTATCAATTTCGTTAAATACCAGGCTCGAGGCTTCACCTGCAAACTTTCAGAAAATATTTATAACTATTTAAACATCAACATAAACCATATAGCTATTAATTCCTGATTAACATTTTTTTAAACTTTCATCATTTTTATTTATCTTTTTTAGACAATAAAAAAAATACTTTTGTTTTTGTACGCTACAAACATCATTATGTTTCACTAGTGCACGTTACAGACAGTTTTTAATGAACAAAAAATTAAACAAAATTTATTCACGCAATTTTGCCAAAAGTTCCGGCTTATCTTCCAATGCAATCTTTGAAATTTTGAGATAGTCACTCACCCATTCCTGCAATTCTTTCAAGCTCTCTTTCTTAACAGACGTTTTCTTTTTCGATTCAATTTTCGATTGCTCACAGGCTAATGATACTGCTCTGAGTTTATCAACCTCACTCATTAAGGCCAATAATTCCTTACGTGAAATCCCATATCCTTTAAGCTTATCAGCCCAGCTGGCCTCATTTATAAGCCTGTTACCAAATAATGCTATCTGGTTTAACCACGAATCCAGTGATACTTCACGAGGTCCATCAAGTTGTAAAGCTTTTCGAATAATCACATCCTTATCGAATGCAATCCTAGAGATTTGCATCATCTTCATATATTTCTTCCTAACCGAAGACTGAACTTTTCGTCGTTCATCATGAGCCTTCACCTTCTGCTCCATGGCTTTACTCTGCGCATCACTTATTTCCTGGACTTTCCTGAAAACTTTCTCCCCTTCCTTAATACGCCTTTCATCATAGCCAAAACGTCCGGTAGCCTCAACAATCATCGGATCGCTAAGAGAATTACCGATTAACCCGGCAACTTTTATCATGTAATCTTCAAACGATAGTTTGGTAAAATGCATCGTCAATTATTTTATTCTATATAGCATTATACAAATATAAATACATATTTTTAATATATCCAATCTTTTATTTAATTATTTTTAATAATTCACAAATAACTACTAATTATTTTTAATTTTTTGTAAATATTTTGTCAATACTTTTATATTTCTCTTAATATATTATCAAAATATTTCATATTGTAAAAATAGACTACTTGCATTTTTGTAAGAAAAATTAAATTTAATAAAGATTTAAATTATTCTTATACTATTAAGTAAATTTATAAAAAGAGTTCAATTTTTTTAAATTGCTAGTAATATTTAAAACAAGACTGAAATATTATTAATGAGATATGAATATTTTATCTCTACCAGAATATTTTTTTTAAAGATTACATCATTTGATAATAGATAACCATTAAGGACTATAAGAATACACAGATTTAATACAGCCTTGATATACTGCCAGATACAGAGCTGACAAGTGGTTTTATGCAAACATGATAGTTTTGCAAGAATATGTACAGACCCAAAGCATCATTTAGAAGAATTAAAAAAGCATTGATCTATTAATTATATAGAGAAGATTATAAAAGAAGAAAAAAATTCCAACTATTGAGATACATTAAGAAGCTATAACACGCTAAATAATAAGAAGATGGGGATTTACCGAAAAGTGCGTAAAGGAAACCGCATAGAACACAAAGATTTAATTATTAATTCTTTGCGACCTTGACTGATAAAAAACTTTGCGATCTTTGCGTTAAGAATTTTTATCACTTATATGAATATCAACACTATAACCCACCTGAATAGTTACAAAAAATTTAAGGAGATTATTCAGAAAGCAATTAGCTTATTGCAAATGAAGAGGAGTAACGATTTTCGCATAAGCTAATAAACAATTACACGAATAAATATTGAAAATAATACTATCCTATTGAATGGGTTATTAGCATCCAACTTATAATAACAGTCATAACAAGTCACATCTCTTTGCCAAAGCAAACCAAAGCAACTAGCATTACAAATAAAGCCTTAATAAAAAAGCCATATATTATGATACTGAATAAATATAGTTTAGTAAAGCAATTTGACTTAGGATAATTCTTAAAGCCTTTTGACCTCCCTGTGGATACATGCACCCTATTTCACATTCGAATAACAACCCTTAAATGCGCACCAGTTATTATAGAACGATTATTTAACTATTACCATTGTGGCGCCATATCCATACTCACGAAAAGATGCATCCTGATAATTAATTCCTTTGTATTTGCGGTCGAGTAGTTTGCGTAATTCTGTTTTCAAAGTTCCAGAACCAACACCATGAATAAATACAATGCGTCGCCCCTTGTTTGCAGAATTAGCCTCCATAACACTCTGGAACTTATCCATTTGAATTTGAAGAATTTCTCCGTTTGAAAGATTCTCCCAATTATCCAATAGTTCGTGAATATGAAGATCTATCTCCAAAAGCTCGGGTGTAGACTTACGTTTTACGGAGCCTTTCTGAACAGGCTTGGCTTCCTTTTCACGAATAATGGCTTGAGCATCTGAATCAATAAGCAAATCCATCTTTCGTTCAAGCTCATTTTTAATGATAGGGATAAGCAAAGCCGGTTGATAGAAGAAATCGTTTCCAACAAAACTATTATCTTTAAAGAACCTACTGGCTTTCAATTTTAATGATGTTGTAACTGGTGCTAAAGCAGGGTATGGTTTACCCTTTTTATACAATAACAATTGTATTTGCCAGTTGGCATCCATTTCACGTAAAGGAATATCTTTTAATGGCAGTTTTGTATTTGGTTCAATATTGCCCTGAAACAGAGCATGCATATAGCCATCATTTTCGAGCTGCGAAAACAGATATGTACAAAAATAATTGCTATCGTTAATTATATGAAGCTGTAGTATTCCATTCTCGTCCAATGTTTTTCCGGCATTAAGAAAAGCAAGGTATATACGTGGATTAAAATCATCATGGCCATCTTCTTCCAAATCCTTATCAAAAGCCTCACGCTCAGACACTATTTCATTCCTACTTTCTTTCTCTTTTTTGTCAGAACCCTTTGCGCCAGCTGATTCATTTTCAGCAACTTTTTCAATAACAACTATTTCAAAAACAGGAGTAGGCACTTCAAAGCCATCTTCATCTTCAACAAAAACTAGATTTCCTTCGAGACGGGTTACAACACCGCCACCAACTTCATTAAGAAAACGTACCCTATCACCTGGTTGAACTTTCATCGGTATAATAAATTAGGTTGTGTTATTAATCAGATATTGCCTTTATTAACACTTCTGATTATCTATCATTTATTGAAGCTTGTATTTTTTGATCTCTGTCAAAAGTTTCAAAAACATATACAAACGCAGTTTTTTTAATAATGTGCCAAAGTTAATTAAATTTGCAGGCTTAAATAGAAAAAATGAAACCTCAACATATAAATATCGAAGATTTCAGCTATCCACTCCCATCTGACCGGATAGCTATATACCCTCTCGAAAACCGTGATCAGTCTAAGCTTCTGGTTTTTAAAAACCAAACTATTACTGAGCAAAATTTCAAGAATCTTCCAGATTTATTACCCGTAAACACTTTGCTGGTATTCAATAACACAAAGGTTATACAAGCCAGACTCCTTTTCAAAAAAAGTACCGGAGCCCGTATTGAAATATTTTGTCTGGAACCACATCGTCCTAACAATGCTGAACAGGCATTTTTGCAAACCAACCATGTTGAATGGCTCTGCTTGGTTGGTAATCAAAAAAAATGGAAAGAAGGCTTTGTATCTCAACACATTACAGTAAACAACATTAAGATTACCGTAAACGCCGAAATAGTACAAAAACTAAATGATGGTGTTATCATAAAATTTAGCTGGGATGGCTCAGTATCTTTTGCTTCCATTATGGAGGCAATGGGGCAAATTCCCATTCCACCATATCTTGAAAGGAAATCTGAAGAAATTGATAAAGAGCGGTACCAAACTGTCTATTCGAAACACAATGGGTCAGTTGCTGCACCAACGGCAGGATTACATTTTTCGCCAGATGTTTTAAAAACATTACACCAAAAACAGACTAAAACCATTGAATTAACACTTCATGTTGGAGCAGGAACATTTAAACCTGTTAAGAGTCAATTTATTGCAGATCACGAGATGCACACAGAGCATTTTTCGGTACCAATTGAAACATTAAAAACAATAATCAATCACCAGGGATCAATTATTGCTGTGGGTACAACAACCGTTCGCACCCTTGAATCGCTCTATTTAGCCGGAGTTAAACTCTCAAAAGGATTACCATTTCAACAAATCTTACAATGGGATGGTTTCCAATACAAATCAGAATTATCGCTTATAGAGTCTTTAGGAAACATTACTAATTATCTTGAAGAAAACAATCTCAGTGCCTTTGAAGCATCAACCTGTATTATTATTACGCCCGGCTTTGAATTTAAAGTTATTAGAGGTTTAGTTACAAATTTTCATCAGCCACGAAGCACCTTACTATTACTAATAGCCGCGCTTGTTGGCGAAAAATGGAAGGATATTTATCAGTTTGCTCTCAATAATAATTTTCGCTTTCTGAGTTATGGTGACAGTTCTTTGCTATTATCCGACTCCGTCAGTTAAATTCCTTTGCCGCTCAAGTTCCTCTTCAAGAATCTCTTCAATTTCGGCAACACAGGTGCCACAAATAGTACCGGCATCAGTTTCGTCCTGAATTTCCGTGAAAGAAGTAAGTCCTTTTTCGCGAATAGCTTTTAGTATGTCAGCTTTTGTGAGGCTAAGATGACGACATACAAAATTACTGTTTTCGATTATTGAGCTCATATAATCTTGTTTTGTCATAAAGTTAATAAAAAGTTACACTACCGACCGACTAAAATAATAAGATTTCTCGCTGCGCTTACCAATGACAGGCTGCCGATACATTGATAAATAGATCTATCGCTGCTAATGACAAGCTTTCGATACATTGATAAATAGATCCTTCGCTGCGCTCAGGATGACACCCACTTTTTTAAGAGGAGATATATTAGGGTTTGAGGGGCGTATACCGCCCCTCAAACCCTAATATATCATGCGTGCAACATTATTGTCATCACGAACGCAGTGAGGGATCTAACCTTTAAGAAAATATGTTATGATTATTGGTATTAGTAACGATGTAATTTCGAACTCATTGATATAAACACTCCATTTCCTTTTGTGTTTTCTTTGAACACTTTGCGATAAAACTTCAAATTACTATTATTCTGTCTATTATAACTCTTAAAGTGCCTAAACTGTACCAGTTATTTGCATATCAGAGCTAAATGGTTAGACAAATAATGTTTATAATTATTTCAGTATAATAACCCTTCATATATAATTTCATTCATAAAAATTCGTTTATGTTTTTTAAAGTGACAAAAACGAAAATGGAACAGTTATTGTTATGGTATGACCGGATTTTACAATCCATATCCATATTGGTTATACAACCGAACAAAAACTCGTTAACAATAATTAACATATCATATTCAATTACAGAAATTGTATTATTTTATTTTTGGGGAACATTGATAATTAACATATAGAATAAACTGATAAAAAACAGACCATGAATCAAACTGTTGACATTAAAGAGCTTAATGAACGAATAAAGCAGGAAAGTTCATTTGTTGACCTGTTAACCATTGAGATGAATAAAGTGATAGTGGGCCAAAAGCATTTGGTTGAAAGCCTGCTAATTGGTTTACTTTCGGATGGACATATTTTACTTGAAGGAGTACCGGGTTTGGCAAAGACATTAGCTATCACAACACTTTCGAGCATTGTGGATGCAAAATTTAGCCGTATACAGTTTACACCCGATCTTTTGCCTGCCGACCTTTTGGGAACAATGATTTACAGCCAAAAGAACGAAGAATTTATTGTTAGAAAAGGACCTATCTTTACTAATTTTGTTCTGGCTGACGAAATCAACCGTGCTCCTGCAAAAGTTCAAAGTGCCTTACTTGAAGCCATGCAGGAACGACAGGTTACAATTGGAGCACAAACCTATCCTTTACAGGAACCTTTCTTAGTACTGGCAACACAAAACCCTATTGAACAGGAAGGTACATACCCACTTCCGGAAGCACAAGTTGACCGTTTTATGTTAAAAGTGGTAATTAGCTATCCCGAAAAAGCAGAAGAGCAACAGATTATCCGTCATAATTTGGCGCAATCATTTCCAAAAGCATCGGCAATTCTTAATCCTGACGATATCATTAGAGCTCGTAAAGTGGTGAAAGATGTATATATGGATGAAAAAATTGAAAAATACATCGTTGATATTGTTTTTGCCACTCGTTTCCCTGAAGATTATCAACTGGAACGATTTAAAGATATGATTTCGTACGGGGCATCCCCACGTGCAAGTATAAGTCTGGCAATGGCAGCTAAAGCGTATGCATTTATTAAACGTCGCGGATATGTTATTCCTGAAGATGTTAGAGCTGTTTGTCACGATGTTATGCGTCACCGTATTGGCCTTTCATACGAAGCAGAAGCTAATAATATTACATCGGAAGAGATAATTAGTGAAATACTGAATACTATTGAAGTACCATAATGTGGTAATTATATTCTTTAATCGGCTGAATATTTATATAGTTAGAAGTTTAAATGTAATGTAAAACTTATAACTATTTCCCATAAATCGGGACGCCTATACATTCAGCCGATGTAACTGTTCACTAATATTTGGTTCCCGATAAATTGGGATTTCGTTACACTCAGCACAATATAATTGGTAACTGTTAATTGTTAAGTCTTGGAAACATCTGATATTTTAAAAAGAGTCAGGCAAATTGAGATTAAAACCCGTGGACTTTCGCGCAATATTTTTGCTGGTGAGTATCATTCGGCTTTTAAAGGTCGCGGTATGATGTTCAGTGAAGTACGCGAATATCAATTTGGCGACGATATCCGAAACATTGACTGGAATGTTACAGCCCGGTTTAATCATCCTTTTGTAAAAGTGTTTGAAGAAGAGCGTGAGATGACCGTTATGCTACTTATTGACGTCTCAGGATCGCGTGAATTTGGAACAACCTGGCGATTTAAAAAGAACATTATTACCGAGATGGCTGCAGTTTTGGCATTTTCGGCCATTCAAAATAACGACAAAGCAGGTGTCATCTTTTTTTCCGATAAGATAGAGAAGTTTATTCCTCCAAAAAAGGGAAAAAAACACATTCTGCATATAATTAGGGAGTTAATAAGTTTTACACCTCAAGAACGTAAAACCGATATTTCGGGTGTATTGCGGTATTTAACCAATGCTATTAAAAAAAGGTGTGCCACTTTTGTGATTTCCGATTTTCTTGATTCCAATTTTGAAGACGCACTTAAAATAGCCAACCAAAAACATGATGTGGTTGCACTTAGGGTTTATGACCCTCGTGAAGCTGAAATGCCGAACGTTGGATTTATTCAGTTTAAAGATGCTGAGACCGACGAATATCAATGGATAAACACTTCCAATAAAAAAAATAGAGAGTTATATAACAAATGGTGGATTGAGAATGAACAGAAAACCCAATCGATTTTTGCCCGCTGCGGTATCGATAATGTAGCTGTAAAAACCGATGAAGATTATGTGAAGGCTCTAATGTCGCTATTTAAAAACCGAAGTTAAGATGATTAAAAGAATCAGTCTGATGCGCTCATTGATTCTGATTGTAACACTAAACTTAGTGACTGGGCTTGGTATGCCTGACACAGTTAAAGGTCAGAATGTGTCGGTATCGGCTTCACTTGATTCAACCCTGATGGTAATTGGCGGACAAATGAATCTGACCCTTGAAGTTACCCAACCGGCAGGATTGGCTGTGATGCTACCAGTATTTACCGACACAATCACCAAAAACATTGAGGTGGTTGAAGTAGGCAAGCCCGATACAACAATTCAGAACAACAACCTGATAAATATTTCACAGGTAATCAGAGTAACCTCATTTGACAGTGGGTTGCATTACATTCCACCCATTGCTATTGAATATAAAAGAGGCGAGTTAGTTGAAAAACAAACAACCAACCCCCTTGCTTTAATGGTTGTTAATCCATTTGAGAATGTAGATGCTGAGAAAGGTCTTTTCGATATTAAACAACCCATAAATACCCCTTTCAGCTTGGCTGAATTGCTGAGATACCTTAATTGGGCTGTGGCTTTCATGCTTTTCTCTTCTCTTCTTGTTTTGGCTATTCACTGGTGGCTGAAAAGGAAGAATCCGATAAAAAATCTCCTTTTCAAGAATAAACCCAAAGATCCGCCGCATGTTACAGCATTGCGTGAATTGGAAAAAATTAAAACCGAAAAAGCATGGCAGAAAGGCCTTGTAAAGCAATTCTATTCCCAGCTTACTGATGTTTTGCGCATTTACCTTGAAGAGAGATATCAATTTCCGGCAATGGAAAATACAACTGCTGAGATTTTAAAATCATTAAAAGAAGTGGAATTACCTGATGACAAATTACTGGCTAAAATGAAGAAAATTCTTGAGACAGCTGATCTTGCCAAATTTGCAAAGTACGAACCACTTCCCGATGAGAACGATCTGAGCCTTATAGGAGCATTCTTTTTCGTAAACCAAACAAAGCTGGAAGAGATTAAATCGCTTGAAGACGCTGCCAAAGAGACTTTACAGAATGAGAAAGAAGAATTGGTGCAACAATAAAAAATAATCAAAATGAACATAGCATTTCTTCATCCACTATATTTTTTCCTGTTGTTGCTCCTAATACCAATCATTGGTTGGTATGTGTGGAGGCAAAAAACTATGAATGCCTTTATGCAAATTAGCTCACTTAGAGGATTTGAAGCAATAGGAAAATCAAAAAAAATATATCTCAGACATTTACCCTTTGCATTACGAGTATTAACAATTATCATGGTTATTTTTGCTCTGGCAAGACCACAAAGCTCTAATAAATTACGCACTTCCACCACTGAAGGTATCGATATTATGATATCTCTGGATATATCGTCCAGTATGTTGGCTATGGATTTTAATCCAAACCGCCTGGAAGCAGCTAAGGAAGTGGCAATAAATTTCATTCAGGGACGACCCAATGACCGCATTGGATTGGCAATTTTTGCAGCTGAGAGTTTTACTCAATGTCCTTTAACCATTGATCATGCCGTACTTATAAACTTGTTTCGGGATATACGCACTGGTATGCTTGAAGATGGAACAGCCATTGGTGATGGATTGGCTACCGCCGTTAACCGTATTAAGGACAGCGATTCAAAAAGTAGAATAATTATTCTGCTCTCGGATGGTGAAAACAACCGGGGCCAGATTGCTCCTCTTACCGCTGCTGAAATAGCAAAAACTTTTGGTGTAAGAGTATACACCATTGGAGTTGGAACAATTGGAACTGCCCCCTTCCCTATTAATACTGTTTATGGCCAGCAGGTTCAAAATATGGAAGTAAAAATTGATGAAACCATGCTTAAGGAGATTGCCTCATTAACCGATGGGCACTATTTCAGAGCCACTGATAAAAACAAACTCGAAGAAATTTATAAAGAGATTGATTCCATGGAGAAAACCAAAACAGAAGTTCAGGAATACACTAAAAAATCAGAGGAATTCATGATTTTCGCGCTTCTGGCATTTGTTTTTCTGATTTCAGAAATAATAATTAGAAATACAGTTTTAAGAACATTACCCTAAGCAATAGACCATTACATTTTTACAGACTGCAAATCAGGACAGAAAGAAAAAAAACAGTCAGAATTAAAAACTACTAGCAACAGGGAAGCATTTTAACTGATAAACATAAAAGTCATGTTTCGATTCGGACACCCGGAATACTTATATTTATTGCTGCTAATACCATTGTTGGCATTTATTCAGCTATTCTTCACCGCTCAAAAGAAGAAAGCTTTGAAACGATTCGGTAATCCTGAATTGGTTTCTCACCTTATGCCTGATGTTTCATTTATTAGGCCGATAGTCAAATACTACCTTCTTTTACTTGCTTTAACGGCATTGATCTTTACGCTTTCGGCTCCTCAGTTTGGCACCAAACTTCAAACAGTTGAACGAAAAGGCATTGAATTGATTGTTGCCATGGATGTTTCAAACAGTATGAATTCCAACGACATTGAACCCACACGTCTTGAAAAGGCTAAACAGGCTATTGGTAGGTTAACCGACCGGCTCAAAAACGACCGAATAGGTTTAATTGTCTTTGCCGGACAAGCTTATGTTCAGCTTCCCATTACAAGCGATTATCCTTCGGCCCGAATGTTTCTGGGATCAATAAATACCAATGTGGTACCTGTACAGGGAACTGCAATTGGTGCTGCAATAAACCTTGCTGTTACTTCGTTTAGTCAACAAGAAGGAGTAAACAGAGCCATTATTGTAATTACAGATGGAGAAAACCACGAGGATGATGCCATAGGAGCAGCAAAAAGCGCCGCTGAAAAAGGCATCAAGGTTTATACTGTTGGCATGGGAACACCCAAAGGTGGGCCTATTCCAACTGGAGGTGCGGGAAATTTTCTTTCCGACCGCGAGGGTAATGTGGTTATTACCAAGCTTGACGAAAACATGCTGCGCGAAATAGCCGTTAGTGGTAATGGAGAATATATACCTGCCAATAACATCAGAGTGGGTATTAATACTCTTATTGATCAGCTTGAGGGTTTGGAAGAAACCCAATTGGAATCAAAAGTTTATACTGAATTTGAAGATCAGTTTCAATATATTGCCTTAATAGCATTATTGATTTTGCTTATTGATTTCATGGTGCTGGAAAGAAAAAACAAATTGCTTAAGAAAATCGACCTTTTTACCATTAGTAATATAGAAAGGAAAGAGCAATAGAGCTAAATTTTGTCAAAAAAAAGTTCCTGGAACTAAACGTATTTTATTGACATTACACTTAGAAAAAAAGCCTGATGGCTAAATTTCAAAAAGAAAAAACAGAACATAACTTAATCGGTTTAATAAATTTGCAATGTTTATGGAATGGATAGAAAAAATGGTAAAAATGAAAGTTGTAATACTATTTGTTATCTTTTTTGCAGGATTCCTGACATTTTTGCAGGCTCAGGAAGAACGACGCTTCATTAGAAAAGGAACAGAACTATACAATGAGGGGAAGTTTCTGGAAGCAGGCAACGAATACTGGCAGGCCATCGATAAAGAAAAAGATTCATTCGAAGGCAGGTTTAACGTGGCGGCAACCCTTTTTAAGCAGGAGAAATTTGAGGATGCCATTAACCAGTTACAGGCACTAGAGAATCAAACTACTGATAAAGAAAAACTTAGTAAAATACAACATAATATTGGGAACAGTTATCTTGGTTTGAAAGATTTGGATAAGGGCATTGATGCTTATAAAAAAGCTTTGAAAAACAATCCTATGGATGACGAAACACGTTACAATCTGATTGCTGCGATGAAAATGAAACAACAAGAGGACGAAAAAAAGCAGGATCAGGATAAAGAGCAACAAAAAGATCAGGATAAGCAGGATCAAGAAGAAAAACAAGATAAACAGGATGAACAGGAAAAAGAACAACAACAACAGCAGCAACAGCAGCAAGAAGGAATAAGCAGGGAAAATGCTGAAAGGATATTGCAGGCAATGGATCAAGATGAGAAAGAACTTCAGGAGAAAATGAATAAGAAAAAAGAATCTCAACCTGTTCGTATTGATAAAAACTGGTAAAAAAGCATTAGTGCTATCGATAAAATTATTGGTAGTGTGGTTTTTTGATTAAGGTGGTTTTTGTATGCGATTATGAATTAATGCGTATTCGAGTTGAAATTTTGTTATCAAAGCAAAATATTTATAGCGAGAACCTAATTACCTTTGGAGAATATAACAAATCGTGTTTGAGTTTTTATCAAACATGGCAATAACAATTGGAAAGTTGCATGTGGCAATTAGATAATATTTTTTAGACACATGAAACAAGCCATGAGTAAGCATTTTCTCACACAGAGGAAAGATTATTGGCGAGTTCCATCTGACCTAAAGAATAAATTATAAACAGATGAAAAAGATTATTTTTTTTAGTTTACTTACTTTTTTAGTAAACCTGACACTTTTAGCACAAGATGCCACCTTTACGGCTACTGCACCTAAAACAGTGGTTCAGGGATCGCGCTTTCAGTTGGTTTACAACATAAATCAAGAAGCAACTGATTTGAGGGTTCCCAATATTCCTGACTTTCAGATTTTAATGGGACCTACCACTTCAACAAGCTCTCAGGTTAGTATTATTAACGGACAGGTTAGCAGAAATGTTAATTATTCGTTTACATATATTTTGAGAGCCGACAAAACCGGAGTTTATAGTGTAGCTCCTGCTACTATTGGAGTTGATGGGAAACGGATTGAATCAAATGCACTTACAATTGAAGTTATTCAGCCCGATGCAGCCTCTCAACAACCACAGCAGCAAGGAAACCAGGAAGTCCCGGACAATGCGGTTCTCTCGGATGAAGACTTGTTTATAACCATGGTAGCCAATAAAACAGAAGCCTATCAGGACGAACCAATTTTGATTACCACAAAAATATATACACGTGTAAATCTTGAGGGAATTTCAGATATTAAGAATTCGCAACTCAGGAATTTTGTGGTGGAAGAACTGGATAGCCAATCGGGTAATATTCAATGGACTGTTCAAAACATCAAGGGCAAAACATACCGGGCAGGCATATTCAGTCAAAAGGTTGTATATCCCCAATCGTCAGGCAAGCTATATATTGAACCCTCATCCATTGAGTTTCTTTTACGGCAGCGCTCACCCAGACAATCGCAAAGCATATTCGATGATTTTTTCGACAGTTATCGCACTGTAAAACGAAGAGTCAGCTCAAAGGGAATCAACATAACGGTTAAACCATTACCAATACCAGTTCCTCCATCATTTTCCGGAATTGTTGGGGAGGTTTCAATGGATGTTTCTGCATCAAAAACAAGTGCCAGTATCAATGATGGTGTCACTATTAAAACAGTTATTTCAGGAGTAGGAAATCTTCGTTTGGCTAAGAATCCTGAGATAAAATTCCCCCTCGATTTCGACGTATTCGACCCCAAAACAACAAATAACATTGTTCAAACAACACAGGGTGGTAAGGGTTCCAGAACAATAGAGAACCTGATTATTCCCAGGCACGCGGGAAATTTTGAAATCCCTGCAGTTGAATACTCCTATTTAAATCCATCAACCGGACGATATCAAACTATAAAGAGCAAGCCAATCAATATAACTATTGAACGCTCTGATACTGATGATGGAACTGCCATGACACAATCGCCCGTTACCACAACACGTGAAAACGTACGTTTCATTGGACAGGATATACGTTTTATAAAAACCGGTTCTATTCAACTCAAACCAATTAATACGTTTATTTTTGGTAGTTCATTGTTTGCATTAGGATTTATCCTTCCACTTCTCATCTTTATTGTGGTGTATATTCTTTTCCAAAAAAGAATTAAAGAAAATGCCAATATCCAGATGGTGAAAACCCGTAAGGCCAATAAAATGGCCCTGAGAAGGCTTAAAAAATCAGCCTGGCATCTTAAGAAAGGCGATAAGGAGGGATTCTACGAAGAACTTAGCCGTGCTCTATGGGGATACATCAGTGATAAACTTGCCATACCTCAATCAGAATTGAACCGCGACAATGCGCGTTCCATTCTCACAGAAAGCAATGCAACCGATCAAACAACTGCCGATTTTCTTGATATTCTTGATACCTGCGAATATGCACGATATTCCCCGCAATCTGATCATCATGAAAGGGATCACTTATACAAAAAATCGGTGGAAACCGTTAGCAAGCTCGAGAGTCAGTTGAAAAAACAAATAAAAAAATAATACTTCGCTATTATTTTGTAGCAACAAAGTATTTCAAAAACAGGTTAAAATATATGGAAAGCATTAAATATGTTCATGGGTACTCCAACAGGGAAGCGCTGAGACTTAATGATCAGGCGGATACCCTTGATTGTATTATTCACAATGATACCATATTTCCTGAAGATAGTTTTGTTCTGGAAGCTGGATGCGGAGTTGGTGCTCAAACAAAAATAATTGCCACAAAGAATCCGGATTCAACCTTTTTATCGATTGATTTATCACAAGACTCGATAGATGAAGCAAATAAGCTTATTAAATCTTCAAATATTAGTAATGTTGAATTTAGACAAGCTGATATATACGAATTACCGTTTAAAAATGAGACGTTCGACAGTATAATAATATGCTTTGTATTAGAACACCTTCATAATCCGACACAAGCTCTTAATGAACTCAAGAGGGTATTAAAAAAAGGAGGTACAATGATGGCAATTGAGGGAGATCATGGTTCAACATTTTTCTTTCCTGATAGTAAAGAAGCACACTCAGCAATAGATTGCCAGGTTACACTTCAAGGTAAAAACGGAGGAAATTCGAACATAGGAAGAGAGCTATACCCTTTGTTTAGTTCAATTGGACTTTCGGATATTTCAGTTTCACCGCGAATGGTTTATGTAGATGCCAGCAAACCAAAACTTGTTGAAGGATTTATTAAGAACACTTTTATAGCAATGATTGAGGGTGTTGGTGAACAATCAGTGAAACAAAATTTAATTGATAAAACAACCTTTGAGAAAGGTATTAGAGACCTATATAGCACTACAGAATCGAATGGTGTCTTTAGCTATACATTTTTTAAAGCGTTCGGGACTAAGTAATTAAGACCTTTCATAATTAGAATAGATAAAATGAAGTCTGTAAAAAAAATATTCAGTATTTGGTTAAAACCTGGGTTGGTTATAATTTTTGCCTTTATTGCATTAAACGCAGCAGCATCAGATAACAGGTTTACCAAAGGTAACGCATACTATACCGAAGGACAGTTTCAGGAAGCCATTGATGCTTACGAGGAAATACTCAAAACAGGTGTTGAATCGTCCGAATTATACTACAATCTGGCAAATGCATATTATCGTCATGGGTTATTGCCATTGGCTATACTAAACTACGAACGCGCGCTGTTACTTGCACCGCACGATAGGGATATCCGTTACAATCTTGAGTTAGCCTACAGTCAAATTGCCGATAAAATTGAACCTGTTGGGTCGTTTTTTATTGCCAAATGGTTTTCTTCGCTGCGCAGCAGTAGCGATTCAGACACCTGGGCAATTATTTCTGTGGGATTCTTCGTGCTGTTTTTAATAGTGTTATTGTTCTTCTTCTTTGCAAAAACTACGCTTTTCCGAAAAGTATCATTTTTCTTTTCTATAGTGTTTGTATTGGCATCAATTACAACGTTTACATTCTCAAATAATCAGAAAAACAGATTAATTAACCGTAACCGTGCCATCATAATGACACCTTCAGTTACTGTACGCAGTTCACCTGATGCCAGTGGAACAGAGATTTTTATTTTACACGAAGGGACTCGTGTAAAAATCATTAAAACAATTGCACAATGGCACGAAATTGAACTGGAAGACGGAAACGTGGGTTGGATGCCTGTTACAGCATTGGAAGTGATTTGAACATTACCACTTAACGGTAAACACAGTCTCACCCGGTTTTGAATAACAATTTACCGTACCTCCGTGTGCCCTAAGGATTTGTCGCGAATAGCTTAAGCCAATACCTGAACCGTTTGACTTGGTAGTAAAAAAAGGAACAAATATTTCATCAGCAACGGCCGGAGGTATTCCTGGCCCATTATCGGAAACAATAATTTCAGTGAGTTTACCAGTGTCATCTTTACTGCAACTAATTTCAACCAATGCATTATCAGATCCGGTAACAGCTTCAGCACTGTTTTTCACTAAATTAATAATAACCTGAACCATAAGTTGCTCGTCAGCTTTTACCATAAAATCGGGCTCAGGAGCAACAAATATAATGGCCACACCAAAATTGTCCTTCATAGGTGATACAAGAATACTTAACCTATCAAACAGAGCTTGCATACTTATTTCAGATAAATGCAATTCGGGCATCCTGGTAAACAACCTGTAGCTCTCCACAAACCGCATCAATGCTTCTCCCCTCTCTACAATTACATCCAATCCGTTAACAGTGCGACTAACCTCCATATCGTTATGACTTCCCTTTCCCATCTCCTTTTCCCTTGTCTGCCATATCTCTTTAAGAGATTGTGCTATTGACGTTACAGGAGCTAAAGAATTCATTATTTCATGGTTCAACACCTTTATAAGTTTCACCCATGAATCCAACTCTTTGCGCTCCAATTCACCTCTAATATCCTGAAGTGTAATGAGCTTTACCTCTTCATCTTTTAAATTAAGGATAGTACAACGAACACTTAATTGAAGATTCTCATTATGCCTCCTTAACATCAGCGATTGAGAGTGTAAATGATTAAACCTGAACAACTCATTTTTAAAATTTGGATCAACTCTATCGAGTTGCGAAAAATGAGTAAATGTTTGCAAACCAAATAAATTCAGCGATGCCTGGTTAGTGTTAATTACAAATCCTTTGTTGTTAAAAACAATAACGGCTGTTCCTATATTATGAAGTATCTCACTAAAATACTGCTCTTTTAACTGATTTTTTATCCTGGTTTGTTGAATAATCTGGTTTAGTTCGTTAAGGCTGTTATGAAGTTCATCAATAATGGAATCGCCCGAATTTTTGGGAAACAGTAATGTGGTATCATCATTCTTCACGGCCTGAATGAAAAAATTAATCTGTCGGTTTGTTTGATTAATAAAATGAAACAAACGAAAAATCAAGAAAAATTCCATACCAACAAATGCAATAATAAGCTCCATTCGGCGATAAAACCCAAAGAAAAAGCCTAATGCAATCGAGTTTATTACCAATAAAGCTAGTTTAAAAACCAAACGCCTGTTGAAATGCTTATAAGCCATATCTTTTTATCTTATTATAAAGGGTTTGGCGCGTTATACCCAACTGAATGGCTACTGTTGACAGATTACCATCATATTTGGCTATTGCATCGGCAATTAACTTTTTTTCCATATCTTCAAGCGTACCATCGTAAGCTCCGGGACTAGTAATTTCACCATGCCGAAACATGAAATCAGAAGGCTGAATTAGGTTTCCATCACAAAGAATTACAGCTTTTTCAATGGCATGTTGTAATTCGCGAACATTACCCGGCCATGAGTGCTCTTCCAGTTTACGAAGTGATGCATCTGAAAACGACATTTCTGCTTTATGATATTTCACTTTATACTTATCCAGAAAAAATGCTGCCAGGGCAGGAATATCATCCCTTCTATCGCGCAAAAGCGGTAATTCGATGTGGATGGTATTAATGCGGTAAAGCAAGTCTTCACGAAAGCGGCCTGATTCAACCATTTGTATTAAGTTACAGTTGGTGGCACAAATCAATCGTATATCAATTGGTATAGGTATATTCTCTCCTACCCTTACAACAAAGCGGTTCTGTAATACTGAAAGAAGCTTAGCCTGAAGCGGAAGAGGAAGATTTCCAATTTCATCCAAAAAGAGGGTTCCGTTGTTAGCTTCTTCAATTTTCCCTATTCTGTCTGTTTTAGCATCGGTAAATGCACCTTTTTTATGTCCAAACAACTCACTTTCAAAAAGCGATTCGGTAATAGCTCCCATATCAACTGCAACCATTACTTCCTTTTTTCGCGAAGAAAGCCTGTGGATTTCTCCCGCCACAACCTCTTTTCCCGTACCATTTTCACCTGTAAGTAAAACATTGGCATTGGTTGAAGCAACTTTTTTAACCACATCCATCACTATAACCCAGGCCGGCGAAGCACATGATAAAAACAACTCTTTACTTTGATTCTTATTATCATCGACATCAGAATTTTGTTTTTTTTGTTTTTTCATCTCTTTACGTGATGACGAAAGTCGACAGGCAGCTTCAATGGTGTTTAGAAATTTATCATTACTCCATGGCTTTAATACAAAATCAATTGCACCCATACGAACGGCTTTAACCGCAAGTTCAACATCACCATAAGCAGTTATCATAACCACTTCCACTCCCGGAGCTTCATCTAAAACACGTTGCAGCCAATATATACCTTCATTTCCAGTATTAATACCGGCCGAAAAATTCATATCAAGGAGCAATAATTCATATTGATCGCTCTTTAACTCATTTAATAGCATATTGGGTGAAGAGAGGGTACGCAATTTTTTGCACCGTCCGCTAAGCAACAGTTCTAGCGCACTTAGCACACTTTTATTGTCATCAACAATTATTATTGAAGATTGCTTCATCGTAGAAATAAATTGTTTTTTGATAATTTTTAAAAGTAATTGATTGATTTGAATGCGTCACAATTTAACCACAAATATTCATGTTATTCTATTGCATTATATCACTAAGCATAAAGAAAAACAACTAAAGCTACATTATTTAATCTTTTACCACAGCTTTATTGGGTGCTAAATTCTTTATTTATGTTTTGCATTATAACAGCTCATTAGGTACTTCTATTATATTACTGATTAACATCTTAGCTAATGATCATATAAACATATATTCTCTATCATTTACCTGTTTTAATTCGTCATACCTAAAAGAACCAGTACTATTAATCTTACTATCAATTAGATTCAAATACTTTTACTAAAACCATACCGATAAAGTAATTACTTCAATATAAAACAATTATAACATTGATAGGAACTTACTATTGTTAAAAAAATATACATTGATTGTCCATTTTTCATACACACACCTTAACATATATTATTTATAACACTATCATTCAACGTCATATCCAAATTGGCACAACATTAGCTAAAATGATAAAAGAATGGTTTAGGTGCAACGACTAACTAAGCCACTTTGAAATGCGATGGAAATCCTCATTAATAGAGAAGGATATAATTTACCAGAATTAATAAATAGTTGTTTTTAAACAATTTATAAAATGCAAAGATTAATTATTATAATTATTACAATACTAGCCATAAGCTTTATTTCAAATGGACAAACACCTGAATTCTGGACGCTGGAAAGGTGCATATCATATGCCATGGAAAAAAACCTGAACTTAAAAATCAGTCGTAACATACATCAGAAATCCGTCTATGACTACAGGCAAAGTGCCTGGAATATGGCCCCAAGCATTAGTGGGTTTGCCGATTCGAACGTGGATTTTAACAGATCGACCAACCAAAACAATCAGATCGAATCAGGTAGCTCCTACAATGTATCCTATGGAGTTAGTGCTTCTTTAACTTTGTTTGCAGGATTTACTGCCCACAACACCATAGCCGCTATGCGGTTCTATAAACTATCGACAAATGAATCTACAAACCTTTCAGAATATCTTCTCGAACTTGAAATAACCGGTATGTACTCAAATGCTTTATATCAAAAAGCAATGGTTGAGGTAGCAAAAGACCAACTGGAAGTTAGCATGCTCGAATCGGAACGAATAGCTGCCACCATTGATGCAGGGCAATTAGAGCCGGTAGCTCAGGATGAAATTAATGCAACCGTTTCAAATAATCGGCTGGAACTTAGTCGCGCAAATAATGAATTTAAATTATTAAAACTCAGGTTGGCTCAAGCAATTGAGATACCCGATATAGAAAACTTCGAAATATCTGATGCCGGTTTTGAATCGGCCGTGCCTGAAAATATCCAATCCAATATTGACTCATTGTATTTGATTACCAGTCTCATTTATCCTGCTGTACAACAAAGAGAATATGAGATGGAGTATTACAGAAAGATGCTTCAGATTTCTAAAGGTTCATACAGTCCCACTCTTAAGATGAACGGAGGTTATACATCAAAATTTTTCTCAACTGACACCTTAACCAGTGGAAAAAACACGCCATTTTCAACTCAATTTGATAATTACAGAAATCCTTACCTTGGATTATCATTAAACATTCCTTTTTTGGTTGGGCGACAACGTGATTATAAGACTAAAAAAAGTAGAATTGATTTAGAAAATGCCATGTTTACACTCGAAAATCAGAAAAAACAACTTCGCAGGGAAATTGAAGAAGCCGTTTTTAAACTGGAAGCCCTAAACCTTGAATATGCTGCTGCCAGTGATAATCTTGGATTCACCGAAAAATCGTTTGAGACTTATCGCGAAAAATACCGCTTAGGTCTTATTAACACAACTGATTTTATGACGGCGCAAAACCAATATTCTTTGGCTAGATCAAATGTAATGCTAGCGCGGTATAGCTGGGTGGTACAAAAAAGGACTCTGGAAATATATATGGGAGGAAATTAAAGAAGATAAAGGAACGATGGATAACTGGTAAAAATGAATGTATAAAAAAGGAAATAATAATCACGATAAAATAATCAAACAAAAAATAACTGAATAAAATTGGGTGTAAAATTACCAACCGTTGGTATAAATACTCCGGATTACAAAATAAAGACTTATGGACAAAGCAATTGAAAAGAAAAAAGGGTTAAGGCCAAAGACCATTATGATGATTTTGGGAGGTTTACTATTATTGGCCTTCTTTATTAAGATTATTGCCGATTCAGGAACTTCAACCTATCGAACCGAAAAAGATAAACTGACCATTTCCACAGTTGAGAAAGGGAACTTTAAAGATTACATATCAATAATTGGTGCAGTAATGCCCATAACCACTATTTATCTTGACGTGGAAGAAGGTGGGAAAGTGGTTGAGAAAATTATTGAAGAAGGTGAGATGGTGAAAAAAGGTGATATAATTTTTCGTATGGAAAACAACGACTTAAACCTTCAGATTCTCAACACAGAGTCGCAACTAGCTTATCAATCGAACGAATTGCGTAATACTCTTATTGGCATGGAACAACAGAAAATCAGCAACAAACAACAGTTGTTGAGTATCGACTACGAAGTTGTTCGCCTTAAACGTAACTATGAACAAAACAATACCTTGTTTGAGAAAGGTTTTATTTCGCGTGAGGCTTATTTGCAATCAAAAGAAAATCATGAACTTTCGATGCGCGATCGCGATCTTAGGTATGAAAGAATGGTTCAGGATTCCATTTTTAGGGAGAATCAAAAAATGCAAATGAATAACAGTTTACTCAATATGCAACAAAACCTGGCCATGGTTCGCCTGCGTCTTGAGAGTCTGAAAGTTAAAGCACCTGCCGATGGCCAACTTGGAACACTTGACATCGAAATAGGCCAATCGATCAACCGTGGTCAACGCATTGGTCAGCTTCATATTCTTGACGAATATAAAGTAGTTGCACAGATTGATGAGCATTATATTGATCGCGTAAGACGCGACCTTTATGCCACTTTTGAGCGTCAGGACAAACAATTTGATATTGAAGTAATGAAGGTTTATCCCGAAGTACGTGAAGGCCGTTTCCAAGTAGATTTCAGATTTACAAAGGAAATGCCCGATAACCTGAGGACTGGTCAAACCTACCACATTAAATTGGAACTGGGGCAACCGGTTGAAGCAGTGCTACTTCCTCGTGGAGGCTTTTTTCAGAGTACAGGTGGACAATGGGTTTTTGTGCTTAACGAATCGGGAACCACGGCAACCAGGCGTCAAGTAAAAATTGGCCGGCAAAACCCACTTTTTTATGAGGTAATTGAAGGTCTGGAACCCGGAGAAAAGGTCCTTACCAACAGCTATGATAGTTTTGGTAATAATGAGCAAATTGAAATCAAATAAAAAAAGGTAATAAAGATAGTTATATAAAAACTAAAATCCATAGATATTATTATGATTGCGTGATAGTAAGCGATTGACATTAATTGAAATAAGAAACAATATTAAAATAACAATTGAGTACAGGGATACAATTACCGGCTTCCGGTTTTCATTGGCCTGTCTTCTTAAAAAAAAACTATGATCCGAACTAGCAAATTAAACAAAATCTTCCGCACAGAGGAGATTGAGACCCTGGCTTTGAATTCAGTAAACTTTGAAGTAAAAAAAGGCGAATTTGTAGCCATAATGGGTCCATCGGGATGCGGTAAATCAACGCTGCTTAATATAATTGGGTTACTGGATAACCCCAGCGATGGAGGATATTTCTTTGATGGTACCGATGTGGCAGGCTATCGCGAGAGTCAGCGAACAAGTTTGCGTAAAGGCAACATTGGTTTTGTATTCCAAAGCTTTAACCTCATCGACGAACTTAATGTTTTTGAGAATGTTGAGTTGCCACTGCTGTACCTGAAAATTGGAACAAAGCAACGCAAAGAGATGGTGCAAAAAGTTCTGGAACGCATGAGTATTGCACATAGGGCAAAACACTTTCCTCAACAGCTATCGGGCGGACAGCAACAACGTGTAGCCATTGCCCGCGCTGTTGTAGCTAATCCAAAGCTAATTCTTGCTGATGAACCAACAGGGAACCTCGATTCAAAAAATGGTTTGGATGTAATGAACCTGCTTACCGAGCTTAACCGCGAAGGCACTACAATTGTAATGGTTACTCACTCATTGCACGATTCCGGATTCGCACACCGAGTGGTTAACCTGTTTGACGGGCAGATTATTACTGAAGAATACAAAAAGCAGTTGGGCGAAGTGCTATTGTAATAATTTTATAGTAAACGACTTTTAATAATTGTCAGGACATGGTTAACTACATCAATTTCAAAGAGATAATCCGGAGTTTCAGACGGAATTTATCAACAAACATTCTCAGTTTGCTAGGACTTTCAATTGGCCTTGCTGTTGCTCTGCTAATAGGGTTCTGGAGCTTGAACGAATTCAGCTTTGACAACTTCCATAAGGATGCTGATAATATTTATCGAATCTGCCGAAAAGGATTTCTAAACAATGAAACCGTGATGATTGGCTCTGACTTTGGTCCGGTTGCAACAACAGCAAAGGATGAGCTTCCTGAAATTAAAGAAATCACCCGGGTAAGAACATTTACCAGAGAGTTGATAAAAATTAAAGACGATACTTATTATGAAGATCAGATAATAACCACCGACAAAAACTTTTTTCAGTTTCTGTCATTTAAACTGGAAACCGGAGATCCGTCAACATGTTTGGACGGGCCTGATAAAATTGTTATAGACCGCGAGATGGCCAATAAATATTTCACCGGTGAAAATGCGGTTGGACAGATGATACAAATTTTTGGCAAGCAATTTCAGGTTAGTGCAATAATGGAGAATCTGCCTAAAAACTCGCACATTAGGTTTCACATAGTATTTCCATTGAATGCGCTGGATTGGCTTATAGGCGATAAATGGGGCGACAATGATAATTATATTGCCTATGTTAAACTAAAAGAAAAAACTGATATAGATGAATTAGGAAGTAAGATTTCGCAGATAACTTATAAGCACATGCCAGTGTACGAGCAATATAAGATAACCCACTTTCTGCAGCCCATGTCCGACATCCATTTCTCAACCGGATTCAGGTTTGATTCTGTTATAACCTACGACAAACGCATGGTATTTATCTTTATTACCATAGCCATTTTGATATTGTCGATTGCTTGTTTCAATTTTATCAATCTTTTTATCTCCACATCTTTTCAAAGAGCTAAGGCCATAGGAATAAAAAAGATTAATGGTATTTCGGGAGCAGGTATTTTTATAAGTTCATTTGCCGAAACTGCACTATACATTTTAATAGCCACAATTATGGCTTTTATTATAGCCATTATGGCATTGCCCTTTTTTAATCAACTCACGGGAAGCGAACTAAGTTTAGATTTCAATAACTACAAGTTGTATCTCTATACTGGTATACTAATGTTGTTTACCATTATTGCAGCCGGTATTTTTCCTGTATTATACATATTACGATTTAATCCTCAGGAAATTATCAGGAGTAAGTTTAAGGGAGCCGGAATAACGCTACTTCAACGTACTTTAGTTGTAAGCCAGTTTGCAGCATCCATAGTTCTAATATCTTCAACAGTCATCATAAAAAAACAGCTTCATTTTATTCAGAATAAAGATTTAGGCTTTGAAAAAAGTCAAGTAATCTGTTTTCAACCAAGAAACATGGCAGGCAGCTATGAATCGGTTAGACAAGAATTATTACGTAATCCATCTATTATTGATGTAACAGCCAAATCTTGTTTACCTAAGGATTGGAATAATGGAAATCCCATAACCACAGATGATCATCCCGACAATGACATTATTGCGGAAATCTGCCAAATATCATACAATTATGCCAATATGATGAGCATTCCGTTGGTAGATGGCACAAATCCCTTCAAATCTGGAGAATCCAATTCTGATAAGTGTTTGATAAATGAGAAAACCTTAAGCGTTCTTGAACTTGAGAATCCTATAGGGAAACAAATTAATTTGATGGATGGTAAAAAAGTTACTATTGCTGGCGTCTTAAAAAACGCAAACACCAAATCACTTCACACACAAATAGATCCTCAGATTTATGTCTCAATAAATGAATTACAGGGTTGGCATTATATGATGGTTAAATCATTACCCGATAGCAAAAAAACAATTAAAATATTAACTGAAACATGGAATAAATACAATCCTGATTTTCCTTTTGAATATACCTTTCTTGATGATACCTATAACCAATTATATATATCAGAAAAAACCGCATCAAAAACTGTATCTGCCGGAATGGCTATAGCATTATTTCTGGCATTTATGGGATTGTTTGCCATGGCGCATTATGCAACTGAAAAACGAATTAAGGAGATTGGAGTACGAAAAGTAAACGGTGCCTCATTATCTGAAATATTAGTTCTACTTAATAGAGACTTTGTTAAATGGGTAATACTTGCATTTGTTATCGCATTTCCATTAGCTCTTTTTGCCATGGCTAAGTGGTTGGACAATTTTGCGTATAAAACAGAATTAAGCTGGTGGATTTTTGCTCTTGCAGGATTACTGGCATTAGCTGTTTCATTACTTACAGTTTCATTTCAATCATGGAAAGCAGCAACTAAAAACCCTGTTGAAAGTTTAAGATACGAATAAAGCTAGCTTTAATGTGCTCAATACTAATAGCCTGTTTTTAATTAAGCCAAGATTAATAAATGTATCGAAAAATAAATCCTAATAATTTACTTATGATCAATCTCAAGCACCTTTTCAAATATTACGACAATAAATTTCAACGCACCTACGTGCTTAAAGAAATAAACCTCACCATACAAGAAGGAGAATTTGTAACAGTGATGGGTCCCAGCGGAGCAGGGAAATCAACACTTCTCAACATAATTGGGATGTTGGATGAACCCAACGAAGGAGAGTATTTTTTTATGGATCAGCCGGCCCATAACATAAAGGAAAAGAAAAAGGTAGAATTCCACCGTAACTATGTTGGGTTCATTTTTCAGGCATTTCACCTTATTGATGAAATGACTGTTCAGGAGAATATTGAAACACCTCTGATTTACAAAGGTGTCAAATCCAACGAACGTAAAGCCATGGTAGCCGATATGCTCGACAGATTTAACATGGTAGCTAAAAAAGACCTCTTCCCCAACCAACTATCAGGTGGTCAACAACAATTGGTGGGTATTGCACGAGCCATTGTTGGTAAACCTCGTCTTTTACTGGCCGACGAACCCACCGGAAACCTTCACTCCGACCAGGGACGCGAAATAATGAAAATTCTTCAGAAACTAAACGAAGATGGCATTACAATCATCCAGGTTACACACAATGAGGAGTTTGCGCAATGTGGTAAGCGTATTATCAAACTGAAAGACGGCAGAATGGAAAGTGATGAAATATTATAAAGGATCATAACTTAAAACCTTTGGCAACCAACTGCAATTCAAGCAATAGTATTCTAAATAAATAAATTGCAAAAATGTTTGAAGGAGAGTTTTACCGGCAAAACGAAGAATAAAAAAACAGAGACCTCTTCGGGAATCCAGGCAGTGAAATACGAGTAATGCCAATCTTAACCAACACATTATTACCTAAAGATATCATGAAAACACTCCTGATCGTACTATTAGTAATGCTTTCAATTTACGCAGGTGCACAACAAAAAGTCCCGGCAAGTGAGATTCTCGATAAAATAAATTCAGGATCAGATGTTAACCTGGAAAACACTGAAATTGTTGGTGTTTTAGATTTTACTAAACTCAACAATATGAAAAATGAAAGAGACAATGATAAATCATTTTACAGCGAAGTAGAATCGGAATTGATGTTTGTGAATTGTGTTTTTACGGATAATGTAATAGCCTTTGCGTCATTTGAAAAACCAAATACTTCATTCCGTACTGATTTTCGTAAAGCAGTAACATTTATAAATTGTATTTTTAAAGGTGAAAGCACATTCAAATACTCAAAATTCCATAAAAATGTGCTTTTTAGTACCGTAAAGTTCTCATTTGAAGCGAATTTCAAATACACTTCTTTTTTCAACGATGCCATATTCAGTGATTGTGTATTTAAAGAGATGGCTAACTTTAAGTACAGCAACTTTTCGGGTTATACAAACTTCCAGAATGCATTGTTTTATTCCGAAGCCAATTATAAATACGCAAAATTCAGGAATGGAGTAAACTTTAACAACGCCCAATTTAAAGACTTAGCCAACTTTAAGTATACATCAAATTCAGGTGTTGCATCTTTTGAAGGTTCTGTTTTTGAGGGTGAAACAGACACAAAATACTCGGATATATTTAGTAACCAAAACTATACTCAACCTCAATAATAACATTTATGGAGGCTGCTGAAAACAAAACGATAAAAAAATCTTTCTATAATAGCCTCTACCTTAGTGACTGATAATAATTCCAAAAATTAATCACAAAACCATTATGAATTTCAAAAACAACTTAGCACTGGCATTCAGACATTTAAAATCTGATAAAATCAATTCACTTATTAACCTTTCTGGATTAGTTCTCAGCTTAGGTATTGTTGCTGTTGTTATTGTTTTTATTCTAAACGAATTGGGTTATAATCAATCATTTGCAAATTCAAACCAAATTTTCAGAGTTTTAAATTACAGTAATTCAGAAGATAAAACCTGGGGCAATACTCCTTTTGTTCTTGGTGAAACACTACCTCATAACTTTCCCGAGGTTGAAGAATGCGTGCATCAATATAACATTAGTGATATTGAAGTAAAAAGTGAAAATAATTTCATTAGTGAAGATGAAATGTTATGCACTAACAGCAACTTCTTTAAGGTATTTGGAGTTCAAATTATAAAAGGTGGTCTTGATGACTTTAACCAATCTTCGGGCAAAATACTAATTAGCAATGCAATTGCCCAAAAATACTTCAAAACAACCAATCCTGTCGGTAAAAATATGACATTAAGATTTATGGGGGTTGAATATCCAATGGAGGTTACAGCTGTTTATAATGATCTTCCAAAAAATGTTACAATTAAGGCTTCAATGATTGCAAATATGGATTTTGCAATGGAACACCTCAAGAACAATTTAATTTCAACCGAAGAAACCCCTCCTGACATCCAAAGACTTAAAGAATCTTGGAACTCAGGTATCTTTTTTACAAATTATATTTTACTAAAAAAAGAAACAAATATTGGTGATTTTGAAAATAAACTTCACCAATATGGATCAAATCTAAATATCGACGATCTGCAATTATCTTTCTCACTACAACCTCTTTCCGATATTTATTTTGGATCGGGTAATATTGTGGATAATAACAGTATTGAACATGGAAATTTATCTATGCTTTATATCCTGGCATTGATTGGATTCCTAATTCTAATTATTGCCTGTATTAATTATCTCAACCTCACTTCAGCCCGTGCATTCACCAAAACAAGAACATTTGCTGTACAAAAAATATGTGGAGCTCCAAAAGGAACTCTTATCAGTCAAATGATGCTTGAGTCCATTCTAATTTCAATTATTGCACTGCCCTTTGCCCTTCTCCTGGCTAACATAGCACTGCCATATATCAGTACGCTTCTTGGGAAGTCGTATGAACTTACATTTCAAAGAAATCTTTGGATAAGCCTTGGAATTCTTTGCATGATAACAATCTCAACAGGATTACTTACAGGTTTGATAATTTCACTTAGAATTGCATCTTTCAATCTTGTTGATATACTAAAAGGCAGTAATAAACCGGTTGGAAGCAAACATACAATGCGAAAAGCTTTGGTTGTTTTTCAGATGGCCGTATTTATAATTCTTTTTGCTGTTATGACACTGGTTCAAAGACAGATTGATTATGCTTTTACCAAAGATATTGGATTTGTTAAAGAAGGATTGTTAAGAATTCCTCTGGGAGACCATAATTACGAGCTATTCAAACAACAACTTAATAATGAAGCAAATATATTAAGTATTTCAGGAGCCTTATGGATACCGCCTCATAAGGGTAAGATGATTATAACTATTCCAAAAGTTAATGAACCTGAAAACAATGTAAATATTTACGGCGATTTTGTTGATTATGGTTTTGCCAAAACCATGGGAATGGAAATTATAAAAGGTGATGATTTTACCATTGGGCAACATAACTCAGGAGTACTAATAAATAAAACAGCAATTGAAACTTTAGGCTTAACTGACGTTATTGGAGAACAAACCGCTTTTGGCCCTGTTGTTGGCGTTGTCTCTGATTTTAATATGTATTCCATCCATGAGGATATCCCTCCTATGATCATAGGATTAAGCCCCGAAATGTGTCGTGAGATAGCCATACGTATCAACACGTCAGATATCAGGAGCACTATTTCGCTAATACAAGATAAATGGAAATTAACAGGTGGAACAACTCCATTTGATTTTGATTTTACCGATGATATTCTCAACCAATTATATGATTCTGATCTGAGGTTCTCAAAAACCATTGGACTAATGGCATTTATAGCCATTTTCATTGCCAGTTTGGGACTCTTCGGATTATCTCTGCACATAAGTAAACAAAAAACAAAAGAGATAGGCATACGTAAAGTAAACGGTGCAAAAATATCAGAAGTGCTTATTATTCTTAACAAAGACTTTATAAAATGGGTAGCAATAGCTTTTGTCATCGCTACTCCTATTTCCTGGTATGCCATGACCAAGTGGCTCGAAAATTTTGCCTTTAAAACCGATTTAAGTTGGTGGATATATGCAATATCGGGCATGCTGGCATTGGGAATTACACTATTAACTGTAAGCTGGCAATGTTGGATAGCAGCAACCCGTAATCCTGTTGAAGCACTGAGGCATGAGTAATAACAAACACTGAAAACGACAAAAAGAAAAAAGGGCACAACAGCATTACACAGAAAACTATTAACAGCATATAAGGACGTTACAACTTATACTACATAACACAAAAAAAGGGCTTCACTCAAAGTGAAACCCTTACTAACTCTTCAATAATATATCAAAACATTGACCAGGCAAACAGAAATTCTTAAGTGATTATGCTCTATTTTTTCTGATACTCTTGAAGATACTTTACAAAAACATCCATAGAATTTAGCTCACTTTCTTTTTCGCAAGCCGAGGTAATCCATGTTTCCAGGTATTTGGTTGGCTTTGAAACCATCTCGTATTGCCTGGCACCTTTTGTAATACTTTCAAAATCGTTGGGATTAAAAATTATTGCAGCACCAATTTTTAGCTGAAAAGCTGCTACATCTTCGGGATGAATACCCCAGGTACAAATGAAATTATCACCTTGTTTATTATCGGTGGCCTCATGATAGTTCACTCCTGTTAAAAACTGTACCGGATTACTGCTAAAAGCAAACGCTTCAACTTTAGCCTCACGAATCCCTGAAAAAACCGTAACACGAACCAACACATCAATGGTATCGCCCATGTAGGAAATACCTTCCGAAAGCATCTCCATATATGAAATATTGGCTTCTTTACGAACACGCGCAGTGCGCTTGGATACAGGATTTAAAAAAACCTCTTTTTCACCATCCCACAATCGTACTCCACCCATCCCAACAGTGGACCCTACTTTATATTGATCGGCTCCCCAACCTTCTTTCTGTTGCTCAATAGTTGGATACCAGGCTGCTGCCGCTAACTCCAAACCTGGACGAGTTTTATTGTAAACATCTACTGACACTTTATGATCAAAATAGAGCCGAAGACCAATCCACTCATTCTCTATTGCAGGCCCGTGATGTTCCAGTTTCTGATATAAATCACCGGTTTCTGATTCAATTGCACACTCCTGTTTATCACCGTCCTTCCATTTCAGACTAATATCAGTCATATTTTGCGAATAGGTATTAACCGCTATAACGGCCATAAAAACCATAAAGATTTTTTTCATTTCAGTAAATTTTAAAATTCAAATACCTAAAATAAGAATTTATTATGGAAAACTAAATTGTTGTGAAATATGAGCGTTATCATTCAAACGATCTAGTCATCATTTACCACGCTTATATTCACTCAATTAAGACCACCTTTTCAAATACTAATAAGAATCCAAACATTTTTTATTGATGAGAGTTTCTATGCTTTTGCAACGCATTGTAATATCAGCAAATTTTCACCAAACCTAAGATGCCGGTTTTCTCTGTTTTAAACATAGCATTTCTATAGACTTTCGATTTCAATAAGCATATCACCCTTTCCAACACTCTCTCCTGCTTTAATATCAATCTTACTTATAATACCTTTAACATGAGCTGTTATGGTGTTCTGCATTTTCATAGCTTCAAGTACAAACAATGCTTCTCCGTAATTAACAGTTTGTCCATGCGTTACCATTACATCAAGGATTTTACCAGGCATGGGGGCCTTAATTTTTTCAGTTTTTGAAACAATCTGTTGTGAAGCCAAAAGCTTGGAACGTTGCAAGGAGAACGGCGTTTCAACAGAGAAAGTATAACTTACACCATTGATAAGAATTTCGTACTGGTTTTGTTTTTTGGAAACAAATTCGACCGGATAACTAACCCCTTTTCCCGAAAGAATGGTAAAACCATCGGCTTCTTCAATAAGTTCCATCTTAATCTTTTGGTTTTTGTAACTATACTCATAGTTATCCTTAACAGCGAATTCATATTCGGTGTTATTATTACCCAATACTATAAGCCTTGTATGCTGTGTTTTTGAACTCATATTTTATAAATGTCTGATTCGTTTATTCAACACCCAGGGATCAATAACAGTTTCTGAACTTATTACCGGGGTAGTCTCATGTGTATGTGTATAAATAGCCAGAAGTGCAGCCAATAGTTCTTCGTTTTCTTCTTGGTAAACAATGGATTCAAGTTGAGTTTCAACAAACGATGTATCAAAATTACCCGAACAAAAAGCCTCGTTATGAAGAACTGCCTTACAAAACGGAATGGTTGTTTTAATCCCTTTTACATGAAATTGTTTTAGCGATGATAATGCAAGTTCTATTGCTTCAGAACGAGATTGACCATGAACGATTAGTTTGGCTACCATTGAATCGAACCATGGTGTTATTTCAGAACCGGATACAATACCTGTGTCGATACGGATATTATTACCTTGTGGTAACCGCAGGTTTCGTATTGTTCCTATACATGGTAAAAAATCGCTCTGTACATCCTCGGCATTGATACGACATTCAATGGCCCAGCCATTAATTTTAACATCTTTTTGAGTAATTGGTAACTTTTTGCCCGAAGCAATGAGTAGTTGAAGCTCAACCAAATCAAGCCCTGTTATCATCTCGGTTACGGGGTGTTCTACCTGAATCCGTGTGTTCATCTCCATAAAAAAGAAACTACCCGATTTATCAAGAAGGAACTCTACGGTTCCCAGACTTTGATATTTTACAGCTTTTGCCAGGGCAATGGCTGCTTTAGCCATTTGCGTACGTAATTTGTCATTAAGTGCAGGAGAGGGAGCTTCTTCAAGCAATTTTTGATGTTTTCTTTGAATAGAACATTCGCGTTCGCCCAAATGCACAATATTCCCAAAATTATCGGCCACAATTTGTATCTCGATATGTTTCGGATTTTCGAGATATTTCTCAATAAATACCGAAGGGTCGCTAAACGCATTTTGAGCCTCTGACGAAGCTGTTTTAAACATTTGTTGCATTTCGGCCTCGCAGCGAACAATTCGCATCCCTCTACCTCCTCCTCCGGCAGAGGCTTTAATGATTACCGGGTAACCAATGGTATCAGCAATTTTTATGGCTTCACCG
>CAZSQG010000041.1:0-33068 GCA_964608615.1 uncultured Marinilabiliaceae bacterium
CCAAGAAAACAAGACCTCCCGGAATCCTTATTATTTAAAGCATTTAAATGATTTTATAAAAATTTTACCGGACACCAATGATTTTTATCAGAAAAAATGATAAATCACACCAAAAAATTATAAGTGCTGTTAGCGTATAGGCGTTATATGATTAAATTGTTGAAATGAAACGAATTGTGCAAATTGATTTCTTCTGTGTTCTGCTGTCGGCGGGCATTATATGATAAATGTCATGCAGATTTTTTTTGTTGTTAATTTCAAAACGGTATTTTTGTATAAAATTGTAGTTTTTTACTCCAAAAAAGTATCTGTTCGCAACCTTAAGTGCTGGTTTTTGTTTATCAAGTGTAATTACGGTCATATATTAACTGTACAAAGGGAATATTATAAATGACATCGGTAAATGAGAATAGTAATTGAATGTGGATTTTGTGGCTAATTGTGAGTTAAGGAATAAGTATTTAATTAATTACGGTGTTAGTTTATGGAGGGGGGGTGACTGATAAATTTCGTTTTTATGGTATGTGCAGTTGTTTGTGAGGGGGTGTGAAGGCGAAATATGTGTGAAATGTTTCTATTGTTGTGATTTATTGTAAATTATTTTAGTTTTGTGCTATTCTTATTTGAGAACATAGTTTTTTATTGCTATTCGGAAGTTGGAGGCATGATGAAAGTCATTAATATAAAAAGTTTGGATATTTCGCAAAAAAAACTGTTAAAAAAACAAAAAACTAATTGAATTGTTTCTTAACTTGTATATGTTGTTTTTTATAATAAGATTATTGTCCTAATTATTAATTTTAAACCTTTACTTTATGAAGAAAGTTCTTCTAGCACTTTCGTTCGTAATGGCTTTTGGGCTGAATACATTAATGGCCCAAACACGAACCATTACCGGAACAGTCACAGGAAGTGACGACGGAGCTCCTATTCCCGGAGCATCTGTATTTGTGAAAGGCACTACTATAGGTACCGTAACTCAAATTGACGGTGACTTTTCTTTAAGTGTGCCTCAGGACGCCGAAACTTTGGTTATTTCTTTTATGGGTATGCAATCTCAGGAAGTAGCTATAGCAGGACGGTTGGTAATTGATGTAGCATTGGCTCCATCTTCGATTGCAATGGATGAAGTGGTTGTTACTGCTATTGGTATAAGCCGTTCTGAAAAGTCGCTTGGTTATTCGGTAGGAGTGGTTGATTCTGAAGATCTTGAAAAAGCACGGGAGGGTAATGTTATTAATTCATTATCTGGTCGTGTTGCGGGTCTCAACATTATCCAGAGTTCGGGTACTGCTGGAGGCGGATCTAAAGTAATTATTCGTGGTCAATCTTCCCTTGGAAGTTCTGGTGAACCTCTTTTTATTGTTGATGGAATGCCTATTAGCAATAGTAGTTTAAATTTTGGAATAAATGGAGCTGTAGACACAGGTTCTAGAATTGGAGATTTGAGTTCAGATGATATTGCTTCAATGAGTGTGTTGAAGGGAGCTGCTGCTACAGCGCTTTATGGAGCAAGAGCCAAGGACGGCGCTGTTGTTATTACAACGAAAAAGGGAAGTAAGAATTCACCTGCAACAGTTACAGTTAATTCTTCTTTACGTTTTGAGAATCCTTTGAAACTCCCAGATTTTCAAAATCAATTTGGTCCGGGTGATGGTGCAACAGGGGAGTACAGCATGAATTCGTGGAATGGATGGGGGCCTAATTTGGAAACCGTAGCTGATCAGCAATTTCCAATTTTCACAGGAGAAGATGTTAATCTGAAAGCTTACAAGAATAATGTAAAGGACTTTTTTGAAACCGGAAGGACGTTGTCAAATAGTGTTTCAATCGCTGGAGGTGATGATAAGAGTGATTATCGTCTTGGTTTGGCTGCTTTGAATCAGACAGGTATCATACCAAATAATTCATATGATAGATACAATGTAACCTTTAATGGAGGACGTGAGTTTTCCGAGAAGTTTTCTTCAAGGATTTCATTCTCTTATGTAAATGTTAAGTCCGAGGGAAGGGCTGCACAGGGAAGTAATGATCCAAATGCCATTATTTCTACCATTTACTCTATGCCTAGAACCATGGACACAGAACGTCTTAAAGATAATTGGATTCTTGATGGGGGCCCATATCCATTAGGTTCTGGAGGAGTAGCTTCAACTAATAATCCTTATTGGATTCTGAATAAAAATGTCTTTACCAATAAAGTGGACAGGGTTTTTGGAAATGTTGTATTGACTTATAAACCTTTTAAAGGGCTTACTATTTCCAATAATAGTGGTATAGACTTTTTCTTTGATGATAGCAGAAGAGTTTGGGCTAAAAACACTTTGGGTGAGAATAAGGGGCGTTTTATTACATATAATAGGGATAACAAAATTCTCAATAATGATTTATTAATTACTTATGATTATGATATTAATGATGATTTTAGTTTAAAATTACTTGCTGGTCATAATGTTGTTCAATCAACCTATGAATTGGTTCAGGTTGATGCTAAAGATCTATTAGTTGCTGATATATATTCATATGCTAATGCTCAGACTAATTCCCCTAGTAATACCTATAGGCAACGTCGATTGGTTGGTGTCTTTGGAGATATTGGCGTTAGCTTCCGTAATATGGCATTTATTAATGTGACCGGACGTAATGACTGGTCCTCTACTATGCCTTTTTCTGAAAGGTCGTATTTCTATCCTTCATTTAGTGGCAGTTTTGTTTTTACTGAGGTTTTACCTAAAAATCAAGTTTTGACATTTGGTAAATTACGTGCCAACTATGCTATTGTGGGTAGCGACACAGATCCATACCAGCTTGATTACGTTTATACGCCTGAAAATTCTTACTTTTTACAATATCTTGGTTCTACTGCTGGACGTTTTCCACATGGAGGTTTGCTTGGTTATACTTCACCGGAAGTGTTTCCAGATCCTAATTTGAAACCTCAAAAGCAATCAGGTTTTGAATTGGGATTAGATCTTAGATTTTTTAATGGCCGAATAAACTTGGATGCAACTTATTATTCTAATTCTACTGTAAATCATATTGCAGAGATTGATGCACCTAATTCAACTGGATATTTTAATTTTAGAAAGAATTCTGGGGAAATATCGAATAAAGGAGTTGAAATTATGCTTGGGTTAGTGCCAGTAAAGACTGGATCTTTTACTTGGGACATCAATTTCAATTTTGCATCAAATAGACAAGAGGTTGTGAGTTTAGACCCTACTGTTTCTGAATTAAATCTTACTTCTGGTTACAGTGGTTTGCAGGTTAAAGCTGCAGTGGGAGAGCCTTTTAGTCTTTATGGAATTGGTTGGGAGAGAGATGATGAAGGGAATATTGTAATTGACGCTACAACTGGTTTTCGTAAGACTAAATCTACCGGTATTAATCTTGGAAAAATCACGCCAGATTTCACTTTGGGTATTACTAATAGTTTTACTTATAAAGGTCTTAATTTAAGCGGAGTAATTGATATTAGACAAGGAGGTGTAATGTTTTCCAACACTGTATCATCACTGAGAACAAGTGGTACTGCAAAGGAAACTTTACTAAATGATCGCAATCCCATTGTTGATAAAGGAGTTGTTTCTGATGGTAATGGTGGATTTGTTCAGAATACCAAGGAGATTTCTGCTTACGATTATTGGACACAGAATTATAAAACTTCCAATACAGAGGCTAATGTTTTTGGAGCATCGTATGTGAAACTTAGGGAAATAACTCTTAGCTATGATTTACCTCGTCGCTGGTTTGATCAAATGTTTCTTAATAGTCTTTCTGTTGGTTTTGAGGCTCGTAATTTGTGGATAATCAGTAGTGATGTTCCTCATATCGATCCTGAGGTAAACTTCTTTTCACCTGGAGAAGTAGGCTCAGGAGTTGAGTTTGGTAGTATTCCTTCTACTAGAAGTTATGGATTTAACCTCAAATTAAGTTTCTAAACTGTAAAAATATTGAGTATGAAAAATAAATTATATTCCAAATTGTTGCTGTTTTTGATTGGAGGCATGCCATTGTTTTTTGCGTCTTGCTCTGACTGGCTTGATATTAACAGCAATCCTTATGTAGCAAATGATCAGGCTAATATTGATCCAGGTTATTTGTTTAACTACGCTGCAACTACCCATAGTTCTAATCGACAAGGAGGAGACTTTTATATTCCTTTGTTAATTTCAGGGCAGACAGTTGCTGATGGTGGATTTGTAGATTTAGGTGGTTGGTGGAATTCATCGAAATATGATATAAGTACATATGCTACTGGAAATACTTGGGTCACTGCCTATGCTAATGTTGGGACAAACTTGAAAAAAGCCAAGGAATTTGCGATAAAGAATGATAACATAAATGCAATTGCTCAAGCTGATGTTTTGCAAGCTCAAACTTTTTTTGAAATAACTATGCTTTTTGGTGATGTTCCTTTTTCCGAAGCATTAAATATCGATGAATATAAAACACCAAAATTTGATGCGCAAAAAGATGTTTTGGAAGGTGTCTTGAGTTTGTTAGATGGTGCTCTTGAACAGATGGATACATCCAAGCCTGGGATTGAAGACTACGATGTCTTTTACAAAGGCGATATGACAAAATGGGCAAAACTGGCGCAGTCGATAAAACTGAAAGTCTTAATGGTTATGGTGGATAAGGATCCATCTAAAGCCAGTCAAATTAAGACACTTGTTGAAGATGCGAGTATCGATTTTATAGACGAGAATTCCGAATGGGTTTTCCCTTTCTTTGAAGAAGCGAGTACTGAGAATCCTAATTTTCGGATAAATGATAGGTATTCCGTTGCTCCTGAATACTATATGTTTTTTGCTCACAATAGTGTTTTGGATTTGATGTTGCCTAATGATGATCCTCGTTTGCCAGTTTACTTTGAAAAAGGAGTAGATGGTAATTATCATGGTTTACTTACAAGTGAATCTGTTCAGGATGTGAATGGGGCTTACTTAACCTCGGCTATTAATTATAAAAGAGTTTGGGCAGCTACTGCTCCTGATGTGTTGTATTCTTATAGCGAATTGTCTTTTTTATTGGCCGAAGTTTATGCTCGAGGAATTGGTGTTAGTCAGGACTTAGTTAAAGCCAATGAGTATTATCTTGCAGGAGTTAATTCGGCTCTCTCATTTTGGGAGGTATCTAGTACAGATGGTGATGCGTATGTTGCTAAATTGCCTGTCCTTTCGACTTTGAATGAAACTGATGCTTTGGAGGCCATCTATTCCCAGGTCTGGATTGATCATATGCTAAGGCCATTTGAAGCATGGGTATATTCTAGAAGGACATCTTTTCCTGAGTTAACTGTTCCAGCTTTAGCACCATATTCTTCTCTTATTTTTCGTTGGATTTATCCTGATCGAGAGAGAACTGTTAATCCAAATGTTCCTACACCACTTCCTGAAATTACTGATAAAATGTGGTTTCAAAAATAATTTATTATATTGAAATTTTTATGCGACTACCTGAAACGGTGGTCGCATTTATTTTTTCTGACAAAGTTGATATTATGGATATGCAGGATGTTAGTTATTCAGTTTTCATGATCGATAGTAATGTGATTTCTATTTTGTTAATATAGAGCTTATTGTCTTGTTATAGTAATTTTTTGTACAGTTCTGACTGAAAATATGACCAGTTGATCCTAAATGAGGTGTCTAATTATCTTGAATTGGTAGTAAAATTGAGATTACTTCCGATTTTTAACTTTTACTTATTACAACCGCTTTGCTCTGCTATAAATCCAATATGATGTCTTATATACTCAGGTAGAAGTTTGGACCGATTGGCGAAGAACGGGTTATCCTTCGCTTGCAGCAATTCCTGACCCATTGGCCAGAAACGGAGGTATTCCTTACCGGTTCCCAACGGTTATATAATGCTAATGCCGTGGTGGTATAAGATGTTTATCAGAAACCATGGTTTGCCGAATAAATTTAAAGGTCAGTGTTTAGTCCAAATGTGATGCATCGGTGTAAAGGATGAGTTATCATTCTATTTCTTCTTCTCCCCATATAAAAGCGGGTGTCATCTTGAGCGCAGCGAAGGATCTTAATATTAATGAATTGGTTGCGCAACGAAATGCCTATTTATCAATGAATCATAAATCTGTCATTGGTGGTGTAGTGAAATATTTATTTATCAATGAATTAGTAGCTGGTTATTGGTAGTGCAGCGAAAGATCTATTTATCAATGCATCGGCAGCAGGTTATTGGTTGTGCCGCCAATAACTTTATTTTATATGCTTTTTGTTATTCTGTCATTGGGAGGGGAGCGCTTAATCGAAGCGGCATCTTTAATCGGTTAATAGTGTTTATTTTATAGGATATACATGTTTTAATTATTTATTTTTGTAGTACATGTGGCCTGAAGTGAATTACTTTTTTATTGTTTGAATATGACTTCTGATTTCCAACTTTTACTTATTACAGCCGCTTCATTAGGCTTTATTCATACCATTCTGGGTCCTGATCATTATCTTCCTTTTATAATGATTGGAAAAGCTCGCAGTTGGTCGATACAACGTACTTTATGGTTGACCATTTTTTGTGGCCTGGGGCATGTACTCAGCTCGATTGTAATTGGACTTATTGGCATTGCCATTGGCACCAGGGTGGACCAATTGGTTCATTTCGAAGGTATTCGTGGGAATCTGGCTGCCTGGGGTCTTATTGCCTTTGGCCTGGTTTATTCCGTGTGGGGATTTCGGTATTGGTACCAGCATAAGGTTCATTCACACGCACATCATAAGGTTGGTGATAAAAAGAATATTACGCCTTGGGTGTTGTTCATTGTTTTTGTGCTGGGGCCTTGTGAGGTGCTTATCCCGGTTCTGATGTATCCGGCTGCCAATGAAAGTATAGGTGCTCTATTAACGGTAACAGGAGTGTTTGGGGTGACTACGTTGGTCACCATGATGGGGGCAGTGTTTTTGACTTCTTACGGCCTTAGTTTTATCTCTATTAAACCTCTCGAAAAATATACCCATACCATTGCCGGAATGGTTATTTTCCTTTCCGGCATGGCAATTCAGGTATTGGGTCTTTAATTTTTACCGGCTTCCTTCAAGAAGAAATCCGCCATCATTTTAAAGGTGTTTTCATTGAAGGTTACAGGGCCATGCTGTCCTTCAGGCACTGAAATAAAATCGGTCAGTAATCCTTTTTCTTTTAATGCTTCGGCAAAATATTTGCTTTGGCAATGTGGAACAACATTATCGGCCTGGCCATGAATGACCAGGAATTGAGGATCTGTCTTGTCAATATAGGTGATAGGATTTAGAAGGGCAATCATATCCAGATTGTCTTTTGGTTCACCATTTATTAGCGCAGCTTCGGGTGAGTTGCCTTCATTGGGCTTAATGCAATCTTTCATACGTGCCAGATCTATTGGTCCAAACCAGTCAACTACGGCATTCACCGAACTGCTTACTGAGGTGTGGTTGCCAAGATCGCCTTCAATATTAATTGTTTTTTGCCCTACGGTAAATTCTTTAACAGCGTTGGTCGTTCCTGCCAGGGATGCTAAGTGACCACCTGAAGAAAAACCTGTAATGCCAATGAATGAAGCATCAATTTTGTATTTATCTGCATTGGCTCTAATAAATCTTATTGCTGCCTTAACATCATTGATTTGAGCCGGATAAGCCGCATCGAAACTGGATCGGTGGTTGATAGAGATAACAGCAAAGCCGCTCTCGAGCAACTGTTTTCCCAAAGCTTCATAAGCTGCGTTCTTCAAATTATTGGAAAACCATGCGCTACCGTATATCACTATGATGGCCTTATAGGCTGGTTGAGCTGTATTGGGCAAATGGATGTCGAGATTATGACACTCCTTGTCATCGTTGGCATAATTAAGATTGAGCCATTGATTGTCAGAGCTTTGTCCGTTACAGTTGGCTAAGCTAAAAACAGTAATTAGGGTTGCTAAAAAAAATCTTGTCATGATTTATAAGTTAATTGGGTTTGTGTGAAATAGTAAAATACTTTCTATGTAAGTTCTTCGAAAATACTATTCGAAGATAAAGCATTTTTACTTTATATGATTATTCCTGCCGTACGTTTTTTAAGCAAGGCCAAATTGCTAATTACGCTTTTCGTGCATCATAGCAGCGCCATATTTTTGTCGGAGAGCCTGATTTGCTTCCTGCCAGGCCTCGAGATATATTTGTGAAAAAGAGCAAAAAATATGATATGGAAGCAAATGCTGTAAGAGTCGCATTATGTGACATGGATTTTGGCTATCTCTCGTGAAAATTAACTGCAAAGTACGCAGAGGAGATACGTTGCCTTAGTAAAGCTTTTGAGCTTGCTGTAGCCACTCCAGGAAATAATTTGCCGTTATTGAATGCTCTTGGATTAAAACTGGTGAATAAAGAAGTGAATCTGTTTAACGATAAAGCTATGTCAGGTTCAATTTCCTTGATTTCGGTGTAAATAGCGTAATATTCAACATGTTTACAAACAATCAGCTTCATTGGTTAAATCCATAGTGGCTTAGGAGACTGGAGCACTTTTTAATAATGGTTTCGAGTATCTCTTTTTTTGTTATTAATATGTTGATGGCTTCAATACGTTCATGTATGGTTGAAGGGTACTCGTGAGCAACATCGTTTCGAATTGAACGTAATTGAACCCAATCGGCAGCAGATTCAATTACATGAAGTTTTTCCAGACGATTGAGAATGTCAATAAAGGCCATTTCAGATGTTGGTTCTGCAAGGAATTCGAGGGTTTTTGGAAATAGTCGGTTGCCCATCAAATCCTGTAGTTTTGAAAAACGAAAAATATATTGATCCAAAAAACCGATGGACTCTTCACTTAGTTGATAATAGGAATCCATACTCAAAGGTATTGATTTCTCTACTTTTGCCTGGGCAAAAGTCATCCGGTGTAAATGAAGGGAGCATGTATTAAGTATCTCAGTAAGAGTATCTTTTATCTCCTTGTTATTCATAGAATGATACTGGTTTCACGGGCGGTTTTAATTATAGAAAGGTTGATTTTTTCAGGTGTTTCAATAATAATATCGATTTTTTGTTGCCCCAGAGTAAAATACAGTTGACTTAAGAAATTCGCTTTGCTTAAGACTACGTCCCGGGTACTAAGTTCGCGCCCGGGATTAATCAGTAAGTCAATGTCTCCACCTTTTATGTTGTCGTCAGTTCGAGATCCAAACAGGTGAACCTTCACACCTGCCCCCCAAACTTTGCAGGCTGTATTTTTAATGACCATTATTTCTTTCTCTGACAATCTCATGGAAAGCTGTTTTTTTTGACATTATAAATGTAAGAAATCTCAGGCAGGTATGCAATGTATTGATAAGGTGGTACTACCTAAAATGCATAGCCTATATTTAGCTGAAAGCCCGCTGTGACACCTTTTTCGGTATACTTGTAACTTTCGATAGCGCCTGTATCCCAGTTGCGATACTTAAATGTTTTGAAGATCCAACTGTATCCCAATCCTATGGCTGATGAAAAATTAAAATGTTGTCCAATACTTCGTCTAAATCCAAATGTGGGAATTATATGTAAAGAAGGGTGAATATCCAGGTTTTCAGTTCCGATGATCAGTCCTGGTTGGTATCCTAAATTAAGTGAAAGATAGTTACCGCTGTTGTTGTGAGTATGCTTACCTTTGTCATAGCGCTTTTGCAGGTTGTAATAATAGCGGGGTTCTAAAATGATTACGGGGATAAAGCCCCATTCGGAAGAGCCTGAATAAGCATTACCAGCTAACCAGGCGAAACCGATATTCAGTTCACTGCGAAGGGCAATTTGGTTGCCAAGTGCTGTTTCGTTGTAAACGGAAAGGGGACTTATACCTACAGAGACACCCCATAATTGGTCTTCAACTTTTTGAGCTATGGAAGTAAAACCAGTTAGCGCAATAGCTGCCAAGAGTATTATTGTTTGTTTCATTTTTGAGTAGAATGAAGATTTTAAGGGCGCAAATATAGAAAATTATTGTTTGGAGTCCTCTTTGGTTGCATTTGAAGGATTCTTTTCTGTATTGGAAACGTTTTTGTTAATAGTATAAATGCCACTCATCCTATACGTTAATTTGTATCACGGTGTTGAAGTTATTAATACTACGCTAATGCATGTGGCAGGGATTTATGGGTGCCTTCAAATCCTAATACTACCATCTAACTGATAGCTTTTACGATAATGATAAAATTGTACGTCAAAGCAGTAGTTGTCAATTGTTTTTATCAACATGTTTACTTGGTAAGTGCCCGAAGAGGGCTTTAAACTGCCGGCTGAAATAGCGCGTGTCAGAGAATCCAACTTTGATGGCTGCTTCGGACACGTTGTATCCCTGATCAATAAACTGGGCAGCGATTTTTAGCTTTAGTTGACGCACAAACTCAACCGGACTCAGACCTGTAAGTCCCTTAACTTTATTATAAAATACAGTGCGGCTCACGCACATTTTTTCGGCCAGTGTTTCTATGGAAAATTCTTCAGAATGGTTGTTGTCAATAAATGAAACCAGTTGTTTCAGGAATTCTTCATCTTTTGAATTGACCTTCAGCGTTGCCGGATTGATGGTTTTGTTGTCCCGGAACTTTGAAATAATATTGCGGCGTTGGTCCATAAGGTTTTGCGCCATTGCTTTAAGGTAGCCCGAATTAAAAGGCTTGGTTATATAAGCTTCAGCTCCGGTTTCAATACCTGCAATCTGGTCGTTCAACTCTGATTTAGAGGTCAGAAGAATAACCGGAATATGCGAAGTCTGGAAGTTTTCTTTTATTTTGGCAGTCATTTCAAGGCCATCCATTACCGGCATCATGATGTCCGAGATAATCAGGTCGGGACTTTGAATGTTAAGTAAGTTTAAGGCGTCCTGTCCATTATCGGCTGTACAACAAAGGAACTCAGGGCTCAGCGACTGGCGTATGTACTCGCGTATTTCGTGATTATCTTCGACCAACATAACTAATTGCTTTCCGTTTTCTCTGATGAATACCTCGTCCTGAACATAATCTGCTTCGGATGTTATAGTGGATTCATGAGTGGTAGGTGTAGTAGCACACTGGGATGCCCATGCAATTTTATCCGATTGATCGAAATGTTTTTTACCTGTTTTAAGCCTCACTGTAAATGAACTGCCTCTACCTGGTTCGGAATCCACATCAATATCTCCTTCGTGCAGTTTTACCAACTCGTTGGCCAATGAAAGTCCGATACCGGTTCCCGCTAATTCTTTGCCGCTGAGGATGGTATATCTTTCAAACAATTCGGGCAGATGTGCTTTTGGAATACCACGTCCCTGATCAGTTACTCTTATTTCAATATGTTCTCCGGTTTTGGATGGCTCAATATCAATGCGTACAGATTTGTTAGCTTCTGTAAACTTAAGGGCGTTTGATAACAGATTGTAAATAACCATATCAAGTTTCGAGGGGTCTGCCCAAATAAAAAAGCAATCGCATTGAGAATGAAACGTGTAATTAATATTTTTATGTTGGGCAAGTGGTACAAAACTCTCGAAAATATTCCGGGTGAAACCAACCAAGTCAAATTCACTGATTTTCAAAACCATTTTATTGTTTTGTATTTTTCTGAAATCCAATAGCTGGTTGGTTAAGTGAAGCATTCGCTTTCCGTTTTTTCTGATAATTTCAAGCTTATTTTTATCAGAGCCATCAAGGGCTGATCTCTTCAATAAATCTTCAATTGGGCCTATTATAAGCGTTAAGGGTGTTCTTATTTCATGCGAAATATTAGTAAAGAATCTTAGTTTCATTTCATTTACACGGCGTTCAATCTGAAGTTCGTTACGGTAATGGTTAATTTCAGAAATGGTGCGAAAAACAACATAGAACATCAATACCAGTAAAACTGAGTAGAGGATGAAAGCCCAGGTGGTTTTATACCAGGGAGGAAGAATGAGGATTTGAACAGAACGTTCTTCAGTCATCCATTGTCCGGCACGGTTGGTTGCTTTTACCCTGAAAATATAGTCTCCAGGTGCCAGATTGGTGTAGGTTGCTTTGCGTTGGTTGCCAACAAAATTCCATTCGGTGTCGAAATTCTCAAGCATGAATGAATATTGGTTTTTTTCGGGGTCGAGAAAGTCAAGTGCTGAAAATTCAAAACTGAAACTTGACTGGTAATAGCGGAGGGTTATTTTTTCAGTAAAAGAGATGCTTTTTTGTAATGGAGAACCCGGTTCTACCAGTACTTCTTTGTTAAAGAGTTGAAAACCGGTAAGCTGTACCTGGTTGTGCCAAAGGGTTGAGACTAGTTTATCAGAAGAAATAATTTCAACACCCTTAAAACCACCAAAAAGCAATTTCCCGTTAGATGTTTTTATACAGGTGTTTTCAGAAAATGCATCAAAACTAAGTCCGTTATTGGAATTAAAAACCTCGAAAGAACCACGATTTGTATTCAAACGGCTTAATCCGTTTTCTGAGCTAAACCAAATGAATCCTTCATCGTCCTCAAGAATTCCATACACCATATTATGACTTAAGCCTTTTATTTGATTAAAATTTTCAAATGTTGCAGATGAAGGAGTAAGGTTGGTTAATTTATTAATACCTCCACCAAAAGTTGCAGCCCAAATATTCCCTTTTGAGTCTTCGAAAAGATGAATGATGTCGTTAAGACTAATTCCACATTTGGATTTTGAATCTGAAAAAAAACTTCTGACCTGAGCTATTTCATCATTTTGTGGAATGGTTTCCATTAAGTTAAGGCCATAACTGGTTGCTATCCATAGCCGGTTCTTGGAATCAATCATCAGGTTTCTTACCAGGTTGCTTGATAAGTTACTGTTTTGTGTATTTATCCGTACAAATTCACGTTGGCCATCTTTTTTTTCGATAACGCGATTAAGTCCGTTTCCATAGGTGCCAATCCAAATTTGTCCACCGGTATCAGCAACTAAAGAATAGATGTTGTTATTACTTAAACTAGTAGAATCGGAGGGTATATGCTGATAATTGATAAAATTGATGTTTTTTAAATCTTTATATTTGTTTAGTGGTTGTTGTGTTACAAGAATTCCTTTGCCTTTTGAACCAATCCACAGATAGCCTTTGGAATCCAGAATAAATGCATATGGATTAACGCCAGAGATAGTTCCTGAATTAGTTTTAAAGTTTTCAAATACTGTAATCTGTTCCCCGTTTTTATACACATGTAATCGCCCTGCTTTGGTACCAATCCACAATCTTTGTTGAGAATCTTCAAATAGCGATCGCACCATATTATCGGAGAGATGGATTATTCGCTTATCGGGTAAAAGAAAGTCGAAAGCAGGGTCTTTTAAAACAATGCGCTCCAAGCTGCCTTGAAACTGGCCTGTTCCAACCCATAGCTGTCCTGAGTGATCCTCTGTGATTGCCATAACAATATTTGATGACAGGGAGTTGGGATTAGATGGGTTGTTTTTGTATTGAATAAAGGCATTGTTCTTTCGGTCGTATAGATTTAAGCCTCCTTCGTGGGTTCCAATCCAAAAGTTGTCTTTATTATCTTCATAAAAAACATGTCGTTCAAGGTCAGGCACAGTTCCCTCAGCCGGATTAAAAAAGCTATAATAATCAGTATGCAAGTTGTATGAGTTGATAGCAGAAATTCCAAAATTCTCAGTCGTAATCCACAATACGCCGAAGCGGTCCTCGTAAACCTGTTCAATTTTGGATCCATGCAGCTTAATGGTTTTCCACTCTTTTTCGGTTTTGGGTAAAATTTGAATTCCATTGTTTAGGAAGGATACAATAATTGCATCTGATTTTGTTTTATAAAGTTTTACAATATTGTCTGATTTGAAGGAAGGTGTGTTTTGACTGTTAATATATGAGTATCGCTGACTCTGTTTTTGGGATATGAGAATTCCGGCATCTTGGGTTGCAAACCATAGTTCCGAAGGTGTTTCAAGAAAGTCGACGAAAGCATGGGTGATAAACAGGTGTTGAAACTTTGGTGTTGGAGAGTCTATGTTTTCTTTTTCAATAAGGGTTAAGCCTTTGTGTGAGCCTATCCATATATTGTTGAATTTGTCTTTTCTGACAAATGATACCTGATCGTTTGAGATAGTGTTAACTCCTCTTGACGAATAATTGGTGATGTCGTAATCGTTGTTTTGCGTGTTGTATTTTAGTCGTAAAACACCTTTGTCAGCAAGTCCAATCCAAATTTCATTCTCTGAATACTGTAAAAAGTCAGTAAAATGATAATGTATTTCTTCAGTCTCAGGTAATGTGTTAGTCAAAGAGCGAAAGATTTCGGTAACAGGGTTAAAAAAATGGTAATATCCATCGTGGGTTTCAAACCAGATAAAACCTCTGGAGTCTTCCCAAATACGGGTAATGCGGTTATGAGTAAAGTTTCGTTTACCGTTCTGCTCATTTAAAAAAATCCTGAATTTATTGCCATCGTATATATTTATTCCGTTGTTAGTACCTACCCATAAAAAACCTTTGGAGTCGCAAAGGATAGCTGATACGCTGTTCTGAGATAAGCCCCGTAATGTATTAAAATGCTCAAAGCGTATTATTTCGCTCGCATTAAGAAATAATGGAAGAATGAATATGAAAAAAAGGAGGCAAATTGTTTTATTATGGCTTCTATAAGGATTGATTATATTCATATTCCGGTTTAATGGATTTGCAATGTCGGATTTAATTATTTTTTTGACGCTGTTAATTAGGAATATATAAAAATAGTCTAAATTAAACTTTTATTTAAGTCACTTGAATTAATATAATGGTAATGTAAATTTGAACTCACTTCCTTTACCAACTTCACTTTCAATCCATATTTTACCACTTTGTTTTTCAATAAATTCCTTACAAAGGATTAGGCCTAAGCCTGTTCCAGTTTCGTTTGTAGTCCCTTTTGTTGAGATGTTGGTGTCAATTCGGAATAGTTTTTTTTGGTTTTCTTTAGAAATTCCTACTCCAGTGTCGGAAACAGTAACTAATAGTTCTTTATTTGACACTTCGGCTTTAATAGTTATTACACCTTTTTCTGGAGTAAATTTAATGGCATTGGAAATAAGGTTTCGGATAACGGTGTTCATCATGTTTGCGTCGGCTAAACAATTTGTTTCTTTATCAAGTGTTTTTTGAAGTGTTATGTTCTTTTTTTGAGCGCTTCCTTCCAGTAATTTAATAGTATCATCAACTATTTGTGCAAAATTTAATTTTACAGGACTAAAAGAAATAGTACCTGTTTGCGACTGTGACCATGATAAAAGATTATTCAATAAATCGTTTACGTTTATTGATAAGTTATAAATAAAACCTAGATATTTCTCAGTTTTTTCAGGTGTAAACTTTTTAAATCCGACTAAAAGTATTTCCGAAAATCCAATAATGGTATTAAAAGGATTTCGTAAATCGTGAGCAATAATAGAGAAAAACTTATCCTTGGTGGCATTTAAAATTAATAATTCTTTATTGTTTTTGGTTAATTCATCAGCTTGTTGTTGAATTAACTGTTGGTTTTCTATTAATAATGAGTTTGTTCTTTTCAGAGTTTCGGCTTGTGCTATTAGCTCTTCTGATTTTTCTTCAATTTCTTGCTGTCGTTCTTCAAGCAGAACATTTGTTTCGCTCAAGGCTTCGTTGTATTTTTGAAGTTGTTTACTTTGTTTTATTATTTTTTGTTCAGCATTTTTTTGTTCTGTAATATCCTTTATAATACAAAGTAATCCAATGGTTTCCTTCTTAGGATTGATAATGGGGCATTTAATGGTAGAAATAATTATTTCCTGACCGTCTTTATATCTTTTGTCTTCTTGGTTTAATATGGGTTTGCCTGTTTTTAGAATTTCTAAATCCTCCTTAAAAGAGCTATCGGCTATTTCTTTTGTATGAAAATCGTAGTCGGTTTTATTTATAAAGTCTAGTTCGTTATTTCCACCCCAATGTTTAATTGCGGCATCATTAAGAACTATAAAGTGGGATTCAATGTCTTTAATTATAATACGGTCAGGAATATTGTTTATTAACGTCTTTAATTGGTTGCGCTCAGTCAGTATTGTTTGGTGTGCACTTTGTTTTATTCTATTAATAATTTTTACTACTATAAATATAATACAAAGTATTATGGTCAGTAACAATATCGTTTTAAACCACCAAGTGCCCCACCATGGAGGTAGCATAATGATTTCAATAGAAGTGCCAGTTTCATTCCAGATGCCATCGTTATTGCTAGCTTTAACCCGAAATGTATAGGTGCCTGGAGGTAAATTGGTATAAGTTGCTTCCCTTTTATTACCTACATAATTCCAGTTTTTTTCAAAACCTTGCATTATATAAGCATATTGATTTTTCTCGGGAATGACATAGTTAAGGGCAACAAACCTTATTGTATATACAGATTGTTCGTGAGTGAGTGTTATCGATTTGGTTTCACAGATACAATGCGATAAAGGAGAATCTTTTTCTCCAACAGGAACAGGTTTGTTAAATAATAGAAAATCTGTAAAAACAATATTGGGAATATTAGTGTTTTCGGGCATCTTGGCAGGGTCAAATCTAACAAATCCATTTTCGCCACCAAAATAGATCAAGCCATCGGAACTAGTCAGGCAGGAGCGTCTGTTGAATTCGTTATTTTGCAATCCATCTTCCTTAACGTAATTTTTAAATTTTGGCTCATTGTGTAAGTCAACTGCTCCAATAAATTTAGACAAACCCTTGTTTGTTCCTATCCAGAGGTTTCCAAATCGATCTTCTGTAATGCTTTTTATTGCATTATCTGGTAACCCGTCCTGAATCTGGAAAGATTTAAAATTGTCGGTTTTTGGTTGGTAAAGGTTTAAACCAATATCGGTACCGATCCAAATATTTGATTTGCTGTCGCGAAAAACCAAAAACATTATAGTTCCACTAATACTAGTAGAGTCTTTTTCGTCATGAAGATAATTTTGAAATTTTTTTGTTTTACGATTAAATTTTTCAATAGATTGTACATTGGCTATCCATAAATCACCATCTTTATCTTCAATAACCGATTCGATATAATCACGATAAATCGGTGAATTTGATTCATTATACCTCGTGAATTTTTTTGTAGTGCGATCGAACATATTGAGACCTCCACCATTAGTAGCTAACCATAAATAGCCATCGCTATCTTCAAAAATTGCAAAAATATTATTGGAGCTGATGCTGGTTGAATCGGATGGATTAAAATAATAATGTGTAAATTTTTCAGTTTTTATATCGAATTTGTTTAGGCCGCCACTCCACGTCCCCAACCAAAGATAGCCACTCTTATCTTTATGAATGGCCCAAACAGCATCTGATCCAATACTGGTGTTATCGTTTGGGTTATGGGTGTAGCATATAAAAGTATTATCTCTTTTATCAAATTTGTTCAACCCTTTTTCTGTCCCTATCCAAATGAAATCACCATCCTCTAAAAAGGCGTTAACCTGATTGCTGCTTAGAGATTCATTGTTATTAAATTCATTCCTAAAAAGTTCAAAATTATCGGTATATGGAGTATGTAAATTAACTCCATTTCCGTATGTGCCAACCCAGATATTGTTTTGCCTATCTACGAACAATGATTGTATGGAACTATTGCTTAACCCTTTAGGTTGATTGCCTTTATGCCAATAATGAGTAAATTTATCCTCTATCTTTTCACCAATTTTTAAAATGTTTAACCCTCCATTATCAACCCCTACCCATAATTGGTCTTTGTTATATTCAATTATTGTTTTGACAATTCCCAGAGAAATAGATTCAGGATCATCCTTTTTATTTTTAAAGTGCCTAAAACAAGCTTTTGAAGAGGGAACACCAGGATTTAAAAACAAATCTAAACCATCATCATGTGCAACCCAAATCCTGCCACTATAATCTTCATAAATTGAGTTGATTAAATTATTTCCTAAACTTTTAGGATCATCATTTTTGTGGTAATAATTAATAAATTTATTGGTCTCTTTTAAAAACAAACAAACCCCACTGTTGCTTGCAAACCAGGTATTCCCTTTTTTGTCAAATATGATTTCCCTGATATAAGCATCTCTTATAAAATCTTTATATTTTGAATTTATAACGTTTGCTTCTGGAAAATATTCCGAAAATAGCTTGGTTTTATAATTATATCTTAACACTTCTGTATAAGTGCAAATCAATAAGTTTTTGCTTGCATCTTCTGTTATAGATACAATCACCTGAGACGATGCTGAATCCTTAACAAAAATATTCCTTTCTCTGTCGTATAGATTTATGCCTTTTGCAGTTCCAATCCATAAGTTACCGCGACTATCTTCAACTAGTTTAGTAATAGTATTGTTGCTTATAGTATTTTTATCTCGTGGATTATGTTTGTAATTAACAATTTCGTATCCATCGTACTTGTTAAGTCCATCATTAGTCCCTATCCATATATATCCATATTTATCCTGTAAAATACAACGTGCCCAACTTTGAGTGAGACCATCTTCTACAGTTATATGTTTAAAATCCAAGTTTTGCTTTTGAGCAAAAAGCTGCCAAGTTGAGATTACCCAGGTAAACAATATAAAAACAAGAATCTTAAAAATTACTTTCATATTCTTTTCTTATTTAGAACAACAGAGATATTGAAAGTTAATAAATAATTCTAAGTATTTGACAAATCTGTAATTCATTTATCAAACTCGGTGGTGTCTAAAATGTTTAATATAGAATGTTAATATCTTGGGATCGTCCCCAAACACTGATTATGAAAATTATCATATCTGCAAATACTAAGAAGTACTTTATAGAATTCATAATAAATTCGAAGATAGTTAAAGCATAATTTTAAAAGACTTTCAGGAGAAAGACCTTTAAATTTAAGGATTTTTTTGTGGAAATAAAGATTTTTGTTTTTTAAGTCTGAAATTTTATGTTACAAGTTGTTTAAATTCTTCGAATATTTTGAATTATAGGATTTAAATTATATGTAAACATTTTGGAAAAGACAATTTGTTACACTTTTTAAAACAATTTGTACAACTCGTATTTATAGTTTCTGTAGTAACTTGCTGAGGAAAGAATATCTTTTTTCAGTTATCAGCGTTTTTTATTTACCAAATCGTTTTATAATTAAAAATAAAGAGATTATGAAGAAGAGTCTTGCTTTGATAGTGTGTGTTTTGTTTGGATTTGACCTTTCAGAGCAGGTTGCAAGTATTTCCAGCGTTTGGGTTCCTGATTTAGGGAATGGATCATATAATATAAAAACACAGGGTAATTTATGACTGTTGCCGAAAAACGCTTGCGTTTATTTACGGGCCCTTTACCGGCAGATGTTAAAAACTATTGGAATGTTCCTAATTTGTTGACAAGAGATTTACCGCAAAAGAGGGGCGCTGATTGGCGCTAAAGTGGAATTATTTGCCACGCGCATCAGCCATACCAACGATTCAGGATATGTCGATTTCGAATGGTTTAGGATCACAAATCCATAATGAGTATACGCATTGTGAAGTCATTAAACCAGAAATAATTGAAAGTTAAATCAGATAAATTCTTTTTTTATGAGAACTACAAAGAAATGGGATTGGGAAAGGTCATTCTTATTAATAATAGGACTGGTGCTTTTTTCCTGTTCAAATGATAAGGTAAGCAGTCCTGAATACTCGTGGGTTTATGATAACATAGAGTTTAAAATGCCGCGGGTTGCCGAGCCTGTTATTCCTGCTAATAGTGTTAATATTAATACTATAGGTGCTGTTGGTGATGGGATTACAATGAATACTAGGTTTTTTGCCGAAGCAATCGAAATTCTTTCAAATAAAGGAGGCGGTTCTGTTATTGTTCCGGCTGGTTTGTGGCTTACAGGCCCAATTGTACTGACGAACAACATCAATATTCATGTTGAAGAGGGCGCTTTGGTGCGGTTTAGTAAAGATTTAGACGATTATCCATTGATTGAAAGTGCTTTTGAAGGTGTTATGACCTACAGGTGTCAGGCACCTATTTCAGGACGTGATTTAGAAAATATATCGATCACAGGTAAGGGGGTTTTTGATGGTAATGGTGAGGCATGGCGTCCGGTTAAAAAGTTTAAAATGACAAGCAATCAATGGAGAAGTCTTGTTAATTCGGGTGGTGTCTTAAACGCTAAAAAGGATACATGGTGGCCTTCAGAACAGGCTTTGTTGGGTTATGAATTGGCCAAAGGTAGTAATATACCTGCATTTGAAACATTTGAAGAGTATTTGGCTATCAAGGATTTTTTACGGCCGGTATTGGTAAGCTTTATCAATTGTAAAAAGGTTCTTTTTGATGGGCCCACTTTTCAGAATTCGCCAGCCTGGAACCTTCATCCAATGATGTGCGAAGATGTTACTATGCGCAATCTGGTGGTGCGAAACCCTTGGTTTTCACAAAATGGCGACGGATTAGATCTGGAATCATGCAAAAATGTAGTCATTTATAACAACAGCTTTGATGTGGGCGACGATGCTATCTGTTTTAAATCGGGTCGGGATAAGGAGGGCCGCGATCGCAATAAGCCCACCGAAAATGTTATTGTAAGGAAGAATATTGTATATGCCGGTCATGGAGGATTTGTTGTTGGTAGTGAAATGTCGGGTGGAGTGAGAAACGTTCATGTTTCGGATTGTACCTTTATGGGAACAAATGTTGGATTAAGGTTTAAAAGTAATCGAGGCCGTGGTGGAGCGGTGGAGAATATTTATATCTCCGATATCTATATGATTGATATTCCAACTGAACCTATTCAATTTAATTTGTTTTATAGTGGATTAGCGCCTGTTTTAGACGATGGGACCAGTAGTTCCGTTCTAATCGAAACTAATGCCAATGCAGTTCCGGTTACTGAGGAAACACCGGCGTTCCGCAATATTGTAATTAAAAATATTGTAGCAAATGGGTTTGGTAATGCTGCCTTGTTTATGGGACTTCCTGAAATGAAACTTGAAAATGTGCATTTGGAAAATTTAGTGCTTAAAGCTTCCAAAGGATTTACCTGTATTGATGTGGACGGATTTGAATTTGTAAATGTCAGGATTATACAGGAGTCGGGTCCGGCCCTAACTCTTTTTAACAGCCAAAATGTGTCGTTAGAAGAATTTAAGTTTGAGGATAACGACTTATCTGGACTGGCTGTTTCGGGTGAATCTAGTAAAAATATCCGTCTTAGTGAAAACGATTTTTCTGATCCGTCTTCGCAGGTGTTGATTGTTGGAGGAGCTAAGAAGGAATCAATTGTATTTAAGTAATATGCTTGATGGGTTGAATAATGTGGCGTAGGCATTAAAAAACAAATTATAAACACATGAAAAAAAAGTTATTATTATTTTCCTTTTTTGTTTCAGGGTTTCTCTGGCTGAGCCTAATTTCAGATCAAAAGGAGATTACCATTTTTCTGGCTGGTGATTCAACTGTGGCCAATAAACCTTTTCGAAGTGGAAATCCTGAAAAGGGGTGGGGCCAAATTTTGCCACTGTACTTTAAATCAGGTGTACGAATTGACAATCATGCAGTGAATGGCCGTAGTACCAAGAGCTTTATTGATGAAGGACGATGGGATTCATTAATATCTAAAGTGCAAGCCGGCGACTACGTGATCATTCAATTTGGTCACAACGACGAAAAATCGGAAGATCCCCAACGTTATGCTCCTGCTGAAACGGATTATAGCAACAATCTGCGGCGTTTTATTACTGATGTGCGAAATAAAAATGCTGTTCCAATTCTCGCAACTCCCATTGTTCGCAGAAGATTTGATGATAGAGGCTTGTTTTATGATACTCACGGAACTTATCCCGATGCGGTGAGGAAAGTTGCAGCCGAAACAGGCGTTATTCTGATCGATTTGCATAAGTTATCCATGTGTTTGGTAGAGGAGTTTGGACAGGAAAAATCAAAATTGCTTTATTTACACATCGATACCATCGAGTATAGGCATCTTTGCAAACCACTTGCTGACGATACTCATCTATCTCCATACGGTGGCTTTAAAATATGTGATATGGTTGTTGCCGAATTACGCGAAAAGATACCCTTGTTGGCCGACTATTTACGGGAATAGTGTTGAATGTGCTCCTGGAGGGAGCGTGTGGTTAGTTTATTTCTGGTCCTATTATTTTTTTATCCATAGCCCTGCATGTTATGTAAGGCTTTGTGCATTCATAGAGGCACCTTTCTTTCTGCTTTTCGTTTCAACAAGCACTTCATTGTTATTGTGCGCAAAGCGAATAATCAGCTTAATATAATGGTTGCTGATTAATTCTTATATTATTGATGTGAAATGTTACAACTTAGGTGATTTTGATGCAATCACATTGTTTTTAAGCAAAAATAGACGAAAGCCGTGTATTTAAATCCCAGAGGATTTTAATGTTTATCACTATTGTCCGGTAAAAAATATTTTCTTCGTTCAAGTGCTTAAGCCGCACGGGCTCTTACTTTTTTTCTACAGCAAAAAAAAGTAAGCAAAAAATGCCGCCGCTGCATATAATTTCCTAAAAATCATATTAATAGTCTAAAATCCGGGAACTCGCTCCGCTCAAACAGCCCGGATTTTTAACGACAATTAATCTGATTTTATTAACGGAAATTTTTGATCTCATAATAATCTCTTAAGGAATCAAAGAACTATCGTTTCTCTGAGGCGGAAGGTAAGCCCCAAGAAAACGATAACTTCTGGAATCCTAATTATTTAAAGCATTTAAATAATTTTCTAAAAATTTTACCGGACAGCAGTAAATATTTATATAAAAAGTTGAAATATTGAGGTTTTATATTACCCCAGCCGGGTTCATACCTCATTTTTCCAATCATATTTCTATAACTATTTGATCTCTCTAAGGTCAGAATTCAAAATTGTAAAAATAACCATGAAGTGTTGAATTAATCAGAAGACCCTACATAATATAAGAGCTAAAACGAATTGAAATAGCATTGTGATTTTTTAAGGTTTTTTCACGATTTATATATTTCTTTTAGAATTGGTGTTTTTTTTATATGGCAGATAATCAGTGTACTGAATATTTGTAGCAGTTAAAAATTGTCAATTTGTAGCAGTTTTTCAGATAGTTTTTCTACCTCGTAAATCCACTCAAGTTCATAAATTGCAAATATAAAAGTTAAGTCATGTTAAATTATTGTCTGGCATGGCCTACTTTATAGAAGGCCTTGAAATAATGAATTTGAGGAGGGCTTTTACTAATGGTCTTTTTAGCTAAAGAATGTCGTTCTCTTATATGGTTAATACCTTAAGTCTTAATTTACTATGAAAAAAAGAAAATTTTTACGATTGTTGATGTTTCTGGGGCTATGGGCTGGTGGCCTGTATATGTATGCCCAGGAAAGCTCATTAATTCGTGGCCATGTTGTTTCCGTTACAGGAGAAGATCTGCCGGGAGTTAATATTATTATCAAAGGAACAACCATCGGTACAATTACCGATATAAACGGTAGTTACCAGTTACAGGTTGATAATCCATCGCAAGCAGTACTTTTGTTTAGGTTTGTAGGCTTTACTGAACAAGAAGTTGCTGTGGCCGGACAAAGTGCCATCAATGTTACTTTGGCTGAAAGCTCAATTGGTTTGGATGAGGTTATTGCCATTGGATATGGCGTGGTTAAGAAAAGAGATTTAACGGGAGCAGTATCATCTATTAAATCGGACGAAATAGCCAAAGCTACTACCAGTAATGCTATGCAGACCATGCAGGCAAAGATTCCAGGCCTTGATATTCAACAGAAAGATGGACAGGCGGGGTCGGGTATTAATCTGAATCTTCGGGGTAATAGGTCATTAACGGCAAGTAATAATCCTTTGATATTGGTTGATGGCGTGGAGTATGGTTCAACACTGGATATTAATGCTTCAGATATTGAATCTATGGAGGTTTTAAAAGACGCCTCCTCTACAGCCATATATGGAAGTAGAGGTGCTAATGGTGTAATTATCATAACCACCAAACGAGGTGTTGGAAAAACAACGGTTAATTTTAGTTCTTATTTGTCATCCAATCAACCTACCAATGTTCCAAAAGTTATGTATGGCAGCAAAGAGGTTCAACGCTTGATTGATAAAGCTAATTATCAAGCTGACTATAAAGCCGCAGTAACTGACATGACCGGTGCCTGGGGTGATAGTGATTTAACTCCGGAGCAAGTGTTAACTGAGAGTTTGGAAGATTTTACCGAGATTGGAATTTATGAGGATGGTTCTTATACCAATTGGGCCGATCTTATTCTTCAGAATAGTATGACTCAAAACTATGAGGTTTCAGTTTCAGGTGGAAGTGAAAAAACTAACGTTAGTCTATCTTTAGGAGCCATGACAGAAGAAGGATTAATGGAGCGCGATAAACTGAACAGGTATAATGGGAAAGTGTCGGTTGATCATGAAATCAGCGATGTGTTTAAGGTAGGAACCAACATGGCTTACACCTATAAGGATCAGGATGTGCGTCAATCCAGTGTGTTTACCCAGTCTTTGAAGATGACTACTATTTCACATGCATATACTGCAGAAGGTGAGTTGATAAGCAATCCTAATCCTCGATATGCTGCGCATTGCAATCCATTGTTGGATGAAGTAAGTGGAGCCTACCAACATAACATTGAAGCGACCAGGTTTTTTGGAAATGCTTATTTAGATATATCTCCTGTTAAAAATATGACTTTTAAAACGATGCTCGCCCTTGATCGTTCAAACACACGTACAGGTATTTATCAGGATTTTCAAAGTGTGGCGCGCTTTCAATCGCCGGGTACGGGTAATATCTCATCTGAATATAAACAAAGCACAAGGTACACTTGGGAAAATACACTTTCTTATAATACCAATCTTGGTGGATCCCTTCATGATATTACCGGGTTATTAGGTCATAGTATGTTTCAAAAGGTTTACGAACAGAATAAGACCTATGGGGATTGTGGACAGGAACATTATTATGAAAGTGCTTTTTATGATGTAACTAAAATAACCCAACCCACTATTGCCAGTGATTATGAAAAAAGTGCGATGTTGTCCTATTTTGGGCGTGTTCAGTATAAATACAATGAAAAATATCTGATAACAGCATCCGTACGAGCCGATGGCTCTTCAACCTTGTCGAAAGGCAATAAGTGGGGCTATTTTCCATCAGTGGCAGCTGCCTGGCGTGTTAACGAGGAACCATTTATGGCAAATATGAGCGGATGGCTGTCCAACTTAAAGCTTAGGTTGTCATGGGGTAAGTCCGGCAATGCTGCCATTGATGCTTATGAGACATTATCTACATTGAGCTCGCAAATTTATTATTACTTAAGTGGAACTGAAATTGCCGGCAATATTCCAAGTAATTTTGGTAATCCAGATCTAAAATGGGAAACCACTACCTCCTATAATTTTGGATTGGACTTTGGAATGTTTAATAATCGTGTGTCGGGTAGTTTGGACTATTATATCAGTAATACAAATGATCTGTTATATCTTAAAAGTGCCCCACCTTCTTCCGTATTTCCTAGCATTATTGACAATATTGGAGAAACCAAAGGCAGTGGTCTTGAAATTGCTTTGAATACAATGATTGTGAAATCAAAAGACTTTTCGTGGGATGTTAATTGGACTTATTCTACTTTCAAGGATGAAGTTGTTGCTCTTGCCGATGGACTTAAACGGAATATTATTGGTCGCGAAGCGCATCTTGTTGGAGAACCTGTTAAGGCTTATTATGATTATGAAAACGATGGGTGCTGGGATGTAGATGAATTTGTTACTTATATAGCCGATTGGAAGTTGCGTCATCCTGATGAATCTCCTGGTTATATTGCTAGTTATGGAACCCCCGGATCAATTAAGGTTGTTGATGCAAATGATGATGGAAAATTGGATGATGATGATAAACGTGTGTACAACCAGTCGCCGAATCATGTTTTTGGGATGAATAATAACTTTACGTATAAGAATATTTCCTTTTCGTTTTTGGTTTATGCTCGTTTGGGAGGTTATATCTCATACGATATGAATTCGCAATTAAACTTTGAATCAGCTAACTGGGGCGATCTTGATTATTGGACACTTAATAATAGAGATGCCGACTTTCCAAGTCCGGGATTAAGTAGTGCTAATGCCGCAACTCATACTAATTATGGATCTTCATTGTTATATGAAAAGGCCAATTATATTAAGATTAAGGATATTACATTGTCTTATAGTTTGCCTAAAACGTTAATAAGTAAAATGAGTATCCAAAATGTCAATATTTATGGTTCATTAAAGAATTATTTTACTTTTAGCAGTATTGATAATTATGACCCTGAACGCGGTGGTTCAATAGCTTTCCCCTTGGCAAAGCAGCTGGTTGTTGGACTGAATGTACAATTCTAATGTAAAAAAAGATCATAATGAAAAAGAAATTATATATATTATTATGTGCCTCAGTGTTAACGCTGGGGGGTTTATCTTGCTCCGATTTTCTTGAGGAAGAAAATCTAGTAGGAGAAACAGCGGAGTTATCTTATGCATCATCTAAAGGAATTGATGGTTTAATAGCTTCATGTTATAGTTTTACCAGAGCCTGGTATGGCAAAGAAGCCGGCTTGGGTTTATCTGAAATGGGAACTGATTTATTCTATTATGGTTATGACAATAAACAGAAGTCGTTAAATTCTTATAACTTAACCTCTGTCAGTTTGGACGGTAATAGTAGCGATAATGCAAGCCTTGACCATTACTGGGAAGCTTTTTACTGTGCGGTTGATGTTTGCAATAATGCACTGAAGTATGTGCCCCTCAACATCAATATTGGTGAAGGAATCAGAAGCAGGTATATGGGAGAGGCCTATTTTTTACGCGCTTTTTACTATTGGCATATGGTTAATATTTGGGGACCTGTACCATATAATGAGGAGCCTGTTAGCGAAGTAAACTACAACCCTGAACGTGTTTCTGAAGAAGTGGTTTATAGCAAGATGTTATCTGATTTGGATAACTCTATTGATGCTTTTGAAGAAGCTAATTATACAGTTAAAAGCGATGGGAGGGCTAACTATTGGGCTGCCCGTGCTTTAAAAGCCAGAGTTCTACTTTATGCGGCATCCTGGTTGGGACAGAACAGTATTGTTTCCAATGCTGATTACGCAGGTCAGGATCTTTATGCTTTGGCTCAGGCTGAGGCTCAGGTTGTTATGGGTAGTCCTGTTGCCTCTTTCTATGATGATTATGCCGATACATGGTCAATGACCAATGAAGATATCACAACCAACCGTGAAGCAATATGGGGAGTTGCCTATTCATCTGACATTAAGAGTACTGTAAATTGTATTCCCAAACGTTATAGAAAAAGTACAAGCGGCGATGCCTTGGATTACAACTCTTTGATAACCCGTACTGGTTATTCCCGTGGTGGTAGTGCTATGTTATTAATGTTTGTTCCGATGTGGAACAATGGAGCGAGCGATCTTGGTGGTAATGGTAAAGAAATATTTATCAGGTCAACAAACGAAAAGACCTCATATATGGTTAATACTGTAACTGGGGAGTCCGTTTTTGTTGCGGAACATTATTCTCCTTATGGTCGCGGATTTACACGCTATTTACCATCCCTTTATTTATGGAAATTATTGGATAGACATCGTGCTACCGATCAACGGACCAATGCAACGCTTCTTGAAGCTTACACCATTGCAGAGGGACTCGAAGGCAGTTCGAAAAAATATACTGCTATTCAGGATACAGCTATTTATTTTTGTCCTTTGGATGGTAATTCTGCTGCTGGTCAGGCACAGCAAGCATGGGCTAAAGACCGTTACCGCATCCAGTTTATGAATAATGGGGATATTCCGGTTTACACCTCCTCCGATCCTGCCACTGCTCTTCCTACTGAGAGCGCTAAGGAAAAATCTGATGTGTATGATGACAATCGTTATGACACATATAAGATTGGAGGATGGTGTTCATTCCCTGGTATTAAAAAATTTCTGGATAATGTGTATGATCCAACCTATCCAACTCATGATATTTCAAGTCGTGATGCCATGGTTCTTCGTTTGGCCGAAATGTATTTGATTAAAGCCGAATGTCAGATTTATACCGAAAACGGAGCAAGTGCAATGGCCACCATTAATGAACTTCGCAGTGTTCGCGCTATCCCGGGTGAGGATAATACATTGGTTGGGAGTGCAACGCTTGAAACAATTCTTGAAGAGCGTGCCATTGAGCTTTGTGGTGAGCAACAGCGCTGGTTTGATCTTAAGCGTACTAAAACTTTGGTTGACCGAGTGCAAAAATACAATGCTCAAGCCTCGGAGCAGGTTAATGCCAATCATTTATTACGTCCAATACCACAGGCCCAACTGGATGCCATAACCAATTTTTCCTCTACTCCAGGAGAAGGTTTTTGGCAAAATTCAGGCTACTAGTAAATGAATTATAAGCAAGAAGCTACCTCCCTGTTATAATAGGGGGGTAGCTTTTAATAATTAAATTTGTGTTATGCTAAAATTATTTCGAACCATAGTATTATTGATGGTGATGGGAGTCTTTGCCTGTCATTCAACGAAATCGTCGAAGGAAAATGCCGATAAATGGTCTGCCAGGATGGCCAATACAGTTATAGGACGCTACGATAGTTTAATAAATTATCTGGATAGGAAGAACTTAAAATGGCAATATGATATTGCCTTTGTTGGGCAAGCTATCGATAAGTTAGGCAATGTTGATCCTAAATACTCCAAATACATGGAGGATTATATAAACTTTTTTGTGCAGGAGGACGGAACTGTTAAGAATTATAGGATTGAAGAATATAACATTGACCGAATTAATCCCGCCAAAAACATAATTTCGCTGTATAAGCGTACTGGTGAAAAAAAATATCGCGATGCCATAGAATTGCATGTTAAGCAAATGGAAAACCATCCCAAAACTGAATCGGGAGGTTTTTGGCACAAAAAAATCTATCCTTCCCAAATTTGGCTGGATGGTGTTTATATGGCAACTCCTTTTTTAGCACAATATGCCAAAGAGTTTAATGCCCCTCAATGGTTTGATGTGGTGGCTCATGAAATTATTCTGGTTTATGAAAAAACGCGTGATGAAGAAACAGGTCTTCTTTATCATGCATGGGATGAAAGTATTCAGCAAAAGTGGGCCGACAAGGAAACGGGACGCTCTCCGCATTTTTGGAGCCGTGCTATGGGCTGGTACATGATGGCCATAGTAGATGTGCTTGATTTTATGCCCAAAGATCATCCCGACAGAGACGAGATTATTAATATTTTTAATCAAACAGCCGAAGCATTGGTTAATGTCAGAGACCCGGAAACAGGACTTTGGTTTCAGGTGCTTGATAGGGTTGGCGTTGAAGGTAATTATGCTGAAGGTTCAGGCTCAGCAATGTTTACCTATGCCTTTGCAAAGGGAGCTAAACAAGGGTATTTGAACGAAAAATATCTGACCATTGCAAATGATGCCTTTGATTCTATTTTGGAGCATCTGATTGTGGCAGATGCAGATGGTTATATTACTATGACACATATTTGTGGGGCTTGTGGTTTGGGTGGAAATCCTTATCGCGACGGGTCTTATGAGTATTATGTTTCAGAGAAGCAGGTGAATAACGATCCTAAAGGAGTAGCTTCGTTTATTATGGCAGCATTGGAGTTAGACAGATAGAAAAGGTTTTTTCAGGTGTGTTTTTCAGGTGTCGGGAAAGCGGGTTCTTTAGTAAATTATTACCTGCTTTCCCTGTCGCTGAAGGAGTTTGGAAATACAAATCTGGTGGCCAGGAATGGTCAGGTTCGATTCATCCTGTATTTGATACACGCTTATTCATCCCTACTTGTGGTGAAATAAAACCCTATTTAACAACAGAGAGGGCTTCACTCAAAGTGAAACCCTCACTAACATTAGTTTTCTCTGCAACGTTTTTTCTCTTCGTAAAAAACTGAAGACGTTTATAGATTAAGCAAACGTTTTAAGTGTCTTTCGTAAATATTTTCATATACGCATTGCCCAACAATATCAGAATGCTTTTCCAAAAGAGCATTGTAGGTGTCAATTTTATCCGCAGCCAGTTTATAGGCCACATGTACTAACTGGCGCATGTTGGGGTTGTACTGCTTATGACCTGGAATGTGACGAAGTGCATTAGCCAAATCAGTGTTGCTCCAACTATTAACGATTTCGGCTGATGGTAGTTGACTTTCGTCAATATCAATAACATCGGCATAGGGAGCGCATAGCTTTTCAACATTCTGAATAGCCTTGGCGTAAAGCTCTTTGATAAAAGCCAGGGCTTCACCATCAGCAAGAGCCAGTCCTATTGCTTCTTCGAGCCAGGTAGTACCCGCTGTTTTAAGGTGGAAGCCTTTGCCATGCTTTTGGGTCAGGTCGCGAATGGAATCGTAAATTGAGAATTTATCAGAGCCGGAGTGAATGCTGAGTTTCAATTCTTTGGGCAAACCAAATGTTTTAACTGCATAATCAATTACTATAAGGTTGGCTTCAAATTCTTCGGCAAAAGCGTTGGTGTTGCCCACATAATCAACCCCTTTGTTAAAGCGGCCGGTGAATTTGGGAGCAATAGTTTGTGCCGGTACATTATAATGAGCCAGCATTGCCAGAATAAATAACAGTTCGGCAGGAGTTTGGGGGTTTGGGACCTCGTCCATTGAAACTTCGGTAATAAAATTGCCTGCTCCTTTGACCGCAGCAATCTTTTGATAAGTCTCGCCAGCCATACAGGCAGCATAAAGGTATTGATCTGTAATGGCCTCAAGTTGTTCTTTGCTTACCAAAAAGGGTTTGGCTATTCCGGGAATGTTGAAAACACCGGTGTAACTTTCCATTTTTTTCAAAAACTCATCTCTCTCAGTGTTATTACCCTGTTTTCCAATGTATGAAGCCACATCGATGGTAAAGAAATCAGAGAAGTCCATGAATTTTCCTACCGTATCAAGGTTAATGTGGTCAGCATCTACAAAATATGGTTTGATCCAGGCCAATTCTTTAATGGCAACATCAACAGCTTTACGCGTGTCAGCCGGTTGACTACCAATATTGGTGTGTTCGCGGTTCGATTTATTCCATACAGGAGTAATGCTGAAACCTTTGTTTTCGGCATCCATAACGGCTTTTAGCTGCCATTGGGCCTGATGTGCAAACCGGTCGCCCATTCCGATGGAGTATTTTGATAATTTTTCCATAAATTATTCTTTAAAAAAGATCCACATTTTCAACATTAATAATTTCCACGGGTTGGTACTCACGTTTGGATGGCATCTGACGTGCTGTAAGGTAATCAAACATCTTTTTTACAGCTTTACCCGATTGGTCCATAGGCTTTTGTCCAATAAGGAACCGAATAATTCCCTTTTTAAGATAATTCACATTTTTACGTGTTACTTCGTAGCCAACAAGAATCAAATCCTTAAGTTTTCTGTTCTCTATATAGTTAGCGATAACATGAGTTTTAGCACTCGAAACCAAAATGGCACCAATGTTTGGATTGGCATTTAAAATTGAATCCATTCTGTTCTCAACCTCAATTGATGTAGTAGAATGAATTTCAACAGTAATTTTCATACCCTTATTTTTACCAGCGTCTAGGAAGAAACTCATGAATCCCTGGTTACGGGCGTTTAAATGCTGAGTGTTTCCCAAATCTTTGGCAATGTTTACAATAAGGATGTCACGTGAAGGGTTCAAGCCGTAATCAATGAGGCTTGCAGCTACTCGTCCGCCTTGATAAGCATCTTCTCCTATAAAAGCAAGACAGTTGGTGTTTTCAATATTAGTATCAATAAAGATGTATGGAATATTTATTTGGTCAAGTTCAGAACAAAAAGTCAACGATTCCTTTTTCAGAATGGGTGCAAAAATGACCCCTTCGGGTTTGTAATCAATAATTTCCTTTGTTTTTTGTTGGAAATCACTTTCGTTGTGTAACTCAAAGAAAAAGAAACGTACATCTACCTGGAAAGGATGTAGTTCTTTGACGGCTTGCTCAATTCCCTGCGGGTGTAACATCCAGAAAACATTATCGTCGCCTCCACGGGGAAGCAGTGCGGCCAGGTTGTATTGTTTTTTTGAAGTAAGGGCCTGGGCAACAATATTGGGCTGGTAGTGCATTTCCCGGGCAATTGTAAGCACCTTCTCTTTTGTCTCGGCAGCCACTTCACCACGATTATGTAATACGCGATCTATCGTTCCAATTGAAACTCCGGCTTTTTGCGCTATATCTTTAATTCTGACTTGCTTCATTCTTTAATTATTGAAAATAATGGAGTTGTCTATAAAAACACTTTTAACCTGAATGTTTTCTTCAATGATGTAAAATGTGAAGGATTTAGTATTGTAAGTAAAGTGTTTAATATGTGGGCGAAAAATCTTTTCGCCCACATGTGTTTTTTAGACACGCTTTTGTTTTTTATTCGTTTAAAGACATTAAAGTTTGTTTAGAATCCGAAAATTCTTGGAACGATAAGACTGATGGATGGAATAAAGGTAACCAATAACAGCACCACAATCATGGCAATAAAGAACGGAATTATTGGTTTGATAACATCCTGAATTTTGAGTTTTGCTACACTGCAACCAATAAAAAGCACCGCTCCAACCGGTGGCGTACACAAACCAATATTAAGGTTCAGAATCATGATGATACCAAAATGAATGGGGTCTAATCCTAGTTGAGATGTGACAATTGGAAGGAATATCGGGGTAAATATCAGTACTGCCGGCGTCATATCCATAAAAATTCCAACAAAAAGAAGTATTAAGTTAATCATCATTAAGATTATGAAAGGATTGGACGAGACAGATAACAAGCCGTTACTAACAGTTTGAGGAATGTTCTCGAACGACATAACCCATGAAAGCCCCATTGATGTTGCAATTAGCAACATCACAATACCTGTGGTTTTAACAGTGCTTACGAGAATTTTTGGAAGGTTATGAACTTTAACTTCCTTGTACAGAAATGCAAGAACTAAACAATAAACAACAGCAATAGCTGATGCTTCGGTAGCAGTAAAGAAACCTCCAACAATTCCGCCAATAACTATAATAAGGAGTAATAAACTGGGAATGGCATCAAAAAATTTCTTTACGGCCACTCTGAATGAAACTACTTCGCCAACAGGA
>CAZSQG010000042.1:0-32658 GCA_964608615.1 uncultured Marinilabiliaceae bacterium
GTTTTTATCAGGATGTTTCAATTCCTGTTGGGACACTTAAGGAGCTTATTGATTTGGCAAGAATATCGCCATCAGCGCGCAATTCCCAATCAATTAAATATATTATTTCAAGCACTCCTGATAAAAATGCTTTGATTTTTCCTCATTTATCATGGGCCGGATATCTTAAAGACTGGAAAGGGCCTGTTGAAGGAGAACGACCTTCGGCTTATATTGTGATGTTAATTGATACCAGTATTTCAGACAATTATTTTTGCGATGAAGGTATTTTTGCCAACAATATTTTATTGGGCGCTACCGAAAAAGGATTTGGAGGCTGTATTATTGGTTCAGTTGAACGCATTAAGTTACAGAAGGCTTTAAAAATTCCAAAGCGTTTTGAAATAATTCAGGTATTAGCTCTTGGGAAACCAAAAGAAGTTGTTGTTCTTGAGGATGTAAAAGATGGAGATATAAAATATTATCGTGATGAAAATGCTGTGCATCATGTGCCAAAACGCTCTCTGAATGAATTGATTCTGGATTTGTAGCTGGCGTTGGATGTTGGTTTTATTATTAAGAATGGCATTTGTTTTATATGTTATAATTTAGTTTTTTATTGCCACATAGACTCCCGGCTGAAAGGTGGGAGGTTATTCTACTGTGTGAGAATCGAAGATCTTTCAATCCCGGAATCGGGAAGCGAAGCTAAAGGCTTGCTCATGGTTCGTTTTATCTTTTAAGGTTAAGGTTTTGGGAAAGGGTTGAATTATTTTTATTGAGAAAAAAGTTTGTTTGATACTATATTTTAAGATTAGACTGATCACGAAGGAAATTGATTTATGACCATTTCTGATCTGAAAAAAGTTATGTAAAATGTTTACTAATCACTATTGAAGGAAATTATGGAGTTTACTCTTAATGGAGGAAACGGGTATTCGAAGATTGAAAATTACGACGATGAAACAACCCGTAAATTATCGGAACATTACAAAGAGATATTGATTCTGCTTGGAGAAGATGAAACGCGTGAGGGGCTTGAAAAAACACCTTTAAGGGTAGCCAAGGCGATGCAGTTTTTAACTCAGGGTTACAATATGAAGCCTGACGATATTATACGTTCGGCTATGTTTCGGGAGGATTATCAGCAAATGGTGGTGGTGAAGGATATTGAATTATACTCAATGTGCGAACATCATATACTCCCGTTTTTTGGTAAGGCCCATGTGGCTTATATTCCACGTCATCATATCACCGGACTAAGTAAAATTGCCCGTGTGGTGGAGGCCTTTGCCCGCAGGCTTCAGGTGCAGGAACGATTAACTACACAAATTAAGGATTGTATCCAGGATACTCTGAATCCTTTAGGTGTTGCTGTGGTTATTGAAGCTCAGCATATGTGTATGCAAATGCGAGGGGTTCAAAAGCAGCATTCGGTTACCACCACATCCGATTTTACGGGTGCGTTTCTTAAAAATCAGGCAACCCGCGAGGAGTTTTTTAATATTATTGGCTCTAATTTGCATTAGTATCAAGTCTGAATTGGATTTATTAACATGATCGGTTGAGTTACCCCTTGGGAATTTGGTGTTGAGACAAGGCAAAGCTTCATTGTGAACTTTACTCCAGTGTCAAATTAATTGTGTAAAGTTGGATGATAATAGAATGAATAAAAACTTAAAGACTGTTATAGCATTAACGGACTTTTATAGGCGAAAGAGGTTTGATATATTGAAAAAAATAATATTCATCCGACGACCTTCAAAAAGTGTGTGAGAGGTGTTGGATGAATATTAGTTTATCAACTTATTAAAGAATAAATTTTAGCATTCACATTGATATATCAACGATTCCGGATTTTTTGGTCGATGGCTTATCAGAAACCAGTAGGAGGCATCAAGGGTTAAGACTTTTGTATTCTTACTTTTGTTAGTTTATTCGGAGGGTTATACTGTCTCTTTATTTTCTGGATATTTTCTTAATCCTAATCATGTTTAGCCGGGTTGTAAACTACCTCAGCAGTGCTGCTAGATAATGCAGTAAAAAAACCAAGAGCCCCATTGCTAATATTACCAGTCACATTTGAAGGTGGTCCGTTAAAAAGTGGATCAGATCCCTGTTCATCCATTTTAATGGCTTCCAAAAATTCGTAATATTCTTTGGTTATTGATCCCAAATCAAGGGTAATTATGTCTCCTTCTTCTAATTGGCGGTACTCTTCTCGGGCATCAATAGATTGAACCCATAACCCATTAACGTAGTTCCCATCAAAGAATTTATCATTTGAGATTCGAATGTCGGATGGTCTTTTTGTAAAACTATTTTCATTTTGACTAATTCTGAACATATAATTGTTTTGAATGGCTGGTGGATCCTGATAATAGACCAGCACTTGCCAAATTTCCCAGTCATCATTAAAATATTGGTATTTGAGGTCAATGAAATCAATTTTTACAGTTTGAGGCATCGTGGTAGTAGAGGTGTAAATCTCGGGTTCTCCATTTTCATCCAGATCAAGATCGGCAATTATGAGGTTATAGGTTTTGCCCGGTTCAGGCACAAAATCTTCGGGTAAAATATAGTAATACCCTGGATTTTTGGTTGATTCCCTTAATGTGAAGATTTTTTGTCCTTCCTGAATGGTTACAGTAGCTCCAGATACAGGAGGCAATTCATTTGTGCTAAAGTACGAGCCCGACCAGGAAAGTTTTACAACCTGTACATTAGGTTTGTTTGAGATAACTGCGTCAACTACTAATTTCCTAGCGGTAGTATTAAGGCTCAAGTCAATGGTTTCGGTACAACTTACCATGAATATGGCAGTGAACAAAAGCAATGAATTATAAGTATTTTTAGTAATTATCATATCGATCTGATTTAAAATCTGATTACATAACTCACTGAAGGAACTATTGAAAAAAGATAGGTCTTTTCTGCTTTCTTTAGATATGGATCAATGTCATCATCACCTGTAAATCCGATCATCCAGGTATTTTTTCGTCCGTAAATGTTATAAACAGAGATATGCCATTCGCTTTTCCATGATCTCGAAGCGGGATTTTTCCCCTGGATGGATAGAGCAACATCCATGCGATGATAATCGGGCATTCGTTCGGCATTTCTTTTAGAGTAAATGGGGATAACCCCTCCCTGAAAGTCGAATCTTCCAATTGGTAAGGTAACTGGAGTTCCGGTAAAATAAACCCAATTACCTGTTAGTTGTATTTTTGGATTTATCACATAATTAATAACAATGGATAAATTATGCGTATGATCATAAGACGACAGATACTTTTCTCCATTGTTAATCCATTTGCTTTGTCGCTCTGATTTTGATAAGGTGTAGGCTACCCATCCATTAAATTTTGGTTGTGTGTACTTTGTAAGCCATTCAATACCTCTTGAAAAAGCCCGTCCAGTTCTAATTTCTCCTTCTAAAGCTTCATTGAGCAATAAGTCAGGATGCTCTTTAAAATCAATAGCATTTGTATTTTTTTTCCAGAAAAGTTCAATAGAATGTTCCCATATTTCTTTTGGCTCGGCAAACGTTAAGCCAAGCGAAAATTGATTGGATATTTGGGGTTTAATATTTGGTGACGATGCAAACCATATATCCAGAGGTGTTGCTGAGTTGGAATTACTTGCCAGATGCAAATATTGGCGCGTATTGGAGTAGCTCGCCTTTAAGGTGAATACAGGCGAAAGTTTATATGAAAAACCAATTCTGGGTTCAAGACCAGAGTAGTGATTAAAAACCTTCGCGCTGGAGTATTTAATGGTGTCAACGGGTTCAAAATCCTTATCAAATTTAAAAACTTGTCCTTTGCCGATATTTTGAAAAAGAGAATAACGAAGTCCATACCTGATAGTGACTGATTTGCCTAAATGTTTAGTGTGACTGATATACAAGGCATGTTCGAATGAGTTGGCAATGGGTATATTAATCTCTCTAATGGATGAGTCTTCTTCAGGTGATGCAATATGACCTGGATTTATTGAGTGGTAAATCGATTGAATGCCAAATTCAACCAAATCTCCTGGCTCTGGATAATACGAAAAAGCGTATTTAAATGAATAGTCATTTAAACGAGAATCCCATTGTATCGATTCCAGAGCTTCCCCTATCGATTCCAGATAATAATTATATCTGCTGGATACTAATGTTGCATTGCTGAAGAGTTTCTGAGAAAACAGGTGGTTCCATCTCAGCGATAACATTCTGTTGCCAAAATTAAGTCGGGCCATATTGTTTTTGAGGGCATCATGGCCGTAGTAACTGCTAAGAAACAACCGGTCGTTTTCGCCAATTATGTAATTGAGCTTGATATTGGTATCGTAAAAATACAATCTGTAGTCACGTATCTCTTTCTCTGATGAAAGGGGTAAATACATATCTAAATAGGAGCGCCTTCCACTAATTAGGAACGACGAGATTCCTTTTTTTATCGGACCTTCAATTGTAATTTTGCTTGAAATAAGCCCAATTGCGGCAATTCCTGAAATATCATTTAAATTTCCATCACGACTTCGTATATCAATAAGCGAAGAGAGCCGGCCTCCTGTCCAGGCGGGCAGATCACCTTTGTAAACTTGTACTTCCTTAATAGCATCATTGTTAAAGATGGAAAAAAAACCAAGTAAATGGCCTCCATTGTAAACGATGGCTTCATCAAATTGTAACAGATTTTGATCGGGGTTCCCACCGCGTACCGATAGGCTGGTTGAGCCTTCGCTGGTTGGTGAAATGCCTGGCAATAATTGTATAGTTTTTAGCGGATCTGTTTCTCCGAATAGAACCGGCATTTTTCGGAGCTCTGAAATATTTAATTTCTCCAGACCCATATAGGGAAGGCTGCGTTGATCAGCTTTTGATAGGCCATTTATTTTCACCTCACTAAGGTTGTGCATTTGAGATGATAATTCCGGATTTAGTCTGGTGTTTTTGGTTAATTCAATAACCGAACTAAATGGTTGAAATCCAAGATAGGCGCATATTATGGTGTGTTTACCAATGGGCAAAGTAAGTGAGTAAAATCCATAGGCGTTGGTTATTGCTCCAAGTTTTGTTTCTGAAGAATAAACCGAAGCCCCGGGTAACATCTCTCCAGTTGATATATCTTTTACAAAGCCACTGATAATAAATGTTTGTACGGGTTCCTGAGCAAAAAAAGGCAGAGTGTTTTTGGTGATCATCAAAATTAAAAGAAACAGGCGGCAAGAATAATTCATCTTTTATAACACTTTGTTGGCTGGGTAGTAAAGTTCAATAATTCAAATTTAGCATACAAATAATTTGTCTTCAATAGGGCATAGTTGGTGTAAATTTTTATAGTTTTGTTTTGGTACAATTTATGGGAAATATATCATTTTATAGGGAGTAAAATAATTATATTTAGTTTACGTTTATATTTGATATAGCTTTTCCTGTAAAAGTATGTTTTATAAAAATTGAAAATTATGAAAAAATATTTTTTTATTCTGCTCCTATGTGCAGGTTCTTTTTTTACTGTCAAGGCACAGGACCATTTTCAACTGGGTTTGAAACTTGGATATAGTTCAACAAGTTTTAGTACTGACAATGCATCAGGATTCTTATCGGAGCTTGATGATTACAGCTTTTTAAATGCTAAGGATGATTTTAAAAGCGGTTATAATATTGGTGTTTATTCGCGAATTGGTTTAGTTGGGAATTTGTCACTTCAGCCGGAGTTTTATTTTAGTAAAAAAAGTGGGGTCACAAACTATTCTCTTGAAGAAACTGCAACAGAAAATAATGTTGCAATTTCTGAAAAGGTTTCGTATTATAGCTGGGATCTTCCTATTTTGGCACATCTTAAACTAGTTGATTTAAAAGTGATTAACATATATGGTGTTGCCGGGCCTGTTGCATCTTTTAAAGCCAGTGATAAATTGAGCTTTTCGTCATTATCGGTTCCTGAAGATATTGATAAAGATAAGCTAAATGGCTTAAACTGGAATTTTCAATTGGGAGCTGGAGTTGAGGTCTGGAAGTTCAACCTGGATGTTCGTTATGAATGGGGTTTAAACGATGTTTCAAAAACAGAACTTGATAGGAAAAGCAAAACCCTTATGTTTTCGTTAGGCTACCGTTTTATTGGATTATAGGTGAGGTTGTTTGTCATGTTCATATTTTGCCCAATTTATTGGGTGGCGACTCTGGATGACAGGCTGTTGATTTATTGATAATTAGATCCATCGCTGCGCTCTGGATGACACCGCACTCTTTTAATGGGAGAGAGATTAGGGTTTGAGGGGAGGTCTCAAACCTCCCCTCAAATCCTAATCTCTCATGCGTGCTACCTTATTGTCATTTCGAACGATGAGAGAAGTCTCAAAGCCAATTTGTTTATTGGTCAGTATCCATTGTTATATATTATTCGAAATCTCTTCATCTATATCCTGATAATTCACTTTGCATCTACCATTTTTTCCATCAAGGCTAATTTTTAATTTATGAGGAAGGCGAATATGCTTTGTTTTATCAGATTCCCATTGTGCTGGTTGTTGGTTTAACCAGTCTATATCTAGTTTTCCCTTGTTTAGGTGGGTGTTTACGGTTATATAAGCCACTCGCAACGATGTTAGGTTTTGGAAAAAGTGAGTGCCCTGACTGGGTTCTACATTGTAATTTTCAATACCCATTTCCACTATTGCTCTGGCTCCGCATATTTGGCCCCATCGTACCGGAATCCCCAGCCATGCATCCTGCGAGCCCCATCTTCCTGGGCCAATCAGTAAATATGGTCTTCCTTGTTTTTGAAGCTCGTTGTTTAGTTTTTCTACTTCGCTGGCAATATCGTTATTTAATGCCGGGTTGTAATTTTCAGGTTTTACATAAACAATGTCAGCAATGTCATTGATTATACCATTTCCAAGGGCCGATTCGGAATAAATAAACGCATCATCTTCATTTGTAATTTCCACACTTGGCCCTAGGGAGGCACGGCTGTCGACTATGGGTCTTATTTGTAATAGGTAGAATACCGAAGGTGCATCTGAAGGTGTTTGTAAATCAACAGCAAACTCAATTTCAACAGGCTGATTTATTTCTAATTGACCAATTTCGAGTATTGCTTTCATGATTTCAGCCAATGGAAAAACGTCGTATTTCAGTATATTGGCAAAAGTAACTAAAGGGTATCCTTCGCCTCCGGTTACTCCATCACGGATCATTTGGTTTTGCAAATCAAACAATGAGCCAATCCACCTAAGTGAACCATCTTTAAGAGCTTCTCTTAGATCTGGCTTAATAAGATTTACGGAATCGTCAACTGAGGCCACAAAATGGCTTGAGTTGAGATCAAGTGCATAGAAATTTTTCTGTGTTTCACGTAACACCATTTCTGGTGAAGATAGTTGAATGACTTTTTGAGGGTAAAAGGGCGAAAAACGTAATGAAGTGCCTCCTTCCACAATGTGTTTTCCAAGTCCAAGGGCAACGTTTACTACGCCTTCTTCCGATTTTTCTGGAGGAATGGGGTAGAAGTTAACCGATCGGCCAACACCTGAAAATGTTGGGTAAAACCGGTTCTCGTGGGTTTGTCCAACAATTTCCTGCAAAACAATGCCCATACGTTCTTCGTCAATGAGGTTCATAGTACTGGTCATGTACGCCTTGCTCGATTTATAATAAACCGAAGCATATACACACTTTATAGCCATTGCTATCTGTATGGCCATATCCTTATCGTTTTGACCACGGGGAATCATATATGTTGAATATATTCCGGCAAATGGTTGGTGATGGCTGTCTTCTAATAGGCTGGATGAACGGATGGCAACAGGTTTCTTAATAACTGAAGCAAACTTCTCCAAATCATGGATTACTGATTCAGGCAATACAGAGGAGGCAAATTTTTCCAGGATCTCTTCATCTGATGCATCTGAAAGAGCAATGGGATAAAGTTCGTTATTTTCCATAAAGGACTCGAAAATATCAACCCCAAGAACTACGGTACGCGGAATGGTAATTACAACATCCGGAAAACTTTTAAACACAGTATACTTTTGAATCAGAGTACTTAAAAATGCCAGACCTCTTGCTTTTCCACCAATCGACCCTTCTCCAATACGTGAAAAAGTAACATAATCATCATATCTTTCACTATCGAACGTTGCAATAACGCCCCGTCCTTTACTCATTCTGAAAACGCTTATGATATGGTGAAGGTGCTTTTTTGCCGTATTAATGTCAGTATTATTGTCGACCTTAAATTGCTTAACCACATTGGCTATTGGGAATAGAGCTCTGGCTGTTAGCCATTTAGCTACATGGTCGCGCGCGAAATGGTATTGGAGTGAATTATTAGGAACCGAAAGCAAAATATCCTGAAGCTCTTTAAGGTCACTTACCCGGGCTACCTCTTCTCCTGTTTCGGGATTAGTGAAGATAAAATCCCCAAAAGCCAGATAACTATTAATAAATTCCTTTAATTCCTGTAAAAGCAGTTTTGATTGTTTATGAATGAATGCAACCCGCAAATCTTTTGCTATGGCTATCATTTCTGCATTGGATGATTGCAATAAAAAGGGCAGGAATGGATTGTCTTCCTTAACTTTTTTGGCTAAAACAATACCGGCTTGTGAGTCCTTTTTACCGTGATGTTTAAATGATATATCTGAAATTATACCGAGGGTGTTTTTTTGGTAGGTTGTGTACAGGTTTAGTGCTTCTTCGTAGTTTCGGGCCAGAAGAATTTTTGGTCGACCACGCATTCGCATCATCTGTTGGTGAGCGTTTAATCCTTCAGTCATAAACTTACGCGACTGTTTAAATACTATTTTATAAATAATTGGCAGATAGCTTGAATAAAAGCGTACTGAATCCTCAACGAGAATAATGCATTGAACCCCCACTTCGGTAACATCGTGGGGGGCATTCATCTTGTCTTCGATAAGTTTAATTATTGCAAGGAGCAGATCGGTATTACCAAGCCAGCAAAAGATGTAATCAATAGCGCTGGTATCTTCATTACTCAATTTCATGCTCACTTCTCTTGAAAATGGAGTGAGCACTACAATAGGAATTTCAGAATAATTAGATTTTATCTTTTTTGATAACGAAAATGGATCCATCCCCCCAATACTTAGCATGGCAATAACCAGGTCGATGGACGTTGTGCCAAGTACCTCAAAAGCCTCTTCGGCTGACGATACCTGTATAAACTGAGGTGGATGCCGCAGGTTAAGTGAAACATATTCGTTGAAGACCTGTTCATCTATACGCCCATCTTCTTCAAGCATAAAAGCATCGTACGAGCTGCAAATTAATAAAACCTTGTGAATCCTTTTTTGCATCAACTGGTCAAATGCCGTGTCAACCAAAAACTCCTGGGGGATTTGGGATATTTTATCTAACATGAGGTTTCTTTATCATTTGTTTGTAACGATTATAAAAATAATAAGAATTCAGCAGCTATTTTAACCAAAAGTAAAATAAGTGGTGTCGTTATATCAGCAATGTATTTTATTATTGGTTCGTTACGAGAAAGAACTGTGATGGGCAATGATCCTGAACATTGTAATAAAGCAATGAAGATCCTGGATTAAAAAAGGCTGCTCCAAAATGGAACAGCCTTTTTTTTGAATGAGAATATTCAAGCCTGTCTTAGTATTTCAGTTTTTCAACCTGACGGGCCGAATACATAATTCTTAATGCCTGAGCTTTTCTCAAAGCTTGTTTAATATCGGTGATTTCACCCATGGGACATTCAGAGTCGGCTTTAATAGAAACGGTCATTAATGGCCGATCCTCTTCTTTCATTGATTCGCGCTCTTGAACAATATAGCTTTGAATGTCATCCACAGTTGCAAATGCATCATTAAGCTGTATCCTGGGATTGCTTCCATATCGTCCCTGATATTGTTTTACCGGTACGCCTACATAAATATAGGTTACAAGCGATTTTCTTTGCAGCTTGGTTAATTCAGTTGCCTCAGGAACTTTGTTCTGAACCTTTAAGCTAACCTCTTTCATTGTTGTGGTAACCATAAAGAAAAATAGCAGCATGAAAACAATGTCAGGAAGCGAGGCAGTGTTGATAGCCTGTTGGCCACCTTTTTTCTTTTTTCTAAATTTTGCCATTTATTGCTTTCCTCCAACGTTACGTGGTTCTGCTTCAGAAATCCTTTGCGGGTAAATGAACCTAACAGCATCCTGTTGGTCCTCATCCAGATCATTATATTGCTTGTTGAACTGCCTTATTGATATTTCGTCGCGTAATTCAGTTATGGCAGCCTGAAGTTCATTCTGAACGTTCAGGTACATCTGGTACTCAGTACCTCTGTCGCTTTGCAACGAAACAACTGCATTTTTAGCAACCGGATAAACCCCGAAATAATTCACTTCCATCATTTCAAGTTCAGGGAGTGTTGCGAGGTTCAATGGGTTTTGAAGGAAATCTTTTGTGGCATCCTTCAGGTTCCTCAGATCCATGTATTGGTTTTCAACAAGCAGCAGGTTACGGGCATTTATAAGAACCTCAAAAACATTTCGTTCCTTGGTAATTGGAGGTTCCTCAACATCTACAGGAACTGGTGGAGGTAACATCCTCGACAGTCCCTTGTCCGTATCCATGGTGGTAGTCATAAGGAAGAAGATTAAAAGCAGGAAGGCGATGTCGGCCATCGATCCTGCGTTTACTTCCTGTATATCTCTTTTTGCCATAGAAAATTATTTTTTTAGGATGAGATTTTCATCTCAATCCTGTTAATTATCGGAACAACCTTGAAACTTCGGAATAAGCAATAGTTAATATTGCAATACCGAATAAAAAATACATTGAGTAAAGGAATGTATCCGATAATAGTAGCATGCTTGACACATTGTCGCCTCCTTCATAACCTGGCAGACTTAAAGGAGTCGCATCGCCAAGAGAATAAGCAACTACTACTAAAATTATAAGACCCATAATTGAAATCATTGTACGAACAGCGTTTTTTGGACGCATTACAATAAATATGATTTCAAAAATAATTGCAATGGCAGCTGTAACTATTACTAGTATTTTTGCCCAGTTTAGTATTGGTTCGGTATATATTGGTGTAGGAAAAACTGTTCCTTCAACATAACCTCCAAAATAGAACAAACCGGCAAGAAACAATGTAACAGCAAGCAGTGCATATAATACAATGTTTAAAATGCTATTTAGTTTGGTCATGATTACTCTTATTTTTTCATGTTATATTTAACAAGTATATCCAGAAGAGAGATAGAAGCATCTTCCATAGAGTTTACAATACCATCAATTTTAGAAACGATGTAGTTGTAAAATACCTGAAGGATGATTGCAACGATCAAACCGGATACTGTTGTGATCAAAGCTACTTTGATACCACCTGCAACTGCTGTAGCAGAAATATCTCCCATAGCCTGGATGTTGTCAAAAGCATCAATCATACCAATTACTGTACCCATGAAACCTAGCATAGGAGCAACAGCAATAAAAAGAGAAATCCAGGTAAGACCTTTTTCTAAAAGACCCATCTGAACTGATCCGTAGGATACAACTGATTTTTCTACCACTTCCAAACCTTCGTCGAAACGGTCAAGTCCTTGATAGAAGATAGAAGCAACAGGGCCACGGGTATTACGGCACACTTCTTTTGCAGCTTCAATTCCTCCGTCCTGAAGAGAACCTTCAATTTGCTGAAGTAATTTTTTTGTATTGGTAGATGCCAGGTTTAAATAAATAATTCTTTCGATACAGAGAGCTAAACCGAAAATTAAACATAGCAACACAAAGCTCATGAAAATGGCACCACCCTCAATGAATTTTGCTTTAATTTGTTTGTGAAGTCCAACTTCTTCAACGGCTTGATCATCAGCGGTTGCAACTTGTTCAACGGCCGGTGTCACTTCTGTAACTTGTTCAGTTGCAGCAACGTCAGCCACTGTTTCTTCTGCCTGAGCAAAAATGGCTGATGCACCAAAAGTAAGCATCCCAAAAACTGCCAAAAACGCAAATAGCTTTTTCATAATCTGTTTTAAATTTTTGATTTGTATTGGTTTGTTAATACTCAAAGATATTCTTCTTTGCATTGTTTATAAAACATAGGAAACAAAAATAATCGTAACTATAATGAAAAACAAATATTTCGAAAATCAATTTAAAATATAGTTTTCACAAATAAAAAAAAATCGGGTAGGAGTGCCGTTTGTGTTAAATAATGTTCAACACAAACTTAATTGAGATATGTTTTCATGTTTTGTAATTTATTTTGATTCTGGAAAGCTTAATTTACAGAACAATTATTTATACAAAATCAATTCAACAAAACATTAAGTATTTACCCCTTTACCTTTGAAATGCAGCTGTTTACACGTAATTGTGTCAAGCGTAAAACAGATGTTTTTCAGGTGTGCAAATTACAAAAAAAATGGTAAAAACAAGACCTCTATATATTTATTTCACCTTTCAGAGATTTGCATAGGCTAGCTTTAATTTCCAACGTTGAGGAACTGTTGGCTAAAAGGTACATAAGCTTTGTTATGGCTGCCTCAGTGGTGATGTCGTGACCACTGATGATTCCCATTTCAAGCATGTGAATACCTGTTTCATATCGCCACATTTCAACATTCCCCGCAAGGCATTGGGTAACGTTTAATATAATTATGCCCCGGGTTACGGCCTTTTGAAGGGCTTCTAAAAACCATTTATGTGTGGGGGCGTTACCTGAACCATAAGTTTCAAGAACGATAGCCTTTATTCCCGGAGCCTCTAAAATCGATTCGAAAACTGGCTGGCTAATACCTGGGAAAATTTTAAGAAGGGCAACGGATGTATCCATTTTTTTTGAAGCCTGGAAATTACCGCTTAAAGTAGTATATCTAATATATGGGTAGTTATATTTAATGTGTAATCCCACTTCGGCAAGTGGAGGGTAATTATCGGAACGGAATGCACGGAAATGTTCGGCATTGTATTTTGTTGTACGGTTTCCGCGAAATAATTGTGTTTGAAAGTAAATACATACTTCAGGTACCAGTGCCTGTCGGTTTTTCTGAGCTGCGGCGATTTCAAGTGCTGTAAGCAGGTTTTCTTTTCCATCGGTGCGCACTGTTCCTAATGGAAGTTGACTCCCGGTGAGAATTACCGGTTTTTGCAGATTGTGAAGCATAAAACTCAGAGCGCTTGCTGTATAGGCCATTGTGTCGGTTCCATGAAGAATCACAAATCCATCGTAGTCGTTGTAGTTGTCCTCAATCAATTGAACTAATTTAATCCAGATTTCAGGATTCATCATGGAAGAATCAACGGCAGGACTAAATGAAATACTACGTACCTGAAAATCAAATCTGCGAAGTTCGGGTACGTTTTTGGATATATTCTCGAAATCGAATGGTACCAGTAGATCCGAGTCGGGGTCATTTAGCATTCCAATGGTTCCACCGGTATATATAATGAGTATTTTACGTTCCATTTAACTATTTTAAATAAAAAATCTTTATGTGGTGTCTTAGGCGGATTTTTCGCCAATGTCGTTAAATTAATGTACTTGATTGTTCAAGTATTTGTTGTTGCTTTCTGCGTCATGCATGATTTATAATTCACTTTGTATGGTTCAATCTTCCTCTAGGCGGATTGTGTATTTCCCTCCTCAAAATTGTAGTTTAAACAATCGAACAGCATTTTCAGTTGTTATACGTTCAATCTCTGACGAAGAAACTTGAAAAATTGCAGCCAGTTTATCTCTTGTTAAAGCCATGTAAGCCGGTTCGTTACGTTTCCCTCTGTGCGGAACCGGGGCCAGATAGGGCGCATCTGTTTCAAGCAGAATTCGTTGACTTCCTGTTGCCTCAAGTACAGCCGGAAGAGATGAGTTCTTGAATGTAACCACACCATTTATACCCAAATAGAAACCAGGCATCTCCAAAACCCGCTTTGCTTCTTCAATATTACCCGAAAAACTATGAAAAACACCTTTGAGACGATCATCATAAACTCTATTGAATACCTCAAAAATTTCAGGAAAGGCATTACGTGTGTGAATTACTACGGGGAGATCCATTTCGCAAGCCCATTTCAGTTGTATGGCCAGGGCTTCTTTTTGATCTTCTAAAAATGTCTTATCCCAGTATAAATCCATGCCAATTTCACCTATTCCAGTAAATGTGCGCTTGCTGAGCCAATTTTCAATAACCGATAATTGCTCTTTATAACCTGCTTTAACCGAAGTGGGATGTAATCCCATCATTGCCCGGCAAACATCAGGGTACCTGGCTTCGGCTTCCAGCATGGGCTCAATGCTTCCAATATCGATGTTGGGCAATAATATACCTGAAACACCTGACTGATGAGCGCGATTGATTGTTTGATCCCGATCCTGATCAAAAGCATCAAGATATATGTGTGAATGGGTGTCAATCATATTTTGGTGTTATTTAACCGAGTTTATTAAGGGTTTATGCAATAAGCAATAAAACCAAGTCACAAAGATCGCAAAGTTTTCGGTGTCGATCTCAAAGTTTATGTTGTAAATCGAGTGATTGATATACTTCAATTGCTAAACCTAATACTTTTTTTTTATTGCAGCTTTAGTCATAATCAAGTGATGGTTTCTTTACGGTTATTTTTCTAACCCTTAATGCACATTAATCGTAAATATAATTCCTTATTCATACATTGAATGTAAGATCCCTCACTGCGTTACCAATGACAGATTTATATTTTTTCCCTGTCATTCCCCCAACTATAGAAGCCTGTCATTCTGAGCGAAGCGAAGAATCTAATCTTCTACCATTCGGGATTACATTCTGAGTGCAGTAATGAATCCAATTTCGGCTGCATTCAGTCCAATTATTATTACGTCCCGTATGTGAATGTACAATTTCCATAAATTTATTATCTATTCACATTACATTCCTCACGGTATTAATCAATAAATTAACAAAGGAAGATGTAAAAATAAACCTTGGGACATCCATTTTATAAATCCGCTTTTGTAAAATCAAGGCATACAGTGGCTTTTAAAAAAAAAAATGCTGAAAACAGGAGCAATTTGCCTAAGCACACCCTTTACTTCCCTAAAGGGAACGGCGCGCAGGTCATCCCCTTTAGGGGAATGAGGGGTGAGCAATGGGACATTGTTTTATTAATTACATCCTTAACTAACCGACATCGATTCCCTATTAAACAATTCCCTGAGCCATCATGGCTTCGGCAACTTTTACAAATCCACCAATATTTGCACCTTTAATATAATTGATTTTTCCATTAGGTTCGGTACCAAATTTCACACAGGTTGCATGTATGTTTGTCATTATCTGTTTCAGCCGCTCATCAACTTCTTCGCTGCTCCAGTTAAGGCGCATGCTATTCTGGCTCATTTCCAGTCCTGAAACAGCAACACCTCCGGCATTAACAGCTTTACCCGGTGCAAATGTAATTTTTTCGGTGGCTAAGTTGGCCGCATCTGCGGTACATCCCATATTTGATGTTTCGGCAATTAACTTGCAACCGTTGTTAATGAGTGTTTGAACATCATTTTCGTTCATCTCGTTTTGTATGGCACATGGCAAAGCAATATCAACCTTTTGTTCCCAAGGTTTTTTGCCTTCAAAGAACTTAACTCCAAATTTATCGGAATAAGGCTTTACAATATCCATGTTGGAGTTGCGAAGTTCAAGCATGTAATCAATTTTACTACCTGAAATGCCATCAGGATCATATATGTATCCATCAGGTCCTGAAATTGTTACTACTTTGGCTCCAAGCTCCGAAGCTTTAGCAACAGCACCCCATGCTACATTCCCAAAACCTGAAATTGCTATGGTTTTTTCTTTCAGACTTTCACCTTTTAATGCCAGCATTTCACGTACAAAATAAATAGCTCCAAATCCTGTGGCTTCAGGTCGGATGAGGCTTCCTCCATACTCACGTCCTTTGCCTGTAAAAACGCCTGTAAACTCGTTGGTTAGTTTTTTATACATGCCAAACAGGTAGCCTATCTCGCGACCTCCAACGCCAATATCTCCAGCCGGCACGTCGGTATTGGGCCCAATGTGACGAAATAATTCACACATGAATGACTGGCAAAAACGCATTACTTCATTATCTGATTTGCCCTTTATGCTGAAATCTGAGCCGCCTTTACCGCCACCCATGGGTAGGGAAGTTAAGCTGTTCTTAAAAGTTTGTTCAAATCCCAGGAATTTCAGTCCGCTAAGCGTAACGCTTGAGTGAAAGCGCAATCCACCTTTGTATGGACCAATGGCTGAGTTAAACTCAATCCTGAATCCGCGGTTCACCTGTACTTCTCCCTGATCATCAATCCATGGTACCCTAAATATGATGACCCTTTCAGGCTCAACCATGCGTTCCAGTATTTTCGCTTTTTGGTATCTGGGGTTTTCTAAATAAAAATCCCATACTGTTTCTACAACTTCTTGTACAGCTTGTAAAAACTCATCTTCGCCTGGATTCTTTGCTCTGACAGTATCCATAAAGGCTTTCATCTTTGTGTCCATAACTGAGAAGTGTTTATTATTGGTTTACCAAATATATAAAAAAATGTATTGCTGATAATTTGAAAGTTATGATCTGTGTTTTTTGAAATAACATAAACAGCAGATAGGTAAATAAATAATAGGTTTTTGCAATTTGTGATAATGATAAAAATCTTGTTTTTTTTATACGGAGTTATAAATCGTAAGTTGCATGAATAATTCCTGAGATTTACTATGTATTTATATGGACAATGAATTTGACGAATAGTATCATTTATGAAATTTCCTTAATTCTACTTTGGCAGATTTATTCATAATTGAACCCTGAAAGGGTTTTAGCAACAACCTGGGGCGAAACCCCAGATTGTTGGAGATAAAATATGATTGAGCCCTGAATGGGCGATAGCAAATTTCTAATCCCAAACATATTTTTCATCATATTCAATCTTGTGTTTTTTAAGGAATGTTCTGTATTCATCCTGAAATGAAACCTTCTTATGATGATCATCCTGGTTTATTATATAGTTAATAACAACGTATGTTTCTGTAGGATTTAAAGAGAAAATACCATATCCGCTTTGCCAGTAGAAGTCAGAATATGCATGGCCTTTTGTTTTTATCCATTTTGACGATTGTTTTTTTAATTCTTCCAATAATGTCATCTGTGAAATTTTCCTTGAAAGCATGCAAATCAAGTGAATATGGTCATGATAACCACAACCTCTTTAACGGATTGCAATCTAAACCTTTGCAAATCCTCCTAAATATTCAAAAAGAGGAATTTTTATGGTATCATCAATCAGATACTGGCGGTTTTTTATACTAAAGATTATATGAGCATAAACTTTTGAGAGAGATTGTGACATAATAATTTGCTTGTGCACTTTCAGAGGGCGGATTATTAGTTTCATTTTTTTCAGAGGGCTTTGCCCCATGTTATTGCTTATGCCCCTTTAGGGCAGCGTGCAGATAGTTCATCGCACAAAAAAATATTTGATCTAGCCATTAATGCGAATATTCATTAGTAAAACATCAATGTCGTTTACTAACCTCTTTGCCTAAGTACTCTATTAATCTCCTTAAAGCGAATAAAAGGAGGTCATCCCTTTTAGGGTAACGAGAGGTGAGCAACGAGACATAATTAATTAGTTGAATCCTAAACTAATCAACATTAAAAATAATACTACGTTTCAGGTTTTAGTTCATATTAAACCCTGACTTGCGACTTTAATGGTATAATGGTTTTTTGTTTACTTAAACATTATTCTTTCAGCCATAACGATGCATTCCTAACCTAACAGACAGTAATTCTATGCGGTGCAAATTACGTCTTGATAATCCGAAAGAAATTTTTTTTATGTAGTTATCAATCAGGTACCGGCTGCTTATCATTTTAATTATTTTTTTATGGACGTTGCCTCATGTTACTGTTAATCTCTCCTTATCATAAATATTCTGTTATTAATATGTTAAAATTGTTTAATTTGGGTTGCTCGCATAATGGCAAAATGTTGTAAATTGAATATTATATGTTTGCGTATGTTTGGATGAAAATACAACAATATATTATTATGGATTGCCTAACTTTTTTGATAAATTTACGTACACATTTATTGTTTTCGTATTGAATAATTGATAGGTGTTTCAAATGAGTATTTTTAACTGACTATAACTCTGTTTTATAAATATGATTTCTTTAAGTTATGTTAATCCATAGATTTCTTGAGATTTCGTGTTTTGTCGGGTAAAATAGTAGCGAATCAAATATTTTTGGAAAACCTCTTTGTTGTATATAGCAATATATTTGCCTTATGGTATTTATCAAAAAAATCAGCAAAATTGTTATCTTAACGTTTTTGCTATTAGTGTCAGTAGGAGTGGATTCTTTCGCTCAATCAAAAGATATTCATCAAAATCTTTGTAAAGGTGGTTCGCGGGTGGTTACCTTCCAATCAACTTCGAAATACTATAGGTGGTATGTAATTAATCGTACAACGGGAGTTACTGATATTTATAATATAAATAATCATGAGTACACCTTTGTCATGCCTGATGCAAATGAAGTATATGAGGTGTATGTAGAGTATCGTGATAAAAATTCTGGACCATGGACAAAGTCCAGTAATAGTGTAATAATGTATCCTTATGATTTCCCCGATGCCATTATTAATCCAGCCGGTACTGTAGAGTTTTCAGGTAGTATAACTCTTGATGGAAGCATTAGTGGGGCATTACCATCTTCTAATTTTCCTATTACGATTGCATTAGATCTCAATTATGAATGGGTATATAATGGTGCTTCTGTTGAAACTGGTGATGGTTCAACTGATTCATATAGTGCTTCCAATGGAGGTGATTATGTTTATCGTGTATTCGATTCTAATCAAAAGGTTAGTGGATGTACGTCCACTTCTCCAATTACGGAGTTAACTGAATCTTTGGTGTTTAATGTTCCTGTTTGTGAAGGTGGATTTATTACCGGTGAGATGTTAATGGATATAGGATTAGTTCCGGAAGGACATCGTGATGGTGGTACCTGGGATGAAACTGGTGGCCTGATTTTTTCGGATTTTGGACGTAGTCCAATAATTACAGGATATCTCTCGGGTAATTCATATCTTATAAAATGGTACAAAAATCCTGCCAAGACCTATTCCTTTAATCTTGTTGCGGGAAGTGGTTATTCCTTTGAGTTACAAAATGAAAGTGGAACAACTTCTGATGTGATATTATGTACCGGTACACATACCTTTAGTGTTAATCCGGCTGGAGATACGCATACTTTTATGGTTAATAACCTTACTGATGGAACTACAACTGAATTAGCAAGCGGTGTTTCCAACAGTTATGCATTTTCATCTCCCAATCCAAATGCAATTTACGAGGTCTATGCCATTGTTGAAAAGAATGGTTGCTATTTTGAAACTAATCCCATTAAAGTTTCTTCTGATAAAGATGTTGAGATAAAAGTGGTAGGAGATGAATCGGTTTGTTCAGGTGATTTTAATATTGTTTTGGAAGCAATTCCATACGATCCTGCTTATACTTATACATGGGAACGTAATGGCGTGGATATTTCTGGAGGGCAGTTTCTTAATGTTCTACCATATGGGAACGGGGAATACATTGTGAGAGTGATTGGTTGCGGTGGAGTAGAATATGAGTCAAAACCTGTTACTGTTAATAATTATGTATTACCTGATGCACGGATAAATCCAACAGGGACTCTACTGGCTTGTGCTGGTGATTCACCTTCTCTGAATGGTTATATGGATGGTATTCATCCTACCGGGGCTAATATGACTTATGAATGGCTGTATAATGGCGCTGGCGGGCTGGCGTCTGGGGCTGGAGTTACTAGTTCAATATCTGTAAGTAATATTGGTGACTATGAGTATAAGCTTTATGAGACCGATAATCCTTTATGTTATTCTGTATCTCCTCCAACCTCATTAGTTTCTATTGATTTAAGTTTTAACTCTTTTATTGCAAATGGTTCAACAACTTTTTGTGGTTCAACCATTGCTTCAGCATCTTTAGAAGCTTCATTGGCTGGAACTACTGGTCAAATTTCTGTTACCATCACAAATACTACTGATGGGTCCTCTCAGTTGGTTTTGCTTAATACCGGAGAGTCTAAAAATGTGTCTTTTGGAATACTTTCAACAACCAATACATATAAAGTAACGGCTGTTTCGGCAGCGGGTTGTTCTTTGACACCAACTCAAATTGATGCAATTCCAGAAATCACATTTACCAGAGGAAATGATCCAATTGTTTTTAATTTAACAGGTTCCGATTATTGTGGAAACGGTGTTATAGGGCTTGATGGCTCAGAGGTTGGAGTTGACTATTATCTTTATCTTAACAATGTATTTGTAGCTGGTAGTACTCAGCTTGGAACCGGACTGCCTATTTCTTTTGGGAATCAGAGTGTTGAGGGTGTGTATACTATTAAAGGTGAGGTTGTAAGTTGTGAAAATCTAACTGACATGAATGGTCAGCTCACCATTTACAGGAAACCATTACTAGATTTGAATGTTAGTATTGCAGGAAGTGGCTGTGCAGGGTCAGCACATGCTATTACGGTATCTAACACAGAAGTAGGTATTTCATACCGATTATATCGAGGAACAACAGCAGTAAGTTCTATTCAACCCGGAACCGGTGGCGATATGGTGTTTAGTGGTATTGTTACTGCCGGTAGTTATACTGTGATGGCTTTAAACGGAGCTTGTCAGGAAACTTTAGATAATAGTGTTTTTATTGCGCCTACTCCATTATTGCAAAATCTGCTGGAAACCGTAGGATGTGAAGGTGTTGACTTTTTTGTGGAACTGGCAGGTTCTGAAATCGATGTTGAATATCGTGTTACCAATTCTGGCGGATCTATTTTAGAAACTATTCTTGGTGATGGCGGGCCCTTAGCCTTTACAACACCTCTTGTTAGTGCTGATGTTTATACTGTGACTGCTATTAATGGTTATGGTTGTTCAAGAAATATTGGAACAGTTACTTTGTTAACTCAGCCAGTTACTACTTATATTCTTTCTACACCTGTTTCTCCGGCCTGTTCGGGAACAGATCATGTTTTAACGCTTTCAGGATCTCAAATTGGTGTTACATACCGGTTATATAGAAATAATACTACCGGAACACCACTAACCTCTGTTGTTGGAACAGGCCTGGTGGTTAGTTTTGGTCCTCAATCGGTTGCTGGAACTTATATTGTTACTGCTAACAATGCTGGTTGTGAAGTTGTATTACCTTCAGAGTTGGTTATGTATCAGCAGCCTAATGTTTATAGTATTGTTGGGGGTACCTATTGTGAAGACGATGATGTGATAATTACCTTAAATAATTCTCAGTCTTCAGTAACTTATTACCTGTATCGCGATGGGGTTGACTATGGTTCTGACCAGACCGGAATAACAGGAGCTCCTATTACTTTTGGGCCGGAAAAATACCCTCCCGGAACATATACCATCAGAGGTTCTTCTGGTGGATGCTTTGCAAATATGGCTGGATTAGTAACGGTTAATTCTAATCCTATCATAAACATTCCGAATTTATCAAGTTCATATTGTGCTGATGCAGGAAATGTAACTATTAGCGGAAGTCCTGCCAATGCCAATGGTTCCTGGTCGGTTGTTGGCTACTCTCCTCTTCCAAATAATTTTACCGATAATGGAAATGGAACCTTAAGTTTTGATGTTGGGAACGTCTTAAATAATTATGGCCAGAGAAGTTTTATTATTGGATATTCATATGTTGATCCCAACGGATGTAATTCTTTTATTGAACGAACCACTTTGTTTCAGGATGACCTGGGAGATGTAATTCGTTTTGAAGGATTACCGGCAGTCACTTGTCAGGGGGCCACTGCGTTTAATTTGCAAGCCTATTTAAACTATTCAACCCGTATAAATATTACAACTAATGATGGTGTCTTCTCAGGTGCAGGAATAACTGATAATGCAAATGGTACAGGCACTTTTGATCCGGATGTTGCTGGTAATGGAGTACATAATATCACATACTCTTATACTGATCCTAATACTGGTTGTAATGGAAGTTATTCTATATCTGTTCAGGTTGGTACAACTCTTACAATAGAAGGACTTGATCCAATTTATTGTGTTGAAGATGATGGTGTAAAGCAATGGTACGGGACTCCCGAGGGTGAAACACTTATTATTTATAAGGTTGATGGAGTTGGTAATAGAACCTTGTTAACACAAAAAGCAAATGTTTCACAGTTAGATCCTTTGGAGTTTACCCCATCAGTTTCAGGTTCGGGTGATTACATAGCTGTATATTCCTTTGTTGATGGGAGTGGTTGCGTCAATGAGATTGAAGAGTCTTTTGTTGTTGAAGATGAGTTGGATACTTCATTTGATACTTCCACAGGCGCCACGCAGTTTTGTGAAAATGGTTCATCAGTTTCTCTTGTTTCTTTACAACCGGGTGGGTATTATAGTGGTGCTGGAGTATCTGGTAATACTTTCAGTCCGTCGGTTGCCGGTGAAGGTAATCATATTGTTACCTACACAATTAACACAGGAGCTTGTAACTCATCAACCGATATTACTTTAACTGTAATAAAAGTTCCGGATCTTTCAATTGATTTTATTCAGGATGAGTATTGTGAAAATGCTGCCGGACCAATTAAGCTTGAAGCGAATAATGATGGTATAATAAATGCTATATATACTTTTTCTTCAACATTAAATGTGGCAGGTCGTTCGCCAATATATGTTTCTACACCGGGCGACAGTGATGGAGTGGATATAGTTGATGATCAATTTTATTTTGATCCTGCTTATGTAGGCGAAGGAACTTACCATATTACTTACACTTTTGATAATTCGGCTAATTCAGGATGTACCGCGGTTTATACTAAAACTGTACATGTATTGAATGCTCCGGAAGTGAATTTTGGTGGAATTGCCGACCCCATTGAATATTGTCACGATGGCAGTTTAGTTGAACTTACAGGTAGTTTTGTTAGTGGTGGTTTAACCGGGTCAGGGAATTTTTCGGGCTCAGGAATAATTAACGGAACACTTGATGATGGAGTTGCAGAGTTTGATCCTTCAATGGTTATACCTGGTGATTATTCGGTAACATATACTTATACTCATGTGTCGGGATGTGTTACCAGCCGTGAAAAAACTTTTTCAGTCAATGAATCTCCAATAGTTTATAATATCACCCCATACAGTACTATTCCTAACTCTTCCAAATATTGCGAAGGAGATGCCGGTGTAACTATTGGGGTGGATTTCTCACAAACGGGTATTACCTATGAGTTGATTTACAATAATAACATTGCAGCTCCCGTGCAAACCATGCCGGGTGATGGTAATGCTATTGAATTTGCTGTACCTGTAAAATTAACAGGTACCTATACTGTAAGGGCTATAACGGCATTAGGCTGTTATTCAATGATGAACGGTTCTGTTCAGGTAATGATGAACAAGGTGTCGGCAGCCATCTTAAGCGAAAATGTTTCGTGTAATGCGGGCAACGATGGAGCTATCACCGTTACAGCCTCAGGAGGAAGCATTGCTTATGTTTATCAGATATCAACCGATGCAATTACTTTCTCAAGCCAGGCTAGTAATGTATTTTCAGGCTTAGTTGCCGGCAATTATTACATTCAGGTCACTGACCAGATAGGTTGTGAAATGCCTGCTGCAATACCCGTGGTAATTAATCAACCTTCAACACCACTTGATGTTACATCAACGACCGTTGACGTGGGTTGTCTTCCATGTATTGATGGTGGCAACTGTGATGGGTTGGCAACTTTAATTATTACAGGCGGATCTCCTTTTGCCGATTTGACAACCTATCCATCGGGCTATAGTATAACCTGGACTGACGCATCTTCCGCTGTTATTGGTAATGGACTGTCTATTAATAATAAACAACCAGGAACATATACTGCAACTGTTACTGATGCTGCAGGATGCATTGTTAATCATGTGGTTGAAATTTTTCACCTGCAGCCGGTTTTAACTTTGGATGAGGTGTTGTCACAACATATTAACGTTGATTGTAACGGTGCAGCAACAGGTGTATTTGGAGTAATAGCAACGGGAGGTTCTGGTTCGTATGAGTTTTCATTGGATGGTGTAAGCTGGTTCTCAAATGGGAGCAACACATACAGCTTTACGGGCCTCACTGTAAATACTTATCAACCTTATGTTAGAGACGCTGCTTATCCACGGTGTGAGAAGTTGAGCGATCCGGTTGTTATTGATGAGCCGGATGCATTAATGCTTATGGAAGTAGTGGCATCACATATTGATGTGGATTGTTTTGCTGAATCAACCGGGCAGGTTGAAGTGGTTGCAACCGGTGGATCAGGTGATTATGAATATTCAATTGATAATGGTGCTAACTGGCAACTATCTCCTACGTTTAGTGGATTAGCATCTGGTACGTTTTACATATGGGTAAGGGATTTAAATGCTAAAACATGTATTTATAAGTCTGTGGTGGTTACCATTCAACAACCAACTCAGCTTTCTCTTATTCCAAATATTATAAACCATGTTACCTGTTTTGGCGGGAATAATGGTTCCATATCTGTAACAGCTGCAGGTGGTAGTGGTAATTACAGCTTCTCCATCAATGGTGGAGCCAGCTGGCAAACCGATGCTTTATTCCAAAACTTGACTGAGGGCTCATATCAAATCAGTCTTCGAGATGAGTCTTCTGTTGGTTGCGAATTGCTAAATGGTGTTTCAGCTACCATAAATCAACCTCAGGATTTTACAATCAGCGAGAGCATTGCTGCTCATAAGGATGTTTCTTGTTTTGGTGGTAATAATGGTTCATTTACTATTTTACCAAGCCGTACAGGAAACTTTCAGTATAGTGTGGATGGATTAATATGGCAGGTTTCTCCGGTATTTACTAATCTGGTAGCCGGTGGTTATCAGGTATCTGTGCGCGATATGGGTACAGCAGCGCCAACCTATTGTGTTAAGAATAATTTTATTAACGTTGTTATTGATCAGCCAGGTGCTTCATTAAGTGTCGTCATTGATAATATAATAAATGTAAGTTGTCTGGGTGGTAGTAATGGAAGCATTCAAGTTACAACTGAAAATGGCACTGCGCCATATAACTATCAATGGTACCGCGTTACCGGATCTGGTAATGTCCCGCTTGGAGCTGCTAATAACGGAAACACCAATATGGCAACCAACCTTATCGAGGGTGATTATCTGGTGATGGTTACTGATGATCATGGTTGCCAGGCAAATGATACCTATTCAATCATTCAGCCCACAACAGAAGCGGTGATTACAGTAGATGTTATTGACCATATTACAATTGTGGGAGGAAATGATGGAGCCATTGAAATTTCTGTTTCGGATGGATCAATACCTTATTCTTCTATAATTTGGAGTGGAATTGATATGGGAGGAGTTCCTATTACAGGATTGACTGATGGAATCTATCGACAGGAGAATCTTATTGCTGGTGTTTATGAAGTTTCGGTAACCGATGCCAATAATTGTGTTACTACTCGTGGTAATATTGTGGTTTCTCAACCGGGAATGAATCTTGGTTTTATTATTACAAAAACCAACCCTCAACCATGTAATGGTTTATCCAATGGTACCATTAATTTATCTGTTGTTGGAGGTATGCAGCCATATCAATCAATAGTTCTTACCAACAGTGCTTTGTTCGAGTATCCTAAAAATACATTTGGTAATAATTATGCAAATTATATTGATTTGCCAGCCGGGAACTATACTGCTACAGTATTGGATTTGAATGGTATAAGTTATTCTGTAACTATTGTGTTGACCGAGCCGGATGCTATTAACTTTACTTTTGTTAAAGTTAAGGATGTAACCTGTTCAGGTGAAACTAATGGCACTGTTCAGTTAAGTATTACCGGGGGCACGGCTTACCCGGGCAATATTGCAGATCCGTTAATTCCTGATAACCCATATTACAATGTTTTAATTATTCCTTCAGTGGGAGCAACCCGTAGTTATTTGGTTGAGGAGAATATTAGTTTTGTTGTTAATGATTTATCAGAGGATTCCGATTATAAGGTTTTAGTTGAAGATGCCAATGCTTGTTCTGCATCTGAATTGTTTGCAATAAGCCAGCCTGATCCGCTTTCAGTAACCGGTGGTGTTAAAAATGTTTCCTGTCATGGCCAAGCCGATGGCGAAATATTGGTTTCAATATTGGGACGTGGGGCTGGAACACCGTTCACGTATAATTGGGAAAGATTTGATGGTGGTATCTGGATTACTCATTTGCTCAATGGTAATGCATTACTTTCAGGATTACCTGTTGGCAGTTACCGGGTAAAAGCCATTGAAATGGCTACAGGATGTGAAGTTACCTCGGCCGCTTACGATATAAGTGAACCAACTGATTTATTGGTTGATGTGGAGGCGTTTGATGTAATAACATGCAAGGGTGATAATTCAGGACGAATAGTTATTACAGTTTCGGGTGGAGTGGCACCTTATGAGGTTAGTTATGGAGTTGCAACAGTAACTAATAATGGACCTGTGTTTAACCTTACGTCACTTCCGGCCGGGCCATATTCCATTACTGTTAAAGATAATAATGGTATAGGATGTGGAAAAACGGTTTCAACCATAATAAACGAACCGTTACAATCACTAACCGTCAGCGATATTAATGCTAATATTAATTGTGAAACCATTAACACTGGAATTGTAAGTTTCAATATTGAAGGTGGTGTGTCTAATGCAGCCAATGAGTTCTCTTATACAGTATCCTTGCTTAATACTTTAACTGGAACCAATTATGGATTGGTTGTAGCGCCTACTTTGGTTCAGCCTTTTACGGTTAGTATCAACACACTACCTGCCGGTGAATATTTGCTTACGGTTACTGATGGTATTGGATTACCATCAGCATCGTGTCCGGTATATACACGCAACATTAGTTTACAGCATATTGATATTTCTGCCGATGTTATTAATGCTACTTGTAGTGGAATAAACACTGGTGAGATTAAGAATATTGTGGTTGTTGGAGGTAGTGGAAACTATGTATGGAATTGGAGCAGCCCTTCGGGAGGTTTGGGTCTTAATAATGCTAATCTTAACCAGACAGGCCTATCGGCAGGCACTTATGTTTTGGAGCTAAATGATTTGGACCGAGGTTGTACTGTAACCAAAACTTATTATGTTCTATTTGGCAATGATATTCAGGTGGCCGGCTCAACAAAAGCTGTAACCTGTGCCGGTAAAAGTGATGGAGCCATCTATAATATTAATGTTAGTGGTGTTTCTGATCCGGATTTAACATTTGTATGGAGTGGTCCTGATATTGGAATTATTACTGTTGATCCCATCAATCCAAATCTCACCGATCTGGCTGGTGGAACTTATACTCTATCGGTAACTGATGGCAATGGATGCGTCGTTATTGAAACCTTTACAGTAGAAGTTCCTCTTCCAATTCAATTTGATTTAACAACTTCTTTGGACAATTGTGATCCATATTCTCGTTCTGTCACAATGAATAATCTTAATGGTGGAACAGGTAATCTATCATTCGTATGGAATGGTCCGGGCAGTTTTAGTAATACAGGGCAAAATCTTACTGGATTGATACTTGGAGGAACATATAACGTCACTGTTTTCGATGAGAATATGTGTATGGTAAATCAGGATATTACCATTCCCGGTGTTATTAATGTGGATGCCACCATTCAGAATTTGACCTGTAATGGCGAAAATAATGGGGGTGTTGTTTTACATGTAACCGGAGGCTCAGGTGATTACTCTTATGTATGGAGTACTACTGATGGCTCAGGGATTTCAGCCAACATTAAAGATCAGGAGAATCTTACCGCAGGCACCTATACGGTAGTGGTGACCGATAATGTTGAAATGGTTGGAGGTACGCATTGTTTGGTAACAAAATCGTTTATTCTAACACAACCTACTGAGATAAAAGTTACAGGCAATAAAACTGACGTGTTATGCGCCGGAAATAATAACGGAACTATTACATTGGATGTTGTTGGAGGTTCTGGAAGTTACACTTATAACTGGTCGTCAGTTAATGGCACTGGTTTGGTACAGGGTGTAAAAGATCAGACTGGTTTATCTGGTGGCACTTATAGTGTTATTGTTCAGGATGCAAATGGCTGTAATGCCATAGCTGATTTTACCATTAACGAACCAAGCCCTCTTGATTTTACAATTAATTATGATGATACAGATTGCACAGGAAGTAATCGTATCGAGATAACCGCCCTTACCGGCGGCTCGGGCAGTTATCAGTTAACATGGGCAGGTCCCGGGATTCCGGCAGGATTTAGTGGAACACTTCAGGAAAACCTTCCAGGTGGTATCTATACCATTAGGATGACTGATATAGGAGTTGGTGCTTTGTGTACCACTGAAAAGAGCGTGACATTAACTAAAAAGCTCAATGTTACTGCTGCTATTTCATCCGAAACTTGTCCCGGTGAATTTGACGGAGCCGTCATTTTAACCGTAAAAGATGGAGAGGCTCCATATAACTATAACTGGACCAGTACTACCGGCAGTTCTGTTGTGACAGGAAATAAAAATCAAAGTGGGTTAAGTAGTGGCGACTACCATGTTCAGGTAACTGATGCACGACCTTGTATGGTTGAACTGGATGTAACTGTCAATAACCTTCACACTATTGAGGTTAATGGAGGAGTAACTAATGTTACCTGTAATGGTGCGTTAACGGGTGCTGTCGATCTTATGGTTTCAGGTGGCTCAGGCAACTACAGTTATTTGTGGAGTAGTACGGGATTTACTGCTACAAGTGAGGATATTACCGGTTTAGCTGCCGGGTCTTATACCGTGGTGGTGACTGATATTGATTATGGAGGTTGTACGGTAACGGAAACGTATACTGTAACACAACCTGCTTTACCAATAACAGTTTCGTCGGTAAATATTACTCCTGTGTTATGTAATGGCAGTGCTACTGGTGAAATTGATATTACCGTTATTGGAGGAACTCAGCCATATACTTTTCAATGGAGTACGACTTCTGGTTCTGTTATTGTAATAAATTCCGAAGATCAGACTGGACTTATAGCCGGAAGTTATCAGGTGCGTGTAACTGATGTGTTTGGATGCTTCCTTGAAGTCGGTCCTTATATTATTACAGAACCGTCTTTACCGATAAGTATTAATCTTGTTGATATTGTTAATGTATCAATACCTACTCAGAATACTGGTGCAATTGAAGTTAATGTAACAGGTGGGTATGGCAATTATACCTATGCATGGGAACAGACTGCTCCTGTAACTTCTGTAATACCTGGGAGTGTTGCTCGTCAGGAAGGCTTAATTGCTGGTGTTTACAGGGTTACCGTTACCGATGAAAATAGTTGTACTCAGGTGCTTGAGAATATTAATATTACCGAACCAGGGCAAGCATTAAACATAAGTTATATATCAAAAAATGTACGTCCATGTTATGCCAGCAACAACGGAGAGATTCAGTTGCAGGTTGTTGGCGGAACACCGGATATGACGTCTGGATCGGCTACATACCATATTGTTTTAACACGAGGAGCTGTAGTTGTTGCTGATGTGAATGATGTTAGCTTGGCTGTAAGTAACTTGGAAGCTGGATTTTATACGGTGGTTGTTACAGATGCCAATGGTGTATCAGAATCGGAGAATATCCAGATCACTCAACCGCCTTTAATGCTGTTTAATACAGAAGTGGTTAATGATGTAACCTGTCATGGTGGATCGGATGCTATTATAAGAGTGAATGTTTCCGGTGGCTATCCGGCAACAGGAGCTAACTATCAGGTTAGGCTTCAGGGACCCGGCGTAGACATTACTCGTGTTACAGATGGTGTTAATGAAGATTTTACTGGATTGCCCATAGGCGATTACACTGTTTTGGTTTGGGATGATGCCGATGGTGATGGAGTTTATTCTTCAGCAAATGCAATTGAAGATGATTGCTTTAAATCGCAAAATATAATTGTTACACAGCCTGAAGCAATTGGCACTCTAAGTGTTGTTTCTGGTAGTGAAGATATCTGTGAAGGTGTTTTTCCTCAGTTGCAAATTATTGTAAGCGGATGGAGTAATATTGCAGCCAATCCGCTTGAGGCCACATTAAATGATGGTACTGTGGTTATAGTCGACGATTCACCATTTGAATTTATTCCATTAACAGCGCCGGCCACTGGTATTTTTACCTATACAATGGCATCTTTGGAGGCACAGGGAACAAGTTGTTCCAAAGGCAATGGTGCTGGAAGTGCCGAAGTTACTGTGCATCCTTTGCCAACTGGACGGATATTTGGGGACTCTCGCGTTTGTGAAGGCGAAACAGCACAAATTGCTGTTGAACTTACCGGCTCATCTCCGTGGAGTATTACCTATACCGATAACACCAATGTGTGGGTTGAAAACAACATTACCACAGCATTACATTTTATTACGGTTTATCCGGCTGTTACTTCAACTTTTGAGTTGACTTCGGTCAGCGATGTATATTGTAACAATGTGGGAACCGGTATGGCAACGGTAGAGGTAGATGAGTTGCCTGAAGTTACGCTTTCAGGCGAGGCAGATCCCACAATATGTCGGGGCGAATCAACTAACCTGACCTTTACCTTCTCAAAAGGTGCCGGACCATGGATTGTTAATTGGCAGGAGATTATTGATGTAAGCGGTACTCCGGTAGTGACCAACCGTTCTCAAACAATTACCATTTCTCCTTTTGTTCTGGCAGTTAAGCCTCTGGTAAGTACTACTTACAAACTGATTAGTGTAACCGATCAAAATGGAGGAGATAACAGTTGTGAGGGAGTAGTTGGCAGTCAGGATGTTGTTGTCACTGTTAACCAATATCCTTCTCAGCCTTCTTCTATAATTGGTCCCGCTGAGGTTTGTCAGGGTGCTACTGAAACATACTCAGTTCCGGCAACCAATTATGCTGTTGGATATGTGTGGGATTTACCAATAGGAGCGAGTATAGTTAACGGAAGCGGAACCAGAACCATAGAAGTTTATTTTGATGAAGCAATTTCAACCTCTGGTTATCTGCGTGTTCGTGGTACTAATAGCTGTGGTGAAGGACTAAGCCGGGAAATTTATCTCAATATTAACCTTTTGCCTGTCGCCATTGGACCAATAAACGGACCGGAGGAATTGTGTCAGGGAACCACCAATGCAGCTTATAGTGTTGATGCAATTGCCGATGCTACCGGTTATACATGGGCTGTTCCTGCCGGACTCACTATTCAGGGACAGGGAACAGCTTCTATTTTTGTCGATATTGATCCAAACATTGATTCCTTTACAGGGCAGATTACCGTAAATCCCCATAATAGTTGTGGTAATTCATTAGCTACAGCAATTCTTGATGTTACTGTTTATCCTTTACCAGTGGCTAATGCCGGATTGGATGAAAATATATGTGCTGATACTTATGAGTTATCGGCCACAGCGCTTCCTGTTGAATGGACTGGTCATTGGGAAGTTGTGGCAGGTTTGGGGTCGGCTAATATTGTTAATCCCAACAGTGTAACAACAAATGTTACAAATATAAGTAGAGGCGATGTAACCTTCAGGTGGACTGTTACCCATACTCATGCTTCAGCAGCCTGCTCGGTTTATGATGAAGTAATTATTCGTAATAACAACCTTGCCGTAAATGCAACAGCCGTTGAAAGTCTTGTATGTGATGGCGAAGCAGAGATAAATGGAACACCTGTTCCAAATGGATATGACAATACTTCTGGTTTATGGGAGGCTATTGAACCCGTTGGTTCGGCAGCATCTTTTGATGCTTCAACAACTCCTAATACTATGGTTCGAAATCTTGAACCTGGTCTAAACCGGCTACGTTGGTCGCTGATACAAAATGGTTGCCCAAGCTATGCAGTAATTGAAATAATGAATAATAAGCCAGATCAGGCTATTATTTACGGTTTGCCCGAGGTTGACCTCTGTGTAGATGTGGTATCATTAACTGCCAATAATCCTATTGAAGGCAATGGTAAGTGGTCTATAATACAAGGTTTTGGATCTTTTAGCAGCCTGACAAATGAAAATGTAACGGTTTCAAATATTGCCAAGGGAACTAATATCTTCAGGTGGACAATATCCAAAGGAAGTTGCTCTTCCTATGCCGATGTGGTAGTACGCAATAATCAGTTGGATGTTAGTGCCGGAGATGTACAACTAATTTGTACCGATAATACTGTACTGGAAGGAACCGAACCTCCTTTAGGAACAACCGGGCAATGGACTGTGGAATTGGGAGGAGCAGTGGCATTTACTGATGGAACTCTGTATAACACAGCTGTCAGCAATCTTGGGTATGATGATAATATTCTGCGGTGGACCATTACTAAAAATGGTTGTAAAAGTTCGGCCATTGTTACCATAACAAGCGATAGGCCTACAACGGCTTTGGTTGGTAGTATGCAAACCATCTGTGGTGATGAAACAACATTAACGGGCAATGATGCTTTGCAAGGTAATGGGCGTTGGAGTGTGATATCAGGTAGTGGAGTTTTTGATGATCCTGATGATTCTAAAACATCTGTTAGCGGAATTGGGTTTGGTGACAATGTATTTAGGTGGACTATTACCAAAAATGATTGTAGTTCCTCGGCTGATTTAACTATACGCAACCTGAAAGTATATGTTTATGCTGGTAAG